>JBAPQU010000280.1:0-7505 GCA_049280795.1 Candidatus Sulfotelmatobacter sp.
ACCGAGGACACCACGAACAGAAGGCACAACAGCCGGGCAAGGTTTTTCATCAACGAATCTCCTGAGGAAAAGTCAGACCGGGGATTATACAGCGTGGATTTGGCGATCGGTGCGGAGCGGTCTGTAAAGTTATTTCAAGGCAGGCGGGGTCTGATCCTTAACTGACTAACTCTGTAACTCTCCCATTCTTTCGTGCTGCTTGTTATTCCTTCTTGCCAGCGGTCTCTGGCTGTGGAGCGGGACTTTTTTCCTCCGGCTTCTTCTCCTCCACTCCGGCCGAAGGCTTCGCAGAAGTCTTTTCCTCTGGTTTCATCTCATCGGGCTTTTTGTCCTCACCGGCAGCGGATGGTTTTGCGCCTTTTTCATCATCGGTGGTTTTCGGGATGTATTGCACGATGAGTGAAATGCGGCGGTTGGAAGCGTCGAGCGGGTTGTCGGGTTTCCGCAAACGTTGATCGGCAAAGCCACGCACCTGGCTGATCTGGCTGGTCCCCACTCCGTTGGCCTGCATCAGACGGCGGGCAGCGTTGGCGCGGTCTGTCGAAAGCTCCCAGTTACTGTACGTACCCGAAGTGGCATAGGGCTTGGAGTCGGTATGGCCTTCGATCGAAATTTTGTTCGGCAGTTTGCCCAGCTGTCCAGCCAGCGTGATCAGCAAATCGCGGCCATCGGCGTTCAGTTTTGAACTCCCGCTATCGAAGAAAGTTCCGGATGCGGATTCCATCAGTTCAATGCGCAGGCCCTCGGAGGTGACGGTCATCTCGATGTGGCTTTTGAGTTTCTCGAAATCGTTCATCTCCTGAATTTTTTGTTCGAGTTGATCCTTGAGCTTGGGCATGTTGTCTTTGGTGAGGGTGAAATTCTCACCCGCACCTTCCATTGCGGATCCTCTTTTGTCGGCCGTGCCGCTGGGATCTCGGAAGTAGCCGCCCACTGCTTCCTGAATTGGCTTGCTGCTGCTGAGCAGCCACAACACGATAAACAGGGACATCATGGCCGTAACGAAGTCGGCATAGGCCACCTTCCACGCGCCACCGTGATGGCCGCCGTGACCGCCTTTTTTCTTGAGAATGATGATAGGGCGAGTCTTTTCCATAAAGTGCTCGGCCGTGACTAGACTATGCGGAGGCGGCTGCGGCCGCGCCTCCGCCGCGACAGGCTGCTTCGAGTTCCTTAAAGGATGGCCGCACATGGCCGGGAATCGCACGCCGCGCCACTTCCACTGCCATGATGGGCGCGGTGCCTTTCAGAAAAGAAACGATCAGAACGCGCAGTACGTACAGATAAGCGTGTTCATCATCGGCGACCTTGACCATGTTAGCCGCAATGGGACCAACCAAGCCGTAGCAGAGAAGAATTCCCAGGAACGTTCCCACCAGCGCGGCGGCAACTTTTTTTCCAATTTCTTCCGGAGGCCCACCCAATGCACCCATGGTGATCACGATGCCCAGCACCGCGGCCACAATTCCCAGGCCCGGCAGGGAATCCGCCATGCTGGTGAGAGCGGCAGTGGGCAGAGCGGCCTGATTGTGATGCACCTCCAAATCCAGGTCCAGCATTTGATCCAGATCGAAGGCATCGACCCCGGTGATTGCCATGCGCAGCGAATCGCAAACGAAATCAAGTGCGTGATGACTCTTGAGCGCGGCCGGAGCTTTCGCGAACACAGCGCTCTTATCCGGCTCTTCCACGTCAGCTTCAAGCGCCATCAAGCCATCTTTACGGGCCTTGTTGAGAAGCTCGTAGAGTGTCTTGAGCGAATCAAGATAGGCCTGTTTGGTGTACTTGGAGCCGCCAAAAACACCTCCGATTCCGCCCGCGATCTGTTTCAGAATGTGCAGCGGATTGGCGATGAGGACGGTGCCGATGGCCGCCCCGCCAATGGTAACCAGCTCCGCGGGCTGAATGAGGACGCGGAGGTTCCCGTGCTCCATCAGATAGCCGGCCACCACACAGCCAAAAACCACGACGATGCCGATGATCGCAAACATAGGTCAGCTCAGTTGCTCAGCTCCGCGGCCGTTGATTGCCTGAGGCTGCGGTGGCGCGAACCGACAACGTGACTTGCTCGTCGCTGAACGCGGGCTGCGCTCGCTGCAGAAGCGATCCGACGGTATCGCCGATCTGGGCCCCGGCACTTCCAACAGAAACCGCCACCGATAGCTCTTTTCCCCACCATCGAATGGTTGCGCCGGACAATGTCTTCAACGCTCTCTGGCTAGCTGCCTGCAGCGCTTCCGCGCTGCACCCCATCAAGATCACCAGGAACCGGTCGTCGCTCCAGGAGCCCACAAAGTCGGTAGGGCAAACCGTATTTCTCAAGGTTCGAGCCAGCACCTGCAGCAGGGACCGGGCCGCGCCCTGCCCGTAACTGGAACGAAATTGGCCGAGATCGTGGACCTCCAGACAAAGCACGCCAAAAGGAATGTGAACCTCCGTAAAAGTGCCCAGCGTTTCGCGCAGGTGAGAGTGCATCACTGCCTGATTTGGCAATCCTGTCACCTCGTCGAGCAAGCCTTGTTCTTTCATGCCGCGATTGTTCGGGTCCGCACCTGCGGCGGCAAAATCACCGTCGAAGGTCTGGATGATACCGATGATCGACCCGCGCTTATCGCGCAGCGGAATCGCCCACGTGCGCACCGCAATCCGGTGCCCTGACTTATGGTGCACAAAGCTGATGGCTTCCACCGGCTTGGCATCATGCAGCGCGTTTGCCATGGGGCACCTTTCCGTGCACGACTCGCAGCTGTTCTGGTCGCAATGCAGCAAAATGTTTTCCGTGCAGGGGTGGCCCAGCACATCGATGCGCGCATAGCCCGTGAGTTGTTCCGCGCCGTCGCTCCAGAAGACGATTTTTTTCTGCAGATCGATCACGCTGACCCCGATTTGCAGCCCATCGAGGATGTCGCGATAAGTTTCGGGATCTTGAAAGGGCATGTTTTGCATCCGGAGAAATGTTTGCTTCCGAAAAATGCTTGCTGGGTTGTTTATCGGCAGGGAAGCGGATTGACTTCAGAGAGCCAGAAAGCACCCGGGCTGGGCGCAATCTGCACAAGGCAGGCAAAAGTCACGCCTTTTCAAGACCCTGGGTCACATGGCACTTCAGGGGTAGCCCACCGGCACGGTAGTGCCATATGCAGAAGGCTTTTCAGAGTTTAGCTTCGTTGGTGAGCAGTTCTGGGGGAGGGCTGCCCGGGCGCCCTGATCTCGAAAGAGATCAGGGCGTTCGTTATTTTGGGCCGAACGTTGGATGCGGTGCAAGATCCTGGCCTTGGGTTTTCCTAAGTGCGGAGACCCAAGATCCGAAGTGAGCGCTAGATCAGTTGGTAGAAATCGTGAAGTTGACCGTGATCTTGGCTTGGGTCTCGACCGCTTCGCTGCCCTGGTAGTGCGGCTTGAAGTGCCATTGCCGGACTGCATCCTCGGCAGCAGAGGCCAAAATGCGCGGGCCGCTGACCAGTCGCAGGTTCTGGATGATTCCATCCCGGCCAATCAGCGCTTGCAGAATGACTGACCCCTGCACCTTCATTTGCCGCGCCAGCAGCGGATAGTTCGGCCGCACCGGGGCGGTCACGATCTCCGAGGCATCGGTGGACATCTGCACACGCTCGGCGGCATTGCTGGTGACATTCGCAGCGGTTTGCGCATCGCCGCTGGGCGCTGCCTCTATAGCCGGTTGCGGAGGCGTGCCGGGCTGCAAATCCACGCGCACCGAACTGCTTCCCGGCCGGATGGTGCGATGCGAATCGCCGGCGACTACCTCGACTTCCAGAGGAGGCAACACCGTTCGGCTAGTCGCCACTACGGGCGGCACGGGGATTTCTGCGGCGGGCGGGTCGATCGCGGACGCGACTTCCTTCGTCTTCAGCGGAACTCTGGGTTTCAGCTTCGCGACTGACACTGGTGTCGCTATCGCTGGTTCCTGCACCGGTGGGGCTTTCGCGGAAGGCGCACTCTCGACCGGCAGCTCCGATTCCGCTTCCTGAGCATCGGGGAACCAGAAATCACGGTCATGCCAAAGCACAATGCCCAAAGCCAGCAGAAGCAAACAGAGCGCTCCCAGCATGAGCCCGCGCTGCCGCGGATCTTCGTGCGGATTCTCGCGCGGGCCCTCGGTCACACGCTTTCGCGGCGGTGCCGCCAAATCGTGATCGGTTTTCGGCGCAATCGACTTTAGACTAGACATGCAGGAACAGGGTTTCCGTATCTGAGCTGATCGGAATTGTTGAACCGGGCCGCTCCCGGCGGATGTTAGTTCTCCCCCTAGTATGCCTCGAAACCGGCTCCAAAGGCTAGTAGAAGGTACCGCTCGAAAGGACGCCCCAGGCGTTATGATTCTAATAAGGAAGGGGCGAAACTTTGCTGCGTTTGGGGAATCTCATGGCTGCGGACTGCAATAAGCTCGTTGCCGGTAGTTAGTTTCCAGTCAAGCTGAGGGTTGGTAGCGGCGACGTGTGGGATCAATTCATGAATGATGATCAAGAAATAGATGATTACAAAACGGAAGATCGCGAAGCGGACGATCAAAAAATAAACGATCGAAAGATAAACGATCGCCAAATCGATGAAAAGAAGTTCCGCCAAAACAGCCGGCGCGAACTGCTCAAGCTGACGCCTTTGCTGGGGCTGGGCGCGTTTGCCGTCCCCAGCTTGCAGGAAGGGTTGCTCAAGAAGGGGTTAGGTTTCAGCGACTGGGCTTCGGCGAGGCTCTTCCGGACCAGCCATCTGGCGACAACCTTCGATAATTCTGAATTGACTCCCCCTTCGAAATTTCCTATCAACGGCTATGACGTCGATGACCCTGGAGTGATCCTTGAAAATTGGACGCTGACCGTCAGTGGCGCGGTGCAGAAGCCAGGAGAATACACTCTGGCACAGGTGCAGGCCCTGCCGCGCTATCGGCAAAACACCCGCCACATCTGCGTGGAAGGCTGGGATGTGATTGGACGGTTCGGGGGTGCGCGGCTTTCCGATTTTCTAAAATTTATCGGCGCCGATCTCACCGCCCGCTACATCGTCGTGAACTGCGCCGACGACTATTACGAGTCGCTGGACATGGCGACCGCGCTGCATCCGCAGACTCTCCTCTGTTATGAAATGTACGAGCAGCCGCTCAGCCGCGCCCACGGAGCGCCGTTGCGTCTCACCATCCCTACCAAAATCGGCTACAAGCAGGCCAAGTACTTGACGGATTTAAAAGTCACAAACGTGCTGGACAAGGTCGGCTATTGGGAAGATCAAGGCTATTCGTGGTTTTATGGGTTGTAGCGTTTTGTAGCGCCGGCGTCTCGCCGGCTTTTGAGGGAGAGCGCAGCGTTCGCGGCGGGGCGAGAAAGCGGCCGAGACTGCGGTGCCACGGGAGGAGTACATGAACGGCGCAGCGATCGAAATCATCCAAGCGAAGGGCAAGAGCGCCGAGGGCGAAGACGAACCGCCCGTGGTCGTGGCTCGCGCCGTCTACGAGCATCCGTTCGTGGTGCGCTTGTGCCACTGGCTGAATACGGTTTCGCTGTTTGTAATGGTGGGCAGCGGCCTGCAAATTTTCCGCGCCTTCCCCAGCTTCGGTGCGAAGATTCCGCAGAAGGACTTACTGCATTGGCCGCGAGCCTTCGCCATCGGCGGCTGGCTCGGCGGGGGTTTGCAGTGGCACCTCACCTTCATGTGGTTCTACATCGCGACCGGCCTCCTCTATCTCAGCTACCAGCTTTTCACCGGAAACTACCGGCAAGTCTTGTTCACTCCGCGGGATATTCCCGGCGTATGGCCGATGGTGAAGCACTATTTCTTCTTCGGACCGAAGCCCGCAGTTCGCGAGGCCTACAACCCGCTCCAGAAGCAGGCTTACACGATGGCAATCGTGCTTGGGGCTCTCTCCGTTCTCACCGGCCTCGTAGTCTGGAAGCCGATTCAGTTCTCCTGGCTCGCCTGGATGATGGGAGGTTTTCACTATGCCCGAATATGGCACTTCGCGGTGATGTGGGCAATTTTGTTTTTTATCTTCGGGCATCTAGTGATGGTGATCCTGCACGGCTGGAACAATTTCATTTCCATGCTGACGGGGTGGAAAAAAGATCCGGAATACTGACAGAGAAGGTCTCAGATCACAGGTCTTAGGTTTCAGGTCTCAGGGGTAAGGGAAACCCAAGACCCAAGACATTGCGCGAGGGATTGCACGCTAGATGTCCGAACCAATCATGGTGTTGAACAACCCGGAGCAGGCCGGCACGCGCGAGCGGGATCTGATTTCGAGCGTGCAGGCGGGCCAGCACGAATTGTTCTACGAGTTGGTCCGTCCCTACGAACGGCGGGTATATGCCGCGGCGCTGGCGATTCTGCGCAACGAGCATGACGCCGAGGACGCAGCCCAGGAAGCGATGCTGAAGGCGTTCGCCAATATCCGGCAGTTTCGCGCCGAGGCTCGCTTCAGCACGTGGCTGATTCAGATCACGGTGAATGAGGCTCTGATGCGCCGAAGAAGGGAGCGAACTGTGCCTATGGAGGGCATCGACGGTCATCGCTCTGGAAAGGGCGAAGAAGAAAGTGATTATGCACCGCGCGACTTCGCCGACTGGCGCGAGATTCCCTCGGAGGCTCTGGAGCGTAAGGAAGTGCGGCAGCGGCTGGCGGAAGCTCTGGGCACGCTTGATCGAAAATATCGCGAGGTTTTTGTACTGCGCGATATGGAGCACCTGAACATTCAGGAGACAGCCGAAGCGCTGGGAATTTCGGTGGCTTCGGTGAAAACGCGGTTGTTGCGGGCGCGGCTGATGCTGCGCGATCTGCTGGCCGCCGGATGGGAGCAGGGCTGGTTCAGCCGGCTGCCATTTGAGAAGGGAACTAAACCATGGTGAACCACGAAGCGTTGAACTGCGAGCAAGTATGGAGGGAAATTTCGAATTACGTCGAGGGAGATGTCGATGCCGCGCTGCGCTCTACGATGGACGAGCACTTCCGCACCTGCAAGAAGTGTGCCTCGGTGCTGGCGGGAACGCGGAATGTAGTCGCGCTTTATAGCGATGAGCGCATGCTCGATGTGCCCGCTGGTTTCAGCCGCAGGCTCGAGAATCGGTTGGCAAAGAATACCACTGTTAGCGGGCGTAGATGGTCGAGTTGGGCGGCGTGGCTGGTGCCGGTGGCGGCGATGGCGCTGATCGCCGGCGGGCTGTGGTTGGCAAAGGTTCCCACCATCAGGAGTTTCGTCCGATCACAACATGCTGAGCCGGGGAACAACATTCCTCCCGACCTGGTAGTCGTGGTCTCGGACGGAGCCAAGCTCTTTCATGTGCCGGGATGCCCTTTCATTCACGACAAAGCCACCGAGCGCACAATGACGGCGAAAGAAGCGATCAAGGAAGGCTATTTTCCGTGCACGCGCTGCCTGCGGAAATATCTGACGTCGTCGCTAACCGGGCATCCCGGTACAGATGATGGGGAGCGAGAGGAAGAGGCGGAGGAAGCTAGTACGGCGGGACGGTAAGGAGAAAGAGCGCGGACCGGACGGCCCG
>JBAPQU010000281.1:0-3474 GCA_049280795.1 Candidatus Sulfotelmatobacter sp.
GGCAGAGCCTGCGCCTGCAATGGCTACCGGACCGGTGCAGATGGCGCAAATGGTGAGCCGCGTGGGGCAGGCTGAGATGCGGATTGGAGTGAACACGTCGGCCTTCGGCAGCGTGGAAGTTCGTACCGTGATTCACGCAAGCGATGTGGGGCTGACGATCGGCAGCGAAAAGGGAGACTTGCGCGGGCTGCTCGGCAACGAGATGCCGGCTCTCACCAACAGCCTGCAACAACAGAATCTGCGGCTGAGCAACGTGAGCTTCACGCAGGGATTTTCCTCTGCCGGCAATGGCGCGGGCGGGGGCGATTCCCAGCCGCGTTCTTTTGTTCCCGCTCCGGTACCTTCCAGCTCCATGTCCTCGGAAGTTGCAGGGGACGATTTCGCGGATCTTCCGCCGCCGGGAGTATTCAGTGGCGGCAGCGGCGGTCTCAGCATTCTGGCTTAAAGGAGAACTTTTGCTATGAGTACTACTCCGGTTACGACGCCCCCGACGACCTCAACGACCGGCTTGCCCACGGGGCAGAGTTTGAACAACATGTTTCTGCAACTGCTGGTCGCACAGCTGCAAAATCAAGACCCGACCGATCCGGTGGACCCTTCGCAGTTCGTGGGGCAACTGGCGCAGTTCAGCGAACTGAGCGAGGTGACGTCAATCTATTCGTTGTTGCAGCAATATGTTCCGGCGTCGGGGAGCACGGGATCGAGTGGAACCACTCCGCCGGCGAACGGCGCGGCGACAAATCCCGCCGCCTCGTCTGCCGCTTCGGTGCTGTCTGCGATTCCCGCCTCAGCAGTCGCACCCGCTTCCACAATGTTGCCCAACTTTTCATCGCCGGCTATCTCGGCGTTAACCAGCAAGGTCCAAGGAGCGTTCTAAATGCCTGATTTTTCTATTCCTCTATCCGGGCTGACGTCGGAATCCACGGCGCTATCGGCCATTGCCAATAACCTCTCGAACCAGAACACCACTGGCTACAAGGACACGAGCGTATTGTTCAGCGACTTGTTCTATCAGAATCTGGGAACGACGGGATCGGGAGATCCGATTCAGGTGGGAGCCGGGGTTGAGATTGGCGCCATGCCTTCGTTGTTCACCCAGGGCAGCATCAGCTCGACGGGCGTGCCTACGGATGTAGCTATTCAGGGCAATGGATTTTTCGCGGTGCAGAATACCGACGGCACGATCGACTACACGCGGGCCGGCGATTTCACCGTGAACTCCAGCAATTTTCTAGTCAGTTCGGCCGGACAGCAGGTGCTGGGCTATCCCGCGGTCAACGGCGTGGTCAACAACGGGGCCGGAATCGTTCCGCTGCAACTCGGCGCGGGCACGATCAGCCCGCCGACGGCGACCGCGAACGTCGACATCGCCTCCAATCTCGATGCCTCTTCCGGAGTGGGCGCGACATTCTCTACGCCGGTAACGATCTACGATTCGCTGGGCGCGGCTCACACCCTGACCTATAACTTTACCAACACCGGGCCGAACACTTGGAGCTACAGTCTCAACATCCCGCCGGCCGACCTCAACTCGGCCGGGGGCGTCGCTCCCACTGGAGTTCTGGCCACCGGCACGTTGACCTTTAATGGAAACGGAGTGCTGATCGGCACCAGCGGGGGCGTGGGCACTCCAGCATATGGTCCGGCAACCGGCGGCGGGGCAAATACCGGCAACGGAACCATTACCGGCCAGGTGGCGATGGCCGCAACCGTGGCGCAGACCGTGACCCTGACAGCGACCAGCCCGACGACATTTTCGGTCGTGGGCTCAGTTTCCGGTGCGCTGGGGACGGCCACGGTGGGAAGTCCGTTCACCTCGGGCCAGCTCGATTTCACGATTGCGGCAGGAAGCACAGCGTTCGCCACCGGCGATACCATCACCGTGCCCATGACGGCGCTGGCACTCGGCAACGTCAAGGGAATTCCCATCACCGGTTTCGCCGATGGCGCTACCAACCAGACTTTCGACTGGAATCTGCTGAACGGAACCGCTCCCGACATCACGCAGGTTGCGGCTACCAGCACGACCACGTCGATTGGGCAGGACGGCAGCAGCAGCGGTTCGCTGTCGAATTTCACCATCGGTCCGGATGGCACCATTACCGGCTCGTTCACTAACGGCAAAACGCAGTCGCTGGGACAACTGGCGCTGGCGAGCTTTGCCAACGTGAACGGACTCCAACTCGACGGGACCACAGATTATTCCCCGACGCTGGCGTCGGGGCCGGCCGTGGTCGGCATTCCGGGCGCGGGAGGAGCGGGAACAATCGCGGGCAGTTCGCTGGAGTTGTCGAATGTGGACATCGCCACCGAATTTTCCAATCTCATCGTAGCCCAGCGTGGCTTTGAAGCCGACGCTAAAGCGGTCACAACTTTTGATCAGATTACGCAGGATACGATCGCGCTGAAACAGTAAGAGGCGCGGAGGTCTCGCGCTTGTTGCCGACGCCGTACTTTGCAGACGGAAGCGAGCTGTCCTAGCCTGAGAGATCCGTAATGAGGATTCTCTCAGGCTGGGCCAGAATTTTCTGAGAATCCCTTCGGCTAAATATTGATCGGAGGGACGAAGAAGGCCTGCGGGTTGACCTGCGGGCAGTTGGCGCGAGGTTAGAGACCTCCGACCCCATCACCTTTGTTCCCCTCCGCGGTACGCCGATTGCATTTTTCCCTTCCCAGTGCCCTCCGAAAAAAATGCCAAAGGCGGATCCGGCGCGGGGATTATTTTCTCCGTGCTCGCGGTCGTGCTGGCTGTGTTGGGGGGATGGTTTTGGAGCACACACCGGGCTGAGCCCGGCGCGGCTGCGCCGGTGCGGAGCACGCTGCATCTTGAAACCTTTGTTTTGAATTTGGCGGACCCCGGACAGAGGTCTTACTTGCGGGTTGGGATCGATCTTGGCCTGGGCCGGGAAATCGGCAAAGACGAAAGCGCGCCGGTGGCAGAGGTGCGCGACACGATTCTAGGCGTGCTCTCCGAAGCCCGGGTCGACGATCTGCAGACGGCCAAGGGCAAAGCCAAATTAAAGCAGGACTTGTTGCAGGCGCTGCAGCAACGCGTGCCGGAGTTGGTGGTCGAGGACGTTTATTTCACCGAGTTCCTGATTCAGCGTTAAGCGGAAGCGCGTGGGGAAGGCGGGACGGGGATGGCGGAAGCCGGTGTGGCGCGGACGCTCGAAAGTCCGGCAGCGGAGAAGATGGCGGAGGCGGCCGCAGCGGAGCGCGAGAAACAGGAAGAGGAGCGCTGGAAGCCGGTGCTCGAACTGCGTTGCGAACTCACAGTGGAGTTGCCGTTGCCGGCTTTCTACATCGCGGACCTGCTGAAATTGCGCGCCGGTTCCGTCATCGATGCGCATTGGCGCGTGGGTCAGGACGTTCCGCTGCGTTTGAACGCGACGCTGATCGGGTGGAGCGAGTTCGAGGTCGTATCCGGCAATCTGGCCGTGCGGTTGACGGAGTTGGCATGAGGCGGGAGTGGGT
>JBAPQU010000282.1:0-32844 GCA_049280795.1 Candidatus Sulfotelmatobacter sp.
CAGGGACATCTAAGAGTCTCACGCTTACCACTACGCCAAACTCGACGTTCAACGCGGCGATAACCATCACTGCGACCGGGTTGCCATCCGGTCTGACGGCACAGTTCTCGCCTTCAAACGTGGTCGCAGCCCCGGGATCGAGGGCTACGACGGTAACTTTCAAGGCCGCCTCGAGTCTGGCTCCGAAGGCCTATTTGGTAACGGTGACTGCGGTGGGTGGTGGCATCACGCAAAAACAGACTCTCACAGTGAACGTCGCTACCGGGGCGACCATCGCGAAGACTAAAGAACTCACGCTGGCCGTGAACTAGCGTGCCTGACCATCGAATCGAACCTACCGCGCCCAACTCCTGCGGCAAGATCCCGCCGCAGCCGCCGGCTTTCCTTTGATACAAGTAAAACTGGGGACGGTTGCCCGTCCCCAGTTCGAGGGTACTCGTGATGCTTACGAAATTTACTGTTGGTTCTGTTCGTCAAGCTCCACGCTGTCGCCGGTGTGAATATCTTCCATCGCAAATACGATCATTCCCGTGGCCGTGGTGGGCGTGGTTCCGATGACCACGATTTCGCCAGTCGCACGGCGCGGCAGATCGCGCACGTGAATCACTGGACCATTAGACTTCTCAAACATGCCGGGATCGACCGACGCCTGTTTTGCCTGCGTATCCTCACTGAGGGCGGCCTTGAACGAAAGCGAATCCACCGGATCGTGCAGGACCGCGTCATAGCTTCGCACGGCGCGGAAGTAGTCGCCGACTTTGACTCCCTGGTTTGCTCCCACATTCATGTATATCTTCTGCCCGGTCCCGAGCTCCGAGTCAAAGTCCCTTGCCATCACAATGCGGCCGGAAACCTTGCTCACAGTGGGCAGAAAACGATCGAAACGCAACGGCGAATGAAAGGCCACCATGGATTTCTCGGCAAAAGGAATCGCCGTGTCGCCCGGATTGATAGGATCGCACGTGTACTCGATGTTGCCGATCGCAGTCTTGCTGCGCGTGTCAACGATGCGAACTCGGCCGACTTCCTCGTAGGGATGGCCGGTCGCCGCCAGGAGCTTCCTTTGCCCCGGAAACATTTCGTACTCGTTGATGTCACGCAAAGCCCGGACAATTTCGTATTCCGCGCCGAGGGTATATCCACTGCCCTTCAGGTAAATGACGTCGCCTCTAACGAACTTGGTGCCTTCGGGGGTGTCCAACCCTCCGGCCACAAAGTTGGCATCAGGCAGGCTCTGCCGGTTGATGAAGCCGGCACAGTAGACGTCTGCGTAGGTGGGCATTTGTACCCGTTGCACCGGAAAATTGTTGCTTGTAACAATTGTGCCATCCGGAGTGGGCGTGCTGGGGTTCATATCCGATGTCGACTGAGCCCACGCCGCCGCTGTAGCCAACAACACTAAAAGTCCTAGTTTCTTCATGTTACCTCCGGGAAGAGGCGCGTTCGGTGCCCTTCCCTAGTCAAATGCCGTGGAAGCAAAGCTTCAGGATGGAAGGTAACAAGGGGGTAAGAGGGGGTCAAGGTTACGAGGGTGTCAGTCCGGGCGTGAAAACAGTTTTTTCGTAGAAATTGTGAATACCCTGTTGCATCTGGAATTCGACCCCTGTAAGATTCGCGCCGAACCTTCTACCGAACTTATTGATTATAAGATGATTTCTGCCCCCAAGAGTTATCCGCCCCGGCTGCTGCCTTTGCGGCTGCCCCGGGTGTGCGTTGCCGTTACCGCATCCGACCCCACCGAACTGGTCGAGAAGGCGGAAGCTTTGATCCGTGATAACTCCTTCCTGGAGTTCAGGTTGGATTATATTTCGAAGCCCGCATTGGCGCTTCCCAAGATCAAGCATTTCCTTGAAACTCATCCCGGAACCGTGGTGATTGCCACCTGCCGCCGGACGGCTAGTGGAGGCAAGTTTCGCGGCTCGATAGCCTCTCAACTCGACCTGCTGGCCAAGGCTTCGGTCGCGGGCTGCCAACTCGTCGATGTGGAATTGCAAACCGCTCTGAAGTGCAAACCAGCACAGTTGCAGAAGCTGCGCACCCGCTCCGCGCTGGTTCTCTCGTTCCACGACTTTCGAGGGACGAAGAAGCTCGACGAAACTCTGGAGAAGATGCGCGGCGTTTCGGCTGACTTCTACAAAGTAGTAAGCACGGCTGCAACGCTCTCCGACAATGTTGCCATGATCCAGTTTCTGGGGCGCGAGAGCGACAACCAATCTTTGGTCGGGCTGTGCATGGGCGAACAAGGATTAATCAGCCGTGTGCTCGGAGTCCGCGCCGGCAGTGTGTTTACCTTCGCCGCGGTCGGGCACGGAGAGGAAACCGCTCCCGGCCAGGCTACGGCGCAGGAGCTGCGCAGCGTCTACCGTATCGATACTGTCGATGCTGCTACCCGCGTCTACGGCGTCGCGGGAGATCCGGTTGCTCACTCGCTTTCGCCCGCCATTATGAATGCGGCCTTCCGGCGAGAGAACGTAAATGCGGTCTATCTCGCGCTGCATGCGAAGACTTTGAAAGACCTGCTGAACTGCGTGCGCGAGATTCCCATTCACGGTCTCAGCATTACTATGCCGTACAAGGAAGCCATTCTTCCTTACCTCGACAACACCGATTCCCATACTACGAAGATCGGCGCCTGCAACACGGTAGTGCGCGCCCAGGATGGAAAACTATACGGCTTCAATACGGATACTTCCGGGGTAGTGCGTCCCCTTGAACGGAGACTCAGCACGCTACAGGATGCAAAGATTCTTGTGCTTGGCGCCGGAGGCGCGGCGCGCGCCGCCGTCTTTGGCCTCAAGGAGCGCGGGGCGGAAGTTTACATCCTAAACCGCAACGCCGCCACGGCACAGAAGCTTGCCCGGCGCGCACACGCGCGTTCGATCAAGCGCGCCGACCTCAAGAAATACGCCTTTGATGTGATCATTAACGCCACGCCCGTCGGCATGGGCAACACCCGCGAGACTCCGCTGCAGGAAAAAGAAATCAACGCGCGTTATGTTTTCGACATGATTTACGATCCCGCCGAAACCCAGCTGCTAAAGCTGGCGAAGCAGCGCGGCGCGCAGATCATCCCCGGCATTGAAATGTTCGTCCACCAGGCAGCCCGCCAGTTCGAGATCTGGACCGGCAAGCCTGCACCACAGGACGACATGTTGCAGGTTGTGACCTTATCCCTGCAGGAGCGGGCGGCCCGCGTTGCGGCTGCAGCGGCAGCGAAGAAGAGGTAAGCGGGAGATTCCCTTCGAATGTTTCGATGGGAGAAGTTTTTGATTATGGCGCACTGTCACTGTTTGTTCGGCTAACCCGGGCGCGACTCCGTTGCACCGGTGTTCCCTGAAACCGTGGCCGCTGGATGAGCTTCTACAGTGACCTCAACCTCGGCACCTTTCTTGAGGCGAACCTCATCCCCGTTTTCATCGGTGAGTGAATTTTCAATGCGAATTTCCCTGTACAAATCGTCGGCCCCTTCGATTGTAATCTGAGCCTTCTCCGGCTCGCTCGGGTGCAACGGTTTGATGATATGCTCAACCGTTCCAGGCAGGGTTACACTCGGCTTTTCCGTCATAGTTCTTCCCTTTCAAAGACGAACGCCTTGGTCTCGATCCAATCAAAACAAATTCACCAGCACTGCATAACGACCAGACTTTCATGCCTCGCCGGTTCGCTACAGACCAGTTCTCTTTAGAGCTTCCAGAAAGTCCGCGGACACCTCGCGAATACGTTTCAGCCGTTCCTTTTCTTCTTTCAACTCTGCTTCGGTGATACCCACAAAAGTCTGTCTGGCCAGACTCTCAATTTGCTCCCGCATCAACCGTTCAAGTTCGTCCCGAAGTTGTTCGACGCTGGGCCGATCCATAACTCAATGCTCTCAATAATGAGCCGTAGCGGTGCCCAGCAGGTTAGTCGCGCTCTGGTAGAGCCGTCACAAAGCAAGTCGGCTGAAGGATGTCGGATGTAATACAAAAAAGGCAGTCGTAAGGGTCGCAATGTCCCTTATGGTGACACTAACCCATGACCGCCCTCGGGGGTGTCTAATCACCCCGCCGATCTTTCGAGCTTCAAAGTACTGCGAACGCTGAAGTAGGACAATACAGCAAAAGCCGTACCTCACCGGGACCGCCAGCGTGCGCTCCCAGAGAAGCTCACACCGCCTTCGTGGCCAACTCATATCCATCTAAACATAGGCACTTCTCCAACTTCCCCGGTTAGAACCCCAAAACCGGGAGATCGGCTCCCTCCCTTCGCTGACCCCAATCTGGGCCTCCCAATGTGGGGAAAAAGCAGGGCGAGATGCCTCTTGCCACTAAAAAGTTGCATTTTCGATTCGATCCGAAGTAATATGCCTTATGGGGTTACGAAAGTAAGTTTCCCAGATCGTTACCCTGTACCGCTAAGTAAACTTCCAGACTCGCAGTTTCGGCCTGTGCAAAAACATAAGAGGTGGTTGGTTCGCCTCCGTCCCGGTTCGGAGAGTTCAATATGTCGTGGTACGCATACTGCCTTACCGAGCACCAGACCCTCCCAAACGGCACCCGTTCCCGACGCCCTTTTGTAATTGAAAACGTCCAAGGCGTGAACGGAGCCCCAGTGCTCAGCTATCCCAGCGGCGAGTTTGCTGTGATTGTGAGCGAATACGATCCCAACTCTGCGCAACTTGATCAGAAATCGGTCATCGAGCATGCCCGCGTGGTCAGCGGCTGCTTCCGTAATTCCACCGTATTGCCCTTCAAATTCGGAACCATCTTCGAGAGTGACGACGCGCTTCGCCAGGCCGTCCGGGTCAACCGGCGTGCCTTTGGTGTGAGCGTTGCCAAGCTCCGCGGCAAGTCCGAGATGCACATCAAGCTGACCGTCACCGACGGTTCGCTGCGTGAGGCCATGATCGACGTCATCCTGCCCGACACCGTCGGCGGCGACTATCTCTCAAAGCTGCGCGTCAAGGCTTCCCGGGAACGCGAGCGCCAAACCAAGGCACGCGCCCTCTCGGTGCAAGTCCACAAGCTATTTAACCCTCTGGAAGAGGAAGTGAGCTGCAAGAAGGTTGCTCCTCAAGGCATGCTCATCGATATCGCCCATCTCATCGATACCAAATCGGTAGAGAAATATCAGAACCGCTACACTACGGCTGCCAAGCAGTTGAAGAACTGCGAAGTCGCCATCAGCGGACCCTGGCCGCCGTACCACTTCCTGCCCGGGAAGCTGCGCACTGTGGCGGGAAACAGCTAGTTTCAATCTTGTGAGCCGCTGGTGGGAATCGGCGGCTCACATAACATCCCAGAGCATGGCCGTGCAGTCAATGTGCATCGTTATGCACTTGCCACGCCTGATTTACTGCCAAGGTCGGCTCACTCGCTCCCATTTTCCTGCCTAACACACGTCCAATCAATAACTTACGCCGTGAATGTGTTACCTTTTGCCTTTTCTTATCTTTGGCTTGGCAAGTGCTTCTTCCCAAAGTATTAAAGAGGCCGCAAACCCAAAGTAATGACCTTCACCTTTACTCTTCAAAACGTTTCCCAAACTGCCGTTCTGGCTGGCGGAGCGGCAACTTGCATCGCCTTTCCTGACGTTACCCGCCAAACTTTGCCTCTTTGAAACTTGGCCCCAGCAATGGGGCCATTTTTTCTGTCCCGGTTTTTCTGTTGCTGGATAAAGCCGCTAGAAGAGTCGCCATACGAAGTGTGCCAACAAGGCGAACAGCAGCAGCATGAAAACCCCGCCAACCCATATCAGGAAGTTCAATGTCATCTTGGGAGAGTTGATCTGTTTTTTGTCCATGCCTCACGCTAACATGGACCGCAGCTAGACGTATGTCAGGCGCAGTGCGAAGGCCCGTCTTTGTTCCAGAGCTCGCCCGCTGCTTTTCCCCAACCGGCCTTCTCAGATACACTGCCTAAACTATGAACAGGCCTTTCCGCTTCTCTTTTTCTATCGTAACCACTTCTCTCGCAATTGCGATCGCTATTTTGCTGATCTCATCCACACTCGCCGGTGCCCAAACTCCGCCCCAGACGCCGAGCATGCCTTCGTGGGTCTCTGCGCAGCAGGCTTCCGCTGCCGACAAGCAGAATTTCCCGCCACTGCTCTTGCAGCAACTCTCGGCGATCAAAGCCGCGGCGATCAATGACGATTACGCCTATCACCAGCTCGCTCACCTCACCGAGAACATCGGAGCGCGTCCCACCGGCTCAGTACAGGCCACCGCCGCCGCGCAATACGTTGCCGGCGAACTGCGCAAGCTTGGGCTCGATGTCCGCCTCGAGCCGGTGACCGTGCCGCACTGGGTTCGCGGAGCCGAGACCGCTGCACTCGTCGAATATCCCAGCATGGTTGCGGGCACGACGCAAAAGGTCGTTCTCACTGCCCTCGGCGGCAGCTCTTCGACTCCGGCGGACGGACTCACCGCCGATATAGTCACGGTTGATAATTTCGACGAGCTCACCGCTCTCGGCCGCGACAAAGTTGCGGGAAAGATCGTGCTCTTCAACGAACTCTTCGACAAGCAGAAAGCTGCCGCCGGACTCGCCTTTGCCGCCTATAGCGAGGCTGTCGGCTATCGTGGAGCGGGGCCGAAAGCCGCCGCCGATCTCGGCGCGGTCGCCGCCCTGGTACGCTCCGTAGGCAACGCCGATTACCGCCTCCCACACACCGGATTCAGTTTTCCCGCGGGAATCCCTGCCGGAGCCGTCACCGCCGAAGACGCCGACCTCATCGCCCACCTCGCTGCGCAGGGTAAAGTCCGCATGCACCTCACGCTGACACCGCAAAAGCTCGCTGACGAAACCAGCTACAACGTCGTCGCCGATCTCAAAGGCTCGGAACATCCCGAGCAGATCGTCGTCGTCTCCGGACATCTCGATTCCTGGGACCTCGCCACCGGAGCAATTGACGACGGAGCCGGGGTCGTCATGGCCATGGAGACTGCGGAAATCCTACAGCGCCTTCACCTGCGTCCGGCACGCACCTTGCGCGTAATTGCCTGGATGGACGAAGAAACCGGAGGTTCGGGCAGCAGAGCCTACACCGCCGAATACTCAGCCGACTTCGCTCACCACGTCGCCGCCATCGAGAGCGACGCCGGCGCTGCCCATCCTCTTGGTTTCGACGTCAAGATTACCCCCGCTGCGATCGAGGCTCTCCACCCCGTGCAGACCGTCCTTCAGAGCATCGGCGCAACCGTTTTTCAGCCCACCACTTATGCTCCCGGCGCCGACATCGAAGCCATGTCCAATGCCGGAGTCCCCGCCTTCGGCGTTATGCAAGACGGCCGGACTTATTTCAACTACCATCACACCGCCGCCGATACTCTGGACAAAGTCGTACCCGCAGAACTACGGGAAAATGCCGCTGCTATGTCTGTTATGGCGTACGCACTGACTAATATGAAAGACCCTCTACCGCGATGAGGGTTAAGCTGGCGGCTTGCCAGCTATAAAGAGATGTTTTCAGTCGCGAATCCTGACTCGTTATCCAGCAGTCCCAGCTTTTTTCGCATGGACATGACCTCGTCCTGTCGCCGCAAGCGTAAAAAAGAAAGTCGCGCCTTTATCCACTTCACCTTTCGCCCAGATCTCTCCACCATGCTTCTTAATGACGCGGTGCACCGTGGATAGTCCCACGCCCGTACCCTCAAAGTCCTCGGCCCGGTGAAGCCGCTGGAAGACTCCGAATAATTTGTCCGCGTATCGTTCGTCGAAGCCCGCGCCATTGTCTCGAACGAAAATCACAGGCGCGCCATCTTCCTCGACCTGGCCGACTTCGATAACAGCGACTTCCTTTCGCCGGGTATATTTGACGGCGTTCGAAATCAGATTTGCGAATACCTGTTTCAGCAGGCCGGCGTCGCACTCAGCAGCAGACAGATTCCCCATAAGCCACTCGATTCGACGGCCCACGAACTCCGGCTGCAGATCCGCGATCACGTCTTTCAGGAGCGTATTCAAGTCCGTAGGAGCGCGCCTCAAATTTTTGCGCCCGATCTGGGCCAGGTGCAGTAAGTCGTCGATAAGCCGGCTCATATTCTTTACCGCGGCCAGGATTCGGTTCAGGTGTTTCTGGGCATCAGGCTCCATCTTCGAACCATATTCCTCACTCAGGATCGTGGAAAATGCGCCGATGTGGCGCAAAGGAGCGCGCAAGTCGTGGGAAACGGAATACGAGAAAGCTTCGAGATCCGCGTTCGCGGCATTGAGTTGCGCGGTGCGCTCCTGCACCTGCTGCTCCAAATGATCGCGGGCTTCTCCCAGAGCGGCGTCGCGCTCTTGAATCTGCGCCAGCATTTCATTGAACGACGTGATCAGAACCGCAATCTCACTGCGCCCCGCATTCGCAGGCGCCCGGACCGAATAGTTCTTCTCCCGCAACACAATTTGAGCGGTCTCCGCCAGACTTACGATGGGATCGGCAATGGATCGGCGCGTGGACGATGACATCCACATCGCCGCCAGCAGTGCCATCAGAAACACCGTGGCAACAATGATCGCAAAGGTTTTTTCACGGTCATGCATGGCTCCCAAATCTGAGCGGATATACACCGTGGCGACTGGCTTGCCGTGAAAAACAATTAATCGGACTAATGCGACCCGGCCATTCTGGAACCGGTAGACTTCAGTTTGACCGGCAGGGATCGCCGGAGGCGGAGGAGGAGATTCCTTTCGATCTCGCCAATACCCCGCGAATGCGGAGCCATCCAGCGTATAGATTTCCGCCGACATGACATGAGGCGCGGCCTGCAGTGCTGACAACGCGGTCTCGGCAGAATGAGAATCGTCGAATAACACAGCCGAGATCGAGTTCGATCCGATAATCTGCGCCTGGATTCCAAGGTCACGCACCGTCCCCACTCGGAAGCTATACAGATCGTAGACAAACAATCCCGCTCCCGCCAATAGAAGTGCGGTGCCGCTGACCAGCATATTCATCCAGGTCAGCTTCCTGGGGATCGAATAATCCCGAACCGTGAACATTCTCGGTCAGTCTCCGAGCTGAACGCTTCTTCTTACGTTGACTGCCACTTTTAGCAGTTCGGAACTCAGAGTCAGTCCAGCCCGCTCAGCGGTGGCCGAATTCACTTCGAAACGCACTTTGTTGCCCTCCAGGATGAACTGCACCATACCCCCGCGTTGCGCGAAGTTGGGCAGATCACTGACAGTCAGGACACTTGCCGTACCGAGACTAGTGAGAATTTCCTTCAACCGTTTATCCTCCGACGAACTTATGAATAGAACGCGGCAACTCATCGCATCCTGTGGCGCTGGAACTTGCTTCGCCACCACACTTTGTCCGGCTATGGTTTCCTGCGCGACAGTGGCTTTGAGGGCCGGCCCGAATGGGTTATCGCCCAGCACGCAAATTGTGAAGGAGTCGCTTTGGGCTTGCAGGGCCTGAGCCGGCCACTCGACGAATCTGCTGAAGTTATAGAGATAAGTAGCCTTCACTTCGTATTCGGTAGGCTTTGCATGCTGTCCCTGTATGCTCGGGAGTTCGATGAGAAGTCCAATGAGCACACACGCCACGAGGACCGTCGTAAACCATGGCCGCAGATGCCCACGTCGCCATTCACGAGTTGGCATCTTCTCGCGCAAAGCATCCGCGCTCCAATGCCTAACGAAAGTCAATTCGCAGCCTGCTTCCAGGTAATCTGCGCGTAGACGCTTCGCTTGATTCCAACCAGCCCTCCGGGGTCGCCTCCGAACTCCGCGTGCCGCGGCTGCAGCAGGTTCTGTCCAACGACCGACAATTGCATTTGCCGGATGAAGAGCCAACCCAATCGCGCGTCCGCTGTGCTGTAGCTCTTAACCGCTTGTGCCGACAGGGCGCTCACGTAACGATAGGTCTGCTCAAACTCCAGTTTTCTTGGCAGATTTATAAAGGACTGAATCACCACTTGATGGCGCGGGCTCGATCCGTTATATGCGGCAGCGGTGCCTGGATCGTTGCTTGTTGGCTTGTTTTCCAACTCCATATCCAAGTAGGAATAGGAGGCTCTCAGTTCCCAGCTGTTCACCGGTTTCCAATCTGGCGACACTTCGAATCCTTTGGTGTTGCCATGGATTCCGTTGCTTGTGAGCGCTGGAATCACCAGAGCTGGCGAAGGCGACACCTCGACGAATGGAGAACCCAGCTGAAAGCTGTAAAGATCGTTGTAGTCGTTGTAAAACAACGCGACGTCCACGTAACTGTGGGGGGTCACCAGCCTTCGATAGCCGGTTTCATAAGCAATCAATTCCTCCGATTGGAACTGAGGGTTGCCCTTGACTTGCGTATATACGGGCAGGCCTGAGATCGTTTCCGAATAACCTGTGTCTTCAAGATCTGTGTCGAAACGCGACGGAGTTCGAACCGCCCGGGTGATGGAGCCCCACAAGGACTCTCGCGGTGTACGGTTCCACAGCAAACGACCGCTCGGCTGTACCTCGAAACCGGTGTAGTTGTTATGTTCGAGTTTCGTTCCCAAGGTTACGAAGAGCCGGTGATTGAAGAGAGCAATTTCATCTTGCACAAAACCGCTATAGATCAAGTCCGTCTGGTGCTGGGGCAGGAAGTCGACCGAGGGGACGCTTTGTATGAAATTCGATGGGCTGACGCGCCCCCCGAGTCCCCAAAGAAAGTTTTGCTGCCCCGGCAGTATCAGGTGATCGAGGAAGTCGACGTCGAAAGTGTCCCGAGTCTCTCCGATTCCAGGCTCGAAATGGTTCGTGCGGTCAAAGTAGGCCTGAACCTGGAAGTCCGATCCGTCGTTCAAAACGCGCTTCCACCGGCCGAGGAGATTTCCTCCCGTCAAGTCTGCTGTGCCGTACGCGTTGACTTCAGAGGGAGGTGAATAGAGTGCATATGAGTTCACCGCGCCAGCGCCCTCACGGTAGATGTCGCCCTGAAACGTGAACGTATCGCGAGCGCCCCCATCCCAGTCTGTCCGCAACCCTGCTTGACCCATTCGCCATTCATCGAAGTTTGGGCCTGCCGGATGAAACTCACCGCCGCGATCGAAGCCCATGCCGTAGACGCGGTAGTTGAAGCCCCGACTGTTCGCATCCCCGTAGCGAAAGCCGCGCTGGCGTCAGTGGGCGGGGGCAATGTTGATCAGGGCACCATGGGTATCTTTCGCGCTCTTGGTGATGATGTTGATAATCCCATTGACGGCGTTCGCTCCCCAGATGGTGCCGCCCGGTCCCCGAATCACCTCAATACGCTCAATGTCCTCGAGCAGAGTAGCCTGGGCTTGCCAAAAGACTCCGGCGTACAGCGGCGAGTAGACGCTCCGTCCGTCGATCAGGACTAGCAGTTTGCTAGACAGTCCGGCTGCAAATCCTCGAATGCCTACGGACCAGTGATCGGAGTCGATTTGCGCCACCTCAACTCCTGGCACCAGGCGCAACACTTCAGGAATGCTTGTAGCTCCCGACCTGCGAATGTCGTCCTGGGTAAGGACGTAGATCGCGGCTGGCGTCCGCCAGACCTGCTCGGGCTCTTTGGAAGCTGTCGTCACCTCGACGTCGCCGAGTTGCTCCAGGCTCAAGTGTTTGAGGGGCGCGCTACCGCTCTGGTCATCTTCAGGGCCTTCCGCCCAGCTCACGCTGACCAAGCCCGCAGTCAACAACAACAACCACGACGCCGCTTTTAAGAGATGTCGAACATCAGAGAAATCGCTTGGCTTGCTCATGAGTGATATCCATTGCAGGTTCTTATGACATCGGCGAGAAAGCACGTTCACTTCAGTCGGCTGTGCATCCAGGGTTCCCGAATTAGCTCCCAAGCCCAAAACGGCAACTTAACTCGCGAAGGCTTCGCAGGATGGATATGACAAGCTCAGACACAACGCGCTGCAAGCCGGGGTTTATCTTGCGGGACTCGGCTGCGCTCAATCATGTAAAGATTGGTCAATTCAATTGACCATCGTTCAACCGGCTGCTAATACAGGATGAACTGTATCGAAACGTGGCACTTGCACTCATAAACTTCGTTAAGTTTTGGGCGTAGGCGAGACCCGCGAGCCACAGAGGCGATTTCGCGAGTCGGCGTCGAATGCAATCCACGGATCACGAAATTAAATAGTGTGAATAGAGAAGGAGAACCCTTGAAACGACAATTCGGAAAAACAGCAGTAGCAGCGCTGGTCGCAGCGGCGCTTATGTGGTTTGTAGCGGCGGCGCCTCAAGCCCACGCCGATGACCGGTCGCATTGCCAGCATGCGGTCGAGAAAGCCGAGGCAAATCTGGATAAAGCGATCCACGACCATGGCGATCACAGCCGCGAGGCCGAAGATCGGCGGCGCGACTTGAACGCCGAGCGGCAACATTGTTGGGACGCTTATCATCAGTGGTGGAATGGGAAAGAACATCGCTGGGAAACCGAGCGCACCTGGTGAGCGGCAGAAAAACGATCATCAGCGAGAAACTGAAAAAGTGATTTTCGGAACTGGCTGTTCTCTCGCTTCATACAGAAAGGCGTAAATTCGTTTCGGTTTCCAGCCGGAACCCCAACCGTTCCGGCTGGAACCATTATCCCCGCCGCAGAAGGTTCCAACCGCTTCTAAGGCTCATACGCGCTGAGCGCATACGCCCGTCCCTATCCTGACCAACGCGAGCTGTGGTTGACGCATCTCATTTGCCGCGCTTATCATTTTCGTTTGGCCTTTATCTCAGGGACGGCTCCGGGGAGCTGTCGCAGGATTTTAGAAGTGACATTATGGATAAGAAGAAGTTAGAAGCATTCAAGAAGCGGCTCGAGACACGGCAGCAGGATTTGCGCCGCACCGTCTCCCGCACCCAGGCCGACGGCCGCTCCGCCGACGAAGATACGGCGCAGGATATCGCCGACCGGGCCGCCAGCTCCTACACCAAGGAGTTCCTCTTCAGCCAGAGCAACAATGAGCGGCAACTGCTGCAGATGGTGGAGAAAGCGCTGGCCCGGATCCGTGAAGGCAGCTTCGGCGAGTGCATTCATTGCGGGAAAGAGATCAACGCCAAGCGCCTGGAAGCCGTGCCTTGGACGCGCCATTGCATCGAATGCCAGGAGAAACTGGAGCAGGGTTTGCTGGAAGAAGCTCCGCGGTAAGCTCATGTAACTTTGACGGTGCTGTTTTCCGGCTGATAAACTAGCTGTTTGCCCCACCGAGACAGAGAGTCATATACAGAGATTCAGGACATAGACTCACAAGACTGAGACTGGAAGGTAGTCGTGCGCGCACAGGAACGCCATCAACTAAAACAGGACGCATTCAGCCGGGTCACCCTCCAGGCTGCCGAGAAGACTGCTCACTGGAGTGTGGAACACCGAAACACCCTTGTGGTTGCGGCCGTCGCCGTGGCGGTGATCGCCGCCATCGTAGCCGGGGGATGGTATTACCTGAACGGGCAGAATGAGAAGGCGAGCTTTGAAATGTCGCAAGCTGTGAGGACCTTGGAGGCGCCGATTCGTCCCGCCGGTACGCCTGCGCAACCGGACATGACGAGCTACACTTCCGCGAAGGAACGCTCTGATACTGCACGGAAACAATTCCAGACCATCGTTGACAAGTATCCGCACACACGCACGGCCGATATGGCACGCTACTTCCTGGGCGTCACGGCGGCAACCGCCGGCGATAACACCGTCGCGGAAACCGATTTCAAGGCGGTAGTTGCAACCGGAAACAAAGAGCTGGCGTCGGTAGCCAAGCTCGCGCTGGCAACTCTCTACGGCAACACCAGCCGAACCAAGGAAGCTGTCGCGCTGTACCAGGAGCTGATCAACAAGCCGACGACCTCAGTGAGCAAAGTGACGGCGCAGTTGCAACTGGCGGAACTTTACCAGACCAGCAACCAACCGCTGGACGCCAAGCGCCTCTATGAGCAGATCAAGAAAGACAATCCCAGCACGGAAGCGGCGGAACTGGCGACGCAGAAGCTGACGGCGCTGAAGTAGAACGCAAAACAGGATAGTCAAGCATTGGCTCAACCCATTTTTTCTTCTCGTAGCTTCATTAAAACCAATTAAAGCACGCCACTCACGGGTTTGCACCGGCAAGGTAACGGCAGGTAGCCCGAATGATGTGGTGTGCGGTGATTGACTCGACAAACTGAAAGCCGTAGCGAAACGCACTCCTTTGGCGAACCATGGCATAGGTTGTCACGGTACCGAAAGGGAGAGTAATGTCCAACTCCACTACCTCACCCAGCGGAACTTCAATTTTAAGCATGGCTGAAATTCCGGACAGGCTGATGTCTACGGTTTGGCCGGTCTGCAAACCGCAGGTGCGGGAATTGACTCTGATCTCAACATCAATTCTAAATCGGGGCTCGCGGCGCGCATCCACGGCGCTTCGCACGCGACTGGTCGCTGATTGATTCTGAGACTGCAACTTCTTTTCTCCTGCTAACATTCGACGCTTTTGCAGAATTCGATGACCACGATCCGTATATCCGCCGCCAATCGAGAAGATCTGTGTTTCTTATCGGCATGGGGCGTCAAAGACTTTAGCTCGGGCTCGCCTCAGGCAAAACTCATTCCACTTTTTCAATGGGTTCGGTAGGATGGTGTCGCTGCGTTATCTTCCTTTCTGAAAAACCTATGGCCGAATTCACAATGCGCGTTAACGGTAGCGAGAAAAAAGTAAACATTCCACCGGAGACTCCGTTGCTCTGGGTGTTGCGAGATACGCTGGAACTTACGGGAACAAAATTCGGCTGTGGCGCCGGTCTCTGCGGAGCTTGCACGGTGCATGTGGAGGGATCGGCGATACGGTCGTGCTCCACCCCGGTTTCGCAGGTTGTGGGAAAAAGCATTACGACGATTGAAGGGCTGGGCGCGAACGGGCTGCATGTGTTACAGCAGGCGTGGATTGCGGAAGAAGTTCCGCAGTGTGGTTACTGCCAGACGGGACAGATTATGACAGCGGCGGCGCTGCTCACAACGACGCCGAATCCGAGCGACGATCAGATTACGCGGGCAATGAAGGGCAACCTGTGCCGCTGCGGTACGTATGAACGGATTCGCAAAGCAATCCATCGCGCCGCCGGAGCAGGGCCAGTGACAGCGGGAGGCGCGCGATGAGCCCGCTCAGCCGGCGTGAGTTCGTGGCCGCTGGAGTGGCTGCAGGAGCAGGTCTGGTGGTGGGCTTCTATCTGCCGCATCGTGGCGCAAGCGAGAAGGTCTTCTCACCGAATGCCTACCTGCGCATCACGCCGGATAACAAGATCACAATCGTTGTGGCACGCTCGGAGATGGGACAGGGCGTGCGCACAGCATTGCCCATGATTCTGGCCGAGGAGCTCGAGGCCGACTGGAAACAGATCGAGATCGAGCAGGCGGGAGCCAGCACGCTCTACGGCGATCAAACCACAGGCGGCAGCGCGAGCGTACGGACGACGTGGGACCCGATGCGGAAAGCAGGAGCTGCGGCGCGAGAGATGCTGATTTCGGCAGCCGCTCTGACGTGGGGCGTGCCACGCTCGGCATGCGTGGCGCAGCAGGGAAACATTTCGCATGCGGCATCGAAACGACAACTTAGCTATGGCGAGCTCGCGGCGAAGGCATCTACGCTGCCGATTCCCACCGATGTTCCGCTGAAGCAGAGCAAAGATTATAAGATCGTGGGGCAGCGGTTGGCACGTGTGGACACTCCGGCGAAGGTGAAGGGCGAGGCTACATTCGGCATCGACTTCCGTATGCCGGGGATGAAATACGCGCTGCTGTCACGGTCTCCCACGATCGGCGGGAAAGTATTGGGCTTTGACGATAGCGAGTCGAAGAAGATTGCCGGGGTGAGTTACGTAGGCAAGATCAGCGATGCAGCCGTGGCCGTGGTGGCGGACAGCGTTTGGGGCGCGATGGAAGGCCGGCGCGTGCTGAACGTCAACTGGGACGATGGTCCGAATAAAGCGTTGAACACCGCGGCTGTAATGGAAGGTCTGAAGCAGGCGGCGAATAAGAAGGGCGTGAGTTTGTATTCGGTGGGCAACGTTACCAAGGCCACGGGACGACGCATTTCTGCGGAATATCACCTACCGTTCATGGCGCACGCGCCGATGGAGCCGGGAAACTGCACGGCGAATTATTCAGGAACGGCGTGCGAGTTGTGGGCTCCGACGCAGGTGCCGCAGGATTGCCGCGATTCGGTTGCGCAAGCCGTTGGGCTCGACCCGGACCGGGTAAAGGTAAACGTGACGCTGATGGGCGGCGGGTTTGGGCGCAGGCTCGAGCACGACTACGCTGTGGAAGCGGCGCTGGTATCGAAGGCCGTGCAGTCCCCAGTGAAAGTGATCTGGACGCGCGAAGATGATATGCGATTTTCCACCTACCGTCCGGCGAGCCTGCATCAGTTGAGCGCGGTGCTGGATGGAGCGGGGTGGCCGGTGGCATTCACGCATCGCATTATTGCGCCTTCGATCAGCGGGCAAAAGGGCCAGCCCGGGCCGAACGGCGTCGATCCCGATCTGCCGGATGAGGCTGCGTTCGTTTATGGATTGCCCAATGTTTCGCTGGAGTATGTGCTCGCCGAAACTCCCGTGCCGCTGGGCTGGATGCGATCCGTGTATGCGCTGCAGGCGGGATTTGCCAGCGAAAGCTTCATCGACGAACTGGCCGCGGCGGCGGGGAAAGATCCGCTGGAGTACCGGCTGCACATGCTCGCGAAAGATCAGGACATCCAATATTTCACTGCCACGTGGCGCACGGCCCGGATGCGCGGCGCGCTGCAACTGGCCGCTGACAAGGCAGGATGGAAGAATCCCTTGCCCGCCGGGCGTTTTCGCGGTATCGCGTGCTTCGGATGTTTTTCTTCCTACGTCGCCGAGGTGGTCGAGATCAGCATGGAGAACGATGTGCCGCGCGTGCACCGCGTGGTTGCGGCAGTCGATTGCGGGCAGGTTGTAAATCCAAGCATTGTGGAGCAGCAGATTCCAGGCGGCGTGGTTTATGCCTTATCGAATGCGCTGCGGGCTAAGATCACGATCGAAAAAGGCCGTGTAGTGCAGGGAAATTTTGACGACTACGCGCCGCTGCGAATGGATGAGGCCCCAGTGGTGGAGGTGTATGCGGTTCCGAGCACGGAGTCGCCGACGGGAATTGGAGAACCGTCCGTGCCGCCGCTGGCGCCGGCGTTGTGCAGCGCGATTTATGCGGCGACGAAAAAGAGAATTCGAGTGTTGCCGATTTTGAGTTGAAAACTGCGCGTGAGGTAAGTGGCGACGATGTTAGCGCCTACTGAACGACTGCCGGCATCGGCTGGCCTACGGTCATCTTAAAGATTTTGATGTTGTCACCGAACGACTCGAAGCGCAGGTCGTGAAATTCTACGAAGCTCTTCCGCAAATCTTCTGGTAGACCGATTCCCCATCCTGATTGAAAAACCCAAACCGTGTCGCCAGGCTTGAGAGAGTAGGCCTCCACGAGTTGTTGCCAATGCCGGGAGAAATTGTTCGCCCAAAACATCCATTCCGATTTGTAGTCAGTGGAAACGACACGGTGGCCGGCGCAGGAAAATTGTTCGAAGCTTGCGGGAGCGGCATCGAGAGAAATCGGATGCTGCCGGCACAAGTAGTGCCCCAGAACCAGATCGGTCTGGTAATCGGTGAAGATGATCTCGGTCGGACTCATGTTCTGCTCTATAAAACTGATCGCCTTGTCCATGTTGGCGCGGCTTTGATCGGCACGATCCATGCGAGGTGGACGCGGCTTACCGAAAGCGATGCAGGCCACGAGTACGAAAGCTGCGATCGCAAGTCCGCGTCTCCATTTTTCTTTTGCAAGACGCGCTATCGCCAGGCTAACGCCCGCCACGCCGGGAATGATCAGAAACGCCACATGCCGCGTGCCACCGTAGGGATAAACGTGCGCGAGACTGACTCCACCTGCGATTGCAAAGGGTAAGAGGAGAAATATTCCGAGGCGGCGCGACGAACTTCGATCCTGCGTGAAGCCCGTCCCGCGCAGAAGCAGCCCTACACCTGCCAGAAAAACCAGGCCGATCACGTCGCCCACGGCAAGCTGGCCAAAGAAATACTGAAAGACTCCAAACGTGTGGCCGACTAAGAACTTCAAAGCGTGGTCGTGCGCGGAGTCGAAGTAGGAGCGGTGCAGATAGTACTCGCTCATCCAGCCTTCGAACACGGTGCGTGATTCGCCCACGCCGAGCTTCGAAAGCTGAGTCTTGTAAAGAAAACCCGCAAGCGCCACACCGCCTACCTGCCCTGTTGCCCATGCCGTCACTACGCTCCCCGACGGCCGCTCTGCGAAAATTTTCAGCAAGGCATAAATCCCGAGTGCCGTAGCGAATAGAAACGCCGAATAATGAAACAGCATCGCGAGATAGAGACACAGAGAAAAGGCCGCCATCTTGCCGGCAGAGTTTTCCGTGAAAGCCTCATCCATGAGATACAGAGCACTCGCGAGGAATGCGAGCATCAAGGCATACTGGCGGATTTCCGCCGAGATGAGGATGATCGGCGGAAGAAATGCTACAAAAAGAAGTCCGATGAAACCAGCAACGTTGCCGGCAGCTTTGCTAAGCCACTTGTAAAACATCCAACAGAAAACCGTGCCCGCGAGCACTGACGGCATGCGCAGCCAAAGCTCTGAAGTTCCGAGCGCACGCCAGAAGTAGAGCAAAAGAATAAGAAGCGGAGGATGAGCTGCAGTGAGGCTTTGCTTGTAGGCGAGAGCTAGCGAAACCTGGTTCGCCAGCCGGAAATGCAAGGCCTCATCGGGATTAAGGAACGTGCCAGAGGCCGTCCAAAGGCGTGCCAGGAAACCGAGCAGTGTGACGGCGAGTGCCGCGAAATTGCCGTAGCTTTGAAACCACCGATTTTCGTTTTCTGTCAACGATCCCTATCCTCGCGGATCATTTCTTCGGCGGCCGGAAATGGTCCGGGGCTATCAGCCTCACGAGCGCGGAGCTGCGCCATTCGCTCGCAGAATTCTCGGCGTGCTCGCAACTCTTCCGAAGTGGGCGCTATGTTTTCCACTCCTACATCAACTCCTCTAAATAGTTTAGGAACTGTCTTAAATCCATCGGCTGTGCCAAGCTAGTTGAGACAAGACCATAGTTTATCGCGCCTTGACACTGCTTTCTCTCAGCCTTTATTCTTAAAGTTGCTCCTTGCGGTACTTGCGCCTTCTTGCGTGCTTCCGCGGCCTGGGGCGGCGATGGGACGGGGCGCGGAGGTTTCCGATGTTCTTCGAGATCAAAGAGTTAGAACTTCATCCCGTGGAGTTTGCGGAGAGGTTCGAGCCGGGCGTGATCGACCTGGGATCGGATTACCGGCAGATTTCTCCGATCGAAAGCAGCGGGCGGGCGGATCTGGTCGAAGAGCATCACGGCAAGCACAAAGTCATACAAGATATTCGCGTCAAGGGCCGGCTCACAACCAGCCTGGAATCGAATTGTGCGCGGTGTCTGGAGCCGATTACCCAGGATGTAAAGCGCGAGTTCGATTTGTTATATCGTCCTCAGGGTTCGGACGAAGGGCGGGATGAAATCTCGGTGACCGACGCGGAGGCCGAGATCAGCTATTATGAAGGCGAAGGACTTCTGCTCGAGGATGTTGTACGTGAGCAGATACTGCTGGCTGTTCCTTTGAAGCTTACGTGCCGGGAAGACTGCAAAGGGCTATGTCCGCACTGCGGCACGAATTTGAATCAGGAAAAGTGTTCGTGCGAGGTAACGCGGGAAGAACCGCGTTGGGCGGCGCTGAAGGAAATCCGCAGCAAGCTGGCGCACTAGAATCTGAGATATTTAGAGATCGATTAACGCGAGGCCAGTTAAGCGCCTCGGCGAGAGGAATTCATACACCATGCCAAATCCAAAACGACGACATTCGCAGAAGCGCACTTCCACCCGGCGGGCGCATGATGCGCTGAAAAGCCACTCTCTGTCGGAGTGCCCGAACTGCCACGAGAAGAAGATGCCGCATCGCGCCTGCGCCAAGTGCGGCTACTATAAGGGCCGCGAAGTATTGGAAGTAGAGGAAGCCAGCTAACTCGCTCTCACCATGCCTAGCGTGATCGCGCTGGATGCGATGGGTTCGGACCGGGCTCCCAAGCCTGAAATCGAAGGCGCGATCCATGCTGCGCGCAATTATGGCGTGCGCGTGCTCCTGATCGGCCCTGAAGCCACGGTCAAAGCGGAATTGGAACGCCACCCTACGGCATCGCGTCTGCCCATCGAAGTAATTCACGCCAGCCAAGTCATTACCATGGAGGATAAGGCGGTGCAGGCGGTGCGCGCCAAGCGTGACTCCTCCATGCGCGTAGGGCTGAGGCTGGTTCGCGAAGGGCGCGCGGCCGGTTTTGTCACGGCCGGCAATACCGGCGCTGCCATGGCGACGGCCAAAATGGTGCTGGGCGCATTGCACGGCGTGGATCGTCCCGCGCTGGCTGCGGTTTTTCCCACGGCACCAGGCACGGCTGCTATTTTGCTGGACGTGGGCGCGAACGTGGATTGCAAACCGCGTAATCTCGAACAGTTCGCCGTGATGGGCGAAATTTATTTTCGTTCGATGTTCGGTAACACCATGCCCCGCTCCAATTTTTCAGCGGGGAAAAGACCGCGCGTAGGCTTGCTTTCCATTGGCGAAGAAGAAACCAAAGGCAACGAGCTGACCCGCGAATCGTTTCAATTGTTGAAGCGGCTGCCGCTGAATTTTGTGGGCAACGTGGAAGGCCGCGACCTGTTCAACGGGCACGCCGACGTGATTGTTGCCGATGGGTTCGTGGGGAACGTTGCGTTGAAAATTTCCGAAGGCGTGGCGAATCTCGTGCGTACGGTTCTTAAAGAATCGTTGAAGGCCACAATTACCAGCCAGGTCGGAGCTATGCTTTCGCGCAGCGCATTCGCCGATTTCAAGAAGCGCATCGATCACACCGAATACGGCGGCGCTCCGTTGTTGGGTTTGAAGGGAGCGTGCATCATTACGCACGGCTCCTCCAATGCGAACGCGATCAAGAATGCGGTGCGCGTTGCGGCGGAGTTTGCCGAGCGGCGCATCAATCAATCGATCGAGCAGGGACTGGCCGCGCTTCGGCCCGTAGTGGCAGTAACCGCAGTCGCACCAGTACACTAGCTTCCGAAAATCATGACGGAATCCGCACAGAAGATCGCATTTATTTTCCCCGGCCAGGGTTCGCAGGCCATTGGCATGGGGAAAGATCTAGTCGAGAAGTATCCCATTGCGTGGCAAACATTTGAAGAAGCTGACGACGTGCTGGGATACAAATTATCGCAGCTGTGTTTCGAAGGCCCGGAAGATCAACTGCGGCTGACCGAGATCACACAGCCCGCGATTCTCACCACATCGATTGCGGCTTTGAGAGCTCTTGAAGGCCACATTTCCAAGCCAAGTTTTGTCGCTGGCCACAGCCTGGGCGAGTATTCGGCGCACGTGGCTTCGGGCACAATAAGTTTTGCCGATGCCGTGCGCACCGTGCGCAATCGCGGCAAGTATATGCAGGAAGCGGTTCCGGTGGGCGTTGGGGCCATGGCTGCAATCCTCGGCATGGACTTGGAGAAAGTTGTTGCCATCTGCGAGGAAGTCGCGCAAGGCGAAGTCTGCGCGCCTGCCAATATCAATTCGCCAGAGCAGATTGTGATTTCAGGCAACACGGCGGCAGTGGAGCGCGGAGCGAAGCTGGCCGACGAACGCGGAGCGAAACGCGCGAAGTTGCTGCCCGTGAGCGCACCCTTCCACTGTTCGCTGATGAAGCCCGCGCAAGACCGCCTGGAAGCGGACTTGAATAAACTAAGAATGCAGAAGCCGGTGTATCCAGTCGCGTGCAACGTGGATGCATCACTGGTCAGCGACGAGATGCGAGCGCGCGAAACACTTGTCGCGCAGGTGACAGGTTCGGTGAAGTGGGAGCAGAGCATGCGCCTACTGATCGCGCAGGGCGTGCAGACCTTCGTGGAGATCGGACCGGGAAAAGTTCTGTGCGGGCTGATGCGGCAGATTGACCGCTCCACAATCTGCCTGAATGTTGGCGACGAGGCCTCCCTTTCGAAAGCGCTCGCGCAACTCGAGCCAGGCTCTAGCGGAATTCCAGATCACAAGGCGGCGAGCTGATAGTCTTATCCGATTTGTCCACATAGAGCTGTGCGTGCTGTGCTCGATCGTTGACGACCAGATCGACAACCACGCCGGTCCCGCCGCCGGGACAATTGCTCGCGCCGAAGATCTTATAAGTCTTGACCATGCCCCACTGGCCGCCCGGACCCCAATCCTGCCAGAATTCATTGAAAGGATATTGCGCGTGATTCTGCGGATGCTGCTTCCATGCGGGGTCGTGGTAGTAAATGCCGTATGCCGTCTCGAAATCCTGCTTCTGCAAAGAAGAAAAGAATTTGCCGGCGATGCGTTCTTCCGGCCAGAAGCGATTCCACCAGCCAACAAAAGCCAGCACCAGAATAAAAACGATGATCGAAATAATGCGGATGCGCCTCTTCCGCTCTTTTTCAGGATGGTACTCTTTCGGGTCCAGTAGGGTCATGACACTCTAGAATAACGGACACGGCGGGTAAGTCAAAAGTTCCAGCAAGAATTTAGCCATTGGGCGATTGAGTGATCGCGCGATTGAAGGTCAAAGCGCTTTGTGACCGGAGACAATCACCCGATCACAAAATCGCTCAATCACTCAATTTGTTTCACAGCGTTCTCTTGAACAGCGGAATCGCGACCGCGAGCGTGATCCCGGCAAAAATCGTCAGGTACAGCATGTCGCTCCCAACCGCAGCCAGGGTAGTCTCTTTCAGCAGCAGGCACTTGAAACCATCCACCGCGTAGCTGAACGGGTCAACCTTGGCGATTACCTTCAACCACGGCGGAAATGCTTGAATCGGATAAATTGCGCCGCTGGGAAAGAACAACAGCGTATTCAGAATGCCGAACATGGCCCGCGGCACCAGCGGATCATCGATGCGCACCATCAGCAGAAACATCATGGTGTTGAAGCCCAGCGAAGTCAGGATGATCATCACCAACAGTCCCAGCATCGTAGCCGGATTGAAAATCGTACTCACGCCCGCGATCAGCGCTCCGATCACGCAAATAATTACGCCCGTCATTACGGCCTTGATTGCGCCCGCCAGGTTGAGCCCCAGTACCAGTTCGAGCTTGGTAATGGGCGTCACCAGATAGCCTTCATGCACGCCGCGCGCCTTGTCATCGATATACAACATGCCGCCGCCGATCATCACTGAGACAAACATAGCCAGCGTGAGCGAACCGGGCAGCAAATATTTCATGTACTCGATGTAAGGATAGAGTTCGACAATACTGAGGGCGGTCTGTTGCAGAATGCGCGGCTCGACCGTGGGCTGGTTCAGAGAATTGGTAAGGTCGGTGAGCTCCGACTCGATCGCGGAACTCATAAAGTTGTCGCTGTTATCGACAACGACCGCAATCTGCGGATGGTTCTCTTCGTAAACCCGCCGCGAGAACTGCGGAGGGATGATTACCGCGCCTTCGAGTTTGCCGTTGCGAACGTCCTCGACCGCCTGCTTTTCGTTGTCGTAATAAATCGGCACAAACGTGCGAATGTTGGCGCGCACTGAATCGAAGGCTTCGCGAACCTTGAGCGCCTGCGTGCCGCCGTCCTGGTCGACAATCGCGAGGCGGGCATCGTGAATCTTGCCGCCAAACGCATTGCCCAGAATAATCAGCTGAACCAGGGGCATGATCATGGACGCCATCATCAGCGCCGGTGACCGAAAAAACTTGCGCATTTCGCGCTCGACGATTGCCATCATCCGGTTCATAGCTTTGGCCTCGAGTGGTTCACGGCTGCAACCCCGGCCGCTGCGGCATGGTAAAGGCATACGCTTTCTGCAGTTCATCGCGCAGCTGCCTACCGGTGTAATGCACGAAGACATCGTCCAGCGTTGTGTTCTGCACCGAGAGCGTCTTCAGCGCGACTCCAGCTTCGACGGCCATTTCCACGAGTTCAGTCGTTGTCCGCGAACCGCTGCCGGTGAGCACGCGAAACATTCCCGCTCCTTCGCGCTGCACGGACGTGACGTCGTCAATCGTGTGCAGGCGCTGCTCCCAATCCTCCGGCGGATTCTCAAATTGCACTTCAATTACGTTCGATCCCGGCACACTCGACTTCAATGCGATTGGCGTGTCCAGAGCTACCAGCTTGCCGTGATCGACAATGGCGATGCGGTCACACAACCGGTCAGCCTCGTCCATGTAGTGGGTTGTGATTAGGATTGTGAGTTGTCGCTGGCTTTTGATATTGCCGAGCATTTCCCACACGGCCACGCGCGAAACAGGATCCAGTCCAGTGGTGGGCTCGTCGAGAAAAAAGATTCTGGGGTGATGCACCAGCCCGCGCGCAATCTCCAATCGCCGCCGCATGCCGCCCGAAAGAGTTTTCGTCTGCGCTCCACGCCACTTGGTCAGGTCGACTAGTCCCAGCAGTTCGTCAATGGAGCGATGCCGTTCTTTCGTGGGGACATCGTAGAGCTTGGCGTAGATGTTCAGATTTTCTTCCACGGTGAGATCGAGATCGCTGGTGAGCGCCTGTGGGATCACGCCGATGGTTCGCCGCACCGCATTCGGATCTTTGGCAACATTGTGGCCCGCGATGCGCGCGATGCCTGCCGTGATCGGAATCAGCGTGGTCATCATGCGGATCAGCGTTGACTTGCCCGCACCATTTGGCCCCAGCAGACCGAAGATCTCACCTTCTTTCACGTTGAATGAAACATCGTCAACCGCGGTGAAGTCGCCATACTTCTTGACGATGTGATCAACCTCGATGGCATAAGGTACGCCGGTCCCAACTCCAGGAGTACCGTCGCCGTTCCCTTTGGCATTCAGGTCCGCCATCATTGCTGCCCCGCTGCCGCCGCGCTTTGCGGATTGCTCTCGCCCTTCAACTGCGCGGGGGAAACCAGCACCTCGGCCGTCATTCCCGGAACGAACGCGCCCTTCGGATTATCCAAGCGGACTTTCAGAACAATCGTCTTTATATCCCGCTTCATCCTGCTGACATCGCGTTGAGTTGCGAAATCACCTTCCACCCCCTTGAAGAAAACTTTGCCGCTGGTAACCGTTCCGCCGGGCATCCGGACGTGCAGCACGTCGCCGTAACCGATGTGGTCCGCGTAAGTTTCCGGAATCGCCGCCCGCGCCCAGGTGTCACTCAGATCGACAATGGTCACGATGGGCGCGCCGATGTTGACCACTTCTCCCTGCCGCGCCGCGCGCACCGAAACTGTGCCGTTCACCGGCGCATAAACGTTCGTATAGCCCAAGCGCACCGCGGCTTGATTCTTCTGCGCGATGGCGTTCTTCAGATCAGCCTCCGTCGATTGCACCGTGCTTTTCGCGGCATTGGCCTGCTGCGTTCGGGCTATGGCTGAAGTCAAATCAGCTTCCGCTGCTTTCACCAGTTCCTGCTGAGCCTGCTCCGTCGCTTGCGCCGCCTGTAAATTGGTCTCCGCTTGCACGCGATCCTGGTCCGATTGGACGCCGGCCTTCGCCAATTCGATCATGCGCCGGCTGTCACTCTGGGTACGGTCGAGCGTAGCCTTCGCCTGCAACAGCTGCGCTTTGGCTGAATCCAGCTTGGCCCGCGCGTTGGCCACGTCGCTCGAAGTCGAGCCGAGTGTGGAACGTTCGGTGTGCTCCATCTCGGAAACTTTGTGCTGCATGCTGGCGATATTCGCCGTCGCCGCCGCTTCCTGCGTCTGCAACTCGGAGGGATCGAGCACGGCAATCAGATCGCCGGCTTTCACCTGTGTACCCTCATCGACCAGCAACTTCTGGATGCGGCCTTCCACCTGGGCGCTGACGATCACCTGATTGGAGTCGACGGTGCCGATCAGCACCAGATCCTTGGAATGATTGGTGGAAAGCGCATAATAAATTGCGGCGATCACGAAGATGATGCCGAGTAGCGTAAAGAATCGGTTACGAGCGCTCATTTGCGTACTCCTGATTTGCGAACCGCAGGGCCTGCGCTCGCGTTGGGCTGAAACAGCGCGGCGGAAATAAAATCCAGAACCGCGATCCGCCGCTGGGCAATGCGCCGCGGCGACAGTGGATCGAAACGCACAATACGCCGCATCACCGGAGCGCTGCTGAAATAAAAAACGATCATGGCGATCATCGAGGGAATAAAATGCACCGGATCGACCTTGCGGAATTCGCCGTCTGCAATTCCCTGGCGCAGAAGACCTCCCACCCGCTGGTAGATCGGCTTAAAGTAGGTCTTGATCAGCCGATCAATGTGAACCGAATTGCCTTCCTTCGCCCGCATCATCTCGCGCTGCATGAGCCTGGGGTAGATCGGATTCGAGGCGATAAAATCGAAGTACTCGCCCGCGTAAGCCATGATTTTTTCCCGCGGGGGCAAGTCGCTGTCGAGCACCCGGAAAACTTTGGCCTTCATGCCGGAAAATGCGTGGTCGAGGACTGCGCCGTAGAGCGTTTCCTTGTCCTTGAAGTAGTAATACAGGAGCGCCTTGTTGACCTGCGCCTCGCGGGCAATGGCATCGGTGCGGGCTCCGGCAATGCCAAGCTCGGCAAACTCCTTCGCGGCAGCCTGCAGAATCGCGGCACGGCTCTCCTCCGGTTGCCCGCGAGAACCCATGCGAGGGTGGCCGTGATGTAGAAGCGAATGGGCCATGAACTTAATTAACCAGTTAGTTAGATTATATCGAATGTCCGGGCTTTGCTCAAGCCGAATATTGACGAAGTTTTACCGAATTCTTACAAATCTTTGAATCCACTAATAGTTTTCGCGCTATACTTTGCGTGTTTATCTTGCGGCTGAATCTGGCCCGCAGGCAGGGTTGAATTGAATGTAGGCTCTGACCTCGAGTGCCAGCCGGAGGTGTTTTATGCGCTCGGCCTCTTCGTCTACCCGCCAGCGGCTCGCTATCTCCTTCCCATTGATCATCGCAGCATCTCTCTTGAGCACTGGCTGTGGCTCCAATGGAAATACTCCCACCACCCCTCAGTTCAGCGGTAACACCTCGGTTACAGTCGCTCTATCGAGCACGGCGAACGACGAGGTGTCATCCCTAAATCTGCAGTTCCAGAGTCTTACCTTAACCAGCCAGTCGGGCAAGACGGCCACATTGCTCTCCGGACCAGCATCGGCCTCGGCAGCGGGCTCATTGGTGGGCGCTGAATTCATGCATTTAAATGGCGCGGCGGAGCCATTGGTAACCACCAGCATTCCGCAGGATATTTACACCAGCGCTTTGGTGACTCTTAATTTTGGGGAATTCGTGTGCATCGCTTCCGGTTCAGTGGATGGGGAGCAGTCGCTGAGCATGGCTTTCTACTCGAACAATGTGCCCGCCTCCGCCATTACGGTGAACTTACCCTCGCCTATTACCGTGACCGGCACCACGATGGCGCTCTCGCTCGATTTGCTGGTCTCACAATCGGCAACCATCGGCAGTTGCCTCGATGTCGACGGCTTCACTGGCTACTCGCTAACGCCCACTTTTAATCTCACGCCGTTCAGCTTGTCTTCTTCACCGACAAATGCCGGAAACGGCAAAGTGACCGGCATGGAAGGGATGATCGTTTCCATTAACTCCGGCGGGAGTGGATTCACACTCTCGGTTCCCGAGGGACAGTCTTCAACCAGAACGCTACCCGTCACGTCAGACAGCACAACGGTGTTTCAGCAGGGTGTCAGCAGTTTTTCCGCGCTGGCCGCCGGGATGTTCGTGAACATGGACGGAGCCTTGCAGCCGGATGGTTCGCTCTTAGCCACGCGCATTGCAGTCGAGGACCCTTCGGCGACTAGCGTCCTGACCGGTCCGCTGATGCAAGTGGCCGAAGAGGCGCCAGTGTTCCTGCTGTTCGGCCGCCAGCAACAAGGTACTCTGCTTACTGCGCCCAACGGTGCAAGCGGAGGCTATTTGAACGGCGGTGCGTACTTCAATTCCAGCGGCACGGCTTTCCAGGTTTCCGGTCAGCTTACGAACCTACAGAGTCTTCCGTTCTCGGCAAACTTTAACGTTTCTAGCATGGTTGCCGGGCAGAACGTCGATGTTTCTGCTGCAGCCAATATCGGCTTACCGGGGCCAGACTATACACCCGCGAACACCGTCACCCTGATACCGCAGACGATCGATGGGGCAGTCGCCGGATCCTCGACCAGTGGCAACTTTACCGACTATACGGTGACGCTCGCGCCCTACGACTTGTTTCCGGCGCTTGCAGCGCAACCGGGACAAGCTACGTTGTTGAATAATCCGAGCCAAGTCGAAGTCTACGTCGACGGCAAAACGCAGATGCTCAACACGCAAGCACTGGCCGCCGGCAGTACGCTGCGCTTCTATGGACTGGTGTTCAACGACAACGGCACGCTGCGCATGGACTGCGCTCAAGTAAATGATGGCGTGCCCTTTTCGGCGCCGCCGTCCTCATCTCAGCAAGCTCACATGGTAAAAGGCGCGGTCGAGCAGATCCATCGCGAGAACTCGGGTTCGACGCAAGCCATCACCGTGATCACGAACCAGAAGTAGCGATAGATAATCGCCGGATACATCGCTCCGAGGAAATAATCGGCTCAGTGGGCCGGGCTGGGCGTAGCCGAACCGGAAGAGTCTCCCAGCGCAGGTGTGGTTTCTCCACCGCGCAAGAACAGCCGCACGCGGTCGAGATAGACATAAACAACGGGCGTAGTAAACAAGGTGAGCGCCTGGCTCACAATCAGCCCACCAACAATCGTGATGCCCAGAGGACGATGCAGTTCGGAACCGGTTCCAGTCCCGAGAGCCAAAGGCAACCCGCCCAACAGAGCCGCCATGGTCGTCATCATGATGGGGCGAAAGCGCAGCAGGCAGGCTTCATAAATCGCGTCAACCGGCTTCTTTCCCTGCGTGCGTTCTACTTCGAGCGCCACGTCGATCATCATGATCGCATTCTTCTTCACCAGCCCGATCAGCAGGATGATGCCAATCGTTCCAATCACGTTGAGTTCGTTGTGCGTCAGCAGCAATGCGAGCAGCGCGCCCACACCGGCCGACGGCAGCGTGGAAAGAATCGTGATGGGATGAATGTAGCTCTCATAAAGCACGCCCAGCACGATGTAAACGGTGATCAGCGCGGTAAGAATCAGAACCGGCTCGCTCGAAAGCGAATCCTTGAACGCGGCGGCCGTACCCTGGTAGCTTGCCTGAATTGTCGTGGGAAAATTAATCGACCGTTGAACTCTGTCGATGGCCTGCGTGGCTTGCCCCAGAGAAACTCCGGGAGCCAGATTGAATGAAATCGTTACTGAGGGAAACTGGCTCTGGTGATTCACCTCCAACGGTATGTTGGAGGCAACGAAGTGAGTAAACGCTGCTAACGGGATCGGCGCACCACTGCTGGAGCGCAAATAAATATTCTGAAGGGCTTCCGTAGTCTGCTGGAACTGCGGTGCTACTTCCATGACTACGTGATATTGGTTCAACGGACGGTACATGGTCGAGACCTGCCGCTGCCCGAAGGCGTCGTAAAGCGCATTATCAATGTCTTGAGCGGCCACTCCCAACCGGCTGGCAGTGTCGCGGTCAATTACCAACTGTGCTTGCAATCCGCGGTCCTGCTGGTCGGTATTTACGTCGCGCAGTTCCGGCAGACCGCGCACTTTCTGTAGAAGCAGAGGAGCCCAGGTGTTGAGTTCATTCAAGTCCTCGCCCTGAAGCGTGTACTGGTATTGGGCCTGCGAGGAGCGCCCGCCAATCGTCAGATCCTGCGACGCTTGCAAAAACAGTGTGGCTCCCGGAACCGCCGCAAGTTTACTCCGCAGTCGATTAATTACATCATCGGCAGAAACATTGGGACACGATTGCCAGAAGTGGCGAGTCTGGCAGTGGTTGCGCTGCTCGAGCGGCTTAAGCATGACGAAGAAGCGGCCCTGATTTGTCGCCGAGCCTCCTCCCGCGAATCCGACTACGGTATCAACCGCCGGATCCTTCATTACGATTCCCACATACTGTTCCATCTTGCCGCTCATGGCGTGGAATGAGATATCTTGCGCGGCCTGAACCGATCCCGAGATCCGTCCCGTATCTTGCTGCGGGAAGAATCCTTTGGGCACCTTGATGTAGAGGTACACGCTCAGGCAGGCCACAAGGATGGTCACTGCCAGGGTCACGGGCTGGTGCTTCAGCACCCATTTGAGTGCGTGCCGGTATGTGACCAGCAGGGTGTCAAAGAACCATTCGCTCACGCGATAGAAAATATTATGCCGCTCTGAATGCGATGGCCGCAGGAACTTGGCGCACATCGTTGGCGTAGTGGTCAACGAGACCACCAACGAGACTCCGATCGCAATGCTCAGCGTAACCGCGAATTCGCGAAACAGCCGGCCCACAATTCCGCCCATCATCAGCAACGGGATGAACACCGCAACCAACGACAGGCTCATGGAGAGCACCGTAAACCCAATCTCCGAGGCTCCTTTGAATGCTGCCTGTACCGCGTCCATCCCTTGTTCCACGTACCGCGTAATGTTCTCCAGCACCACGATGGCATCATCCACCACGAACCCAGTGGAAATCGCCAGTGCCATCAGCGACAGATTGTCGAGGCTGTAGTCCAGCAAATACATGCCTCCAAAGGTGCCCACCAGCGAAAGCGGCACGGCGATGCTGGGAATCACCGTCGCCCGCACCGTGCGCAGGAAGACAAACACCACCAGAATTACGAGTACGATCGAAATCAGCAGCGTGGACTCAATGTCCTTCACCGACGCGCGCACCGTAACCGTGCGGTCCATCACCACCTGCAGTTTGATCGCCGGAGAGATCGAGGACTGGAGATAAGGCATCAGGGCGCGGACGCGATCCACGGTCTCGATGATGTTGGCGCCGGGCTGCCGGAAAATAACGACCAGCACCCCGGGTTTACCATCGGCCAGGCCGAGGTTATGCACGTCGGCCACAGAATCTTCTACATCTGCCACGTCCGAGAGGCGCACCGGCGCGCCATTACGGTAAGCAACAATCAGTGGCCGGTATTCATCCGCGGTAAAGAGCTGATCGTTGTCGGTGAAAGTCCATGAGGTCGTGTTGTTTTCAACCTGGCCCTTGGCTTGGTTCGCATTGGCAAGATTCAGAGCGTTGCGTACCGTGTCCAATCCCACTCCGAGCTTATTGAGCAGCATCGGATTTACTTCGGCCCTCACGGCCGGCGGCGCGGAACCGTAGGTAAACACCTGGCCCACTCCATTTACCTGCGCGAGCTTCTGCGCCAGAATCGAGTCGGAGGTGTCATACAAACGCGCCACCGGAAACGTGTCCGAGGTGAGCGCGAGAATAAGGATGGGAGCATCCGCAGGGTTGATTTTGCGATAGGTGGGATTGCTCGGCAGATTGGAAGGCAGCTGGCTGCGCGCAGCATTGATTGCCGCCTGCACATCGCGCGCCGCGGCATCGATGTTCCGGTCCAAATCGAATTGCAACGCGATGCCAGTCGACCCTAGCTGACTGGACGAGGTCATCTGGTTCACGCCCGAGATGCGCCCGAACTGCCGCTCCAATGGCGTCGCTACGGCAGACGCCATGGTTTGCGGATCTGCGCCCGGCAACTGCGCACCCACGCTGATCACGGGGAAATCTACTCTCGGCAGCGACGCGACCGGCAAGAAATTGAACGCGAGAATTCCCGAGAACAGCAGCGCCGCCGCCAACAACGACGTGCCCACCGGACGCCGGATAAATGGAGCCGAGATACTCATGTTTTAATGACTGTCATCCTGAGACGGGCGCTCTTTGCCCGTCGAAGGATCTGAGCGAGCCGCGCGACGTGTCGCGTCTTTTGCGGCACAACAATCGCGCGTTTGGCTCGCTTCCTTAATCCGCCGGCATTTCCTGCGGAATCGTATTGCCAATCTTGTACTTCTCAAACTTTTGCCCCAGCCGGTCAAACCACAGGTAAACCACCGGCGTAGTGTAGAGGGTCAACAACTGGCTGAGAATCAAGCCGCCGACGATCGTGATGCCGAGTGGCCGCCGCAGTTCCGCGCCCGTCCCCGATCCCAGGGCGAGAGGCAATCCGCCGAGCAGCGCCGCCATCGTTGTCATCATGATCGGACGGAAGCGCAGCAAACACGCTTGGAAGATCGCTTCTTCCGGCGGCTTATGTTCCACGCGCTCGGCTTCCAGCGCGAAGTCGATCATCATGATGGCGTTCTTCTTCACGATACCGATCAGCAGAATGATGCCGATCAACGCCACCACCGTCAGATCGTTGTGCGTGAGCTGCAAAGCCAGTATCGCGCCCACACCCGCCGAAGGCAGCGTGGAGAGAATCGTGATGGGGTGAATGTAACTCTCATACAAAACTCCCAGCACGATGTACACCGTGATGATGGCGGCGAGAATCAGGAACGGCTCGCTCGAAAGCGAATTCTGAAATGCCGCGGCCGTGCCTTGAAAGGAGGCGTGAATGCTCGCCGGCAGCTGAATCTCTTTTTCTACCTTCTGGATCGCGCGCGTGGCATCGCCCAGCGAGGCGCCCGGTGCAAGGTTGAACGACAACGTGACCACCGGAAACTGTCCCTGGTGGTTTACCGCCAGAGGCATGTTTGTGGTTTGCATGCGCACAAAAGTTGAAAGCGGAACCGGGGTGCCGCTGGTGGAGGCCGCAGCCGCATTCGCGGTAGGCGCTCCGGAAGCCGGTGTGGCGCTGCCGGGGCGAACGTACACGTCGTTCATCGCGTCCGGCGTTTTGGCAAAGCTCGGCAGGACTTCGAGCACGACATGGTATTGGTTCAAATGCGTTAAGATGATGGAAACTTGGCGCTGTCCGAAGGCGTCGTACAACGTATTGTCGATGGCCTGCGGAAGAATTCCCAGCCGCGACGCGGTATCGCGGTCGATGTCCAGGGACGTTCTGAGGCCGCCATTGA
>JBAPQU010000283.1:0-1786 GCA_049280795.1 Candidatus Sulfotelmatobacter sp.
GTTCCGGTTTTTTGTCAAATATTAGAGATAATCCGAGGTTGGGCTGCTCCAGTTTTTGGAAGATTATTCGAATCTTGCGAACTGAAAACTATTGCACCCAGCCATCTTGTTACAATCAAAGCTCTCCATGGCTGACATTCATCCCTTTCGCGCGTTTCGCTACAATCCTCAGCAGGTGCCCCCTGCCCAGGTTGTGACCCAACCCTACGACAAAATCACTCCCGCTCTGCAGGACTGCTATTACGCGGCCAGTCCATACAATCTTGTGCGGATAATTCTTGGCCGCCGGGAAGAGAGCGACAATCCGGCAAACAATGTATATTCACGCGCCGCGGCACACTTCCAGGACTGGCGCCGGCAAGGCATTCTCAGCCAGGATTCCCTTCCCTCTTTGTACGTTTATTCTCAGCGCTTTGCGGTTCCCGGCTCAAGCATGGAATTGGAGCGCCGCGGCTTCATCGCCCTCGGTCGCATTGAGGACTACGCATCCGGCATAGTCTTCCGCCATGAACAAACCCTGGCCAAGCCCAAGGCTGATCGCCTTGACCTGCTTCGCGCCACCCGCGCCCACTTCGGCCAGATTTTCATGCTCTATGAAGATTCCGGAGAAGTGGAATCCTTTCTCGCTACGCCGGGCGAACCGGCCATTTCGGTGGCGGATGAATATGGCGTTGCTCATCGGGTGTGGACAGTTTCCGATCCGAAGGTGATCGATTCCGTCCGCGCGGCCATGGGCGATAAGAAACTCATCATCGCCGACGGCCACCATCGCTACGAAACCGCGCTCAATTATCGCAATGAACGCCGCGCTGCGGAGGCTAATGCTCAGCCCCGGCCAGGTTCCAGCGAATCTCCCTACGAGTTCGTCATGATGACCTTTGTGAACATGAATAGCGCGGCTCTGCGCATTCTGCCGACGCACCGGGTCGTCCAGGGATTGCCATCTTTTTCAGAAGACAACTTCCGCAATTCTGCCCGCGCCTATTTTGACGTTGACGAAGTCGATCCCTCTCTGGAGGCTTCGGGCGCTACCGCCATTCTGCGCGAGTCGGGACGATGTGGCACGTCTATCCTCGCCGTCACGGCCAATCGTGCATTTCTGCTGCATCATCCCAATCCCAATAAGCCGGAGGTATTCGCGGGATTATCCGTTCGCCAGCAGGCGCTTGACGTGGTGCAACTGCATAAGTGCTTGTTAGAAAAAGTGTTGAGCCTTTCCGAGGAATCCATCCGCAATCAGCAGAACCTTTCCTATGTTCGCGACGCGGCGGAGGCTTTGTCACTGGTGCGGGGTACAAGTGGAACACGCGCCAATATCGCTTTTCTGCTGAATCCCTGCCGCATGGCGCAGGTCCGTGACGTTGCATTTGCAGGCGAAGTCATGCCGCAGAAAGCCACCGATTTCTACCCTAAGCTTCTCAGCGGATTAACTATTTATGCGCTCGATTAGAGGCCGCGCTAGCGGGCGTTGGATCAGCCGATTTCGAGGCGCCGGAGTTTTCGTTTGCATTCTAGTGTTCACCGCAGTCATGCTGGTTTCTGCAGCCGGTCCTGAGAAGCATCTTTCCGTCTACTCCAACGCAGCGAACTATGCCCTGCCTATCGTGCAGCGAGAAGGCCACGATTATGTCGGGCTGCTGGAACTGCTCGATCCTCTCGGGACGGTCAGCGCAAAATCCGACCCGCCGCGCTGGCGACTGCACTACAACAACATTCTGGGAGACTTTACTGCTGGCAAGACCCACGCCCACATCCAAGGCCGCGATGCCGACCTCGCCGGAAAATT
>JBAPQU010000284.1:0-3139 GCA_049280795.1 Candidatus Sulfotelmatobacter sp.
CCGCCGCGCGGCGTAATTCGTATCCAAAGTGGACTACGGAATCGCGCACGTTTAACAATTCTGTGCGGACGAGAACTTCATCATCGTAGCGCGCCGGAGCGCGGTAGCGGCATTTGGCCTCGGCCACGGCGATGAAGCAGTTGTCCTGGCTCTCCATGTCGCGATAGGAAAAGCCAAGCTGCCGCAGCAATTCGACGCGTCCCACCTCGAACCAAATGAAATGATTGGAATGGTAAACCACTCCCATCTGATCGGTCTCGGCATAGCGCACGCGCAGCCGGGTTTCATTGACGGCGCTGGGGTGGTTCGAATTCATTTTGTGCTCCACGCCGGCTTCCGCTTTTCAAAAAATGACGTAACGCCTTCGCGGAAGTCGGCGGTGGTGCGGATCGCGGCGTTTTCGCGGAGGGCGGATTCGATCTGCGTATCGAGTTCGGCGCGACTGTGATCGCTGAGCAATGTTTTTGTTGCGCGTAGCGATGCTGGGCTGTTCTCCATTAGAAGCGCAGCCAACTCACGCGCGCGAGACATCAATTTATCAGGCGCGACGATTTCGTTTATTAATCCCATGCGCTCGGCTTCTTCCGCGCCGATGATTCTTCCGGTCAGCAGCAGATCGCGTGCCTGCTTCTCGCCGACCTGGCGCAGAAGAAAAGTTGAAACGATGGCGGGGACGAAGCCGATGCGCACTTCGGTGTAGCCGAATTTAGCTTCCGGCACGGCAAGAGTGAAGTCGCACAGGAAGGCCAGTCCGGTACCGCCGGCGATGGCTGCGCCGTTTACTGCGGCAATTGTAACCTTGGGGAATTCGTAGAGCGAACGGAAGAGGCGAACCATCGTCTCCGAATCTTTCAGGTTCTGTTCGGGCGAGCGGCCGATCAGCGACTTCAGATTGTCGAGGTCCATGCCGGAAGAGAACGCCTTGCCCGCGCCGGTGAGGATGAGCACGATCGCGTCGGACGCTTCCACTTCTTTCAACGCGGCGAGCAGATCGTCGATCAACTCGAAGCTGATGGCGTTGCGCTTGTCGGGGCGATTCAGCGTGATGGTGGCGACGCCGGAGTCGTAGGCGAGTTGGATGGTTGAGTAAGTCATAGCTTGAACAGTTGCAAGTTACGTCACAAAGGATTGTACGAGCGAGCTGCCATCTCCCGCAGGGGCTGAAGCCGTGCCCTTCCCAAAACAATTATTGAAATCACCTCTGCGCCGTCATCTGATCGTCATCAATGGAGTTCATATATCTTGCTCCTATCTCAGCGGTCGCACGCAGCAATGCATCCAGCGGTTTGAGTGAAGGCAGTTCGGCTCCGTGCTGCTGCAAAGTTTCAATTACTTTTTCGGTCGCGATGTTGCCGACCAAGGCATCCTGTGCGAACGGGCAGCCACCGAGTCCACCAATCGCAGAATCAAAACGGCGGCAGCCGGCGTCGTAGGCTGCGAGAATCTTCGCGGCGGCTTGCTCTGGGCGGCTGTGCAGGTGCACTCCGATTTCCAGATAATCGTACTTTGCCATCACTGCGCTGACGAGTTCACTGACCTGCTCGGGAGTGGCCATGCCGACCGTATCAGCGAGCGAAATCATGCGCAGGTTGTCGACCTCCATTAGTGAGATGGCCTCGATTATTTCGTCTGCGTTCCACAAATCGCCGTAGGGATTGCCGAATGCCATCGAGATGTAGACGACAACATCGAGCGCGGCATCGTCGGCTTTTTTTTGGATCTTTTCCAGTTCGTCGAGCGCATCTTCGGCGGACTGGTTTTGATTCTTACGCAGGAACGTTTCAGAGATCGAATAGGGAAAGCCGAGCGTGTGCACGGCTTGCGTCGCGATGGCGCGCTGCGCGCCCTTTTCGTTGACCACGATGCCGATGATCTCCACGTCATCGGGAGGATCGAGTTCCTTCAGGACTTCTTCGGAATCTGCCATCTGAGGTACAGTCTTCGGCGAGACGAACGAAACGGCATCGATATGCTTGAAGCCCGCGCTTATCAATGCTTGCAGATAGGCGCGTTTGATGTCGGGCGGAATTTGGCCCTTCAGCCCTTGCCAGGCATCGCGGGGACATTCGATTAGCTTCACTGAGTCTGACAATTCATTCACCACGGAGACACGGAGGCACGGAGAAAACCTTATAAAACTTTTCTTACAATTCCTCCGCGCGTTAGAACAGATACATTGAAATTAAGGATTAGTCCGACCCTTTTGCCGGTCAGTTTCAAGTATGTCAGCAGTTGGGCTTCGTGGACCGGCAGGATGTGTTCAAGGCACTTGAGTTCCAGAATCAACGATTCCTCAACGACAAGGTCGATCCTATATCCGCAATCGAGACTGACACCTTTGTACCGTACCGGTAACGGCATTTGCCGCTCGAACTTCAGGTTTCGAAGATGCAGTTCATGGCAAAGGCACTCTTCATAGGCAGATTCCATGAGGCCCGGACCAAGTTCGCGATGTACTTCAATCGCGGCTCCGATGACTTGCTCAGTGAGCTGCTCATGAAGAAGTTTGCTCCGTGCCTCCGTGTCTCCGTGGTGAATCATGTTTGCAGGACTCCTACTTTGAACTCCGCCACATCTGGATTCAGCGCGGCGGCTTCCAGGGCCTGTGCGATGGCGTCACGGGTCTCGATGGGATCGATGATCTTATCGATCCACAACCTCGCTGCGCCATAGCGCGGGTCGGTTTGCTCGTCGTAGGTGCGCTTGGTCGATTCGTACAATTCTTTCTTTTCTTCGTCGCTCAATTTTGTGCCGCCGCGCTCGAGTTGCTTTACTTTGATCTCAACTAAAGTTCCGGCCGCGGCATCGCCGCCCATCACGGCGTACCGCGCTGTCGGCCAGGCGAACACGAAGCGCGGATCGAACGCTTTACCGCACATGGCATAGTGTCCCGCGCCAAACGATCCGCCTACGATCACGGTAATTTTTGGCACCACGGAATTCGATACCGCATTCACCATCTTTGCGCCGGCTTTGATGATGCCGCTCCATTCCGCGTCGCGGCCCACCATGAAACCGTTCACATCGTGGAAAAAAATCAGCGGGATTAAATTCTGATTGCAGTCCATGATGAAGCGGGCGGCTTTTTCTGCGGACTCTGTGTAGATGACGCCGCCGAATTCGGTGCGCTTGTGGCCTT
>JBAPQU010000285.1:0-15902 GCA_049280795.1 Candidatus Sulfotelmatobacter sp.
GTTGAACACAAATCCGGGAAAGACCGGACCGGAGCCATTGGCAATTCCCAGTGTACTGTCCCAGTCTTTGCCCATGCGTGCCGCTGCCGACAGGTTGTAGTTGTTGGAGCGGTTGCTGCCGAACGTCAAAGAGTTCACCACCGCCGGGGTTATAACCCAATCCCATCCCGCGCGGGCCAGCTTGCCATACTGATCCGTTCCGCCGCCGCCGACCGAGGTGAGTGGTGGAGGAAGATTGGCGCCGACGCCGTGGTCGGCATTTTCTCTATCACTGAAGAACCCCCAAACCTTGTGCTTCTGCCCGATGTTTTGATCGATCCGAACGCTGAAAACCGTCTGCGCAATGCTGTCGGTCGTACTGTCGACAAAATTGTTGGTCCCGCCGATTAGATTTGGGGTGGGCATGTATTGCAGCACGGCCTTCGCCACCGAGCTCTCGCGGCCGATCGGGATATGGTTGTTAGGGAACGCCACACTATTGCAACTGTTGGCTTCGTGCGCGGGGTCGAAGATCTCGCCGAAATACAGCGGCACCGTGTTGCCGCACCCCCCGAAGACTTGGTTTCCGCTGCTGTTGAGGATCGGGCCGCCCAGCGTGGACGAAAAATCGAAATACTGCCCGTTGCTGCCGAGCTCGGCAGGGGTTGGAATATTCGAGGTGACCGAAGCGCCGGTGTGATAGAGCAACTGCTCGAAGCTGAACAGGAAGAAAGTCTTATCGTGGCCGTCGTACACACCCGGTATCCGCAGCGGACCGCCCAACGAAACACCCCAGTTATTCTTGGTATCGGGCGGGCGCTTAAGCAACTCGCTTTCCGTGGGATTGAGCGCTATGTAGCCGTTGTTAAACCAGTTGTTACCATCCAGCACCGCATTCTTGTAGTAGTCAAAGGCGGTTCCGTGATAGCTGTTGGTTCCGGAGCGGGTTTTGTAATTCGCCAGACCGCCGGTAGTTCTGCCGAATTCCGCCGACATTCCGGAGATATCAACGTGGAACTCTTGAATCGATTCCACCGAGGGTGCGACGATATCAAACGAGCCCGATCCATTCTCCATCCGGTTGGTGGTGATGCCATCCACCAGATAATCCGTTCCTTCGGTCTGGCCACCGGCAATCTTGGTCATCTGGAAGCCGGAGCCGCCGGCAGATGTTCCGGGACCGACTGCTCCCGGCACCAGAAACTCCAGCGAGGAAATCGAACGTAAGTTGCCCGTCACCGCCAGTGGAAGATCGTACACTTGCTCTTTAGTAATGTTGGTGTCAATCCCCGAACTCTCTGTCTCCAGCGTCAACGTATCGGCCGTCACGCTGACGGTCTCGGTTACCGCACCCACGGCAAGCGCGATGTCACGGCCAACGTGCGAAGCTACCGTTACGACAACGCCTGAATAAACCGCGGTCTTGAAGCCCGAGAGTTCCGCTCTCACTTCATAGGTACCGGTACGAACAGAAGGAAAGACGTAATATCCGGTAGCGGAGCTGACCGTCTTGTAGGTTGTACCAGTGCTGGTTTCCTTCGCGGTAATCGACACATCCTTGACTGCACCGCCAGAAGCATCGGTAATGGTGCCGCTGATCGATCCCGTGTCCAGTTGAGCAAGCGCAGGCAGCCCAGTGAGCAGGAGGACGAATAGCGCGACTGCCCCTGCCTGAACCGACGAACCTCGAATCGACGAGCCCAGGACTGACCAACCAAGAAGTCTACGACTACACCGCTGCGCCTCATGCGTCATAAAGTTTCCCCTAAAGCCTCAAGCATCGAGATGCCGGGCTGAGTTGCGATCACTTCAATTCCATCAATAATCTTTTCTTCGTCGCTTCCAAACTGGCATCGGTCGAAGTTCCGATCACCGGCCAATCGTTCGCCCAGGTCAGCGACCTCACAAACAAAAAATCCAATCCGTTCTGCGAGAACTGCAGCGCATGAAACACAATCAGATCGCCGTCTGTGGGATCGATGTACGCCGTTTGCCCACCCGGCCCAGCCCACATCGCATCGCCCTGCAACAGAATCGTTCCGCCGCCGATGACCATATCGACCCCGCTCTCGTCGAGGAACGGTCCATTGGGACTGGTTCCGCGGCCCACCACAATCTTGTAGTCGCTCTGCGCCGGATCCGTCTCGCAGCAGTAGTCCCACGAAACGAATAAATAGTAGAAGCCATTTGCATAAACCATCGAGGAGCCTTCGATCGGATCGTTAACAACATCCGAAGCGCGCTCGGCCAAATGGTAGGTCGTTGAGCCCGACTGGATTTGCCCGGTGGCCGGATCGATCTGCTGCTGGTAGATTCCTGTCCAAAAACTTCCATAGTTCAGCCAGACCGAACCGCCCGCGTCAATCAGAATGTTGGGGTCAATGGCGTTGAAATTGTCGGAAGAGAAAGACTGCAAAATAAGGCCCTGATCGACCCAGTTGTAACTCGGATCGGTCGAATCCAGCGTGGTGTTGGTCACAAATCCTATTGCCGATACATTCGACCCAAAAGAAGAAACGGCGTAATACACACGATAAGAGCCGTTGAAGTAGGAGACGTCCGGAGCCCATATATCGGTTGCCCGCGGAACGGTCGTGGAAACCCACGACGGCAACGCCGTGAACACATAACCGCAGGCGCTCCAAGCGATTTTGTCGGTAGAGCAGCGGATGGGAATGAAGCCGCCTTGCGTGGAGGAAGCATCGGTGGAGAAAACGTAATAGGTTGATCCCTGCCGAATTATGGAAGGATCGTGCACGGGCGACGTGTCGCCGGTGAGTTCGTAATTGCTCAATGGGCCGGCAACCGTGATGACTACGCTGAGGCTGGCAGTCGCCGTGGCCCCCGAAGAATCCGTGACTGTGACGGTAAAACTGGAGGTTCCCGCCGAGGTTGGTGTGCCGGCTAAAATTCCGCCGCGTGCGAGAGTAAGACCTTCCGGCAGTGTTCCGGCAGATATCGTCCAGGCATACCCAGCCCCAGTCCCACCCGTTGCGGTCAGTGTTGCTGAGTAGGACACGCTGACTGTTCCACTGGCCAGAGACGACGCTGTGATTGTCAACGGAGATGGGCTGGAGGAAGTCGAGGATCCACCGCCACCACCACAACTTTGAAGCAGAGAGAGAGCTACCGTATAACGAAGCACAAACCAACAATTCTGGACTATGGATGCCAAGAAACGGCTACGGTAAATGTGGACCACGGGGAACTGGCCAGTGTGCATGAGGTGCTCGGGTTCGGACGGGGACTCCGAGTAAACGTTTGCTTCCGACCGCGGAGCGACTATGATGCTCTTCCATTCTTGTTTTCCAGTAACACACGGTATACATACGGTATGTTACAGTTCGCTCGCCTAATCTAAATCCTTTACTTGCAGAGACATAGATTTAAGCTGAAAACAGATGCAATGTGCCACGTCAATTTATAAAACGGGGTCAACAGAGGTGCGAGGCGGGGGAATCTAACTTCAATCTCTGGATATGAGCTTTACCAGAAGTAAGCCGCAACCACGTGAGGCGGGCTGGCGCCGGCATCGATGACCGATGTCTGCACAACCACTTGCATGTTTTTCTTCTCCCATCCAAGAGGCGCTGTCCGGGCCAACTCGGATAAGTATTCCGGCGCAGACACGAACTGCGCAGCTGCGTCGGTGCCAGGAGCTGTGATTCCGGCCACGCTGACCACCGAATGCCCGGTCTTTGAGTCCAGCAATCGGGTAACAACTCCAAAGTCCGTGACCACTTCCCCGTGCAACCCTAGACGGCAGAACCACTTCTTGTCCGGAGAAGTTCGGTCGTGAATCCACAGCACGCCGTCCTTCTCTTCGAAGACGTAACGCAGGTCGGATGTCATCTCCATTGTCCACCGATTGCTATACGCTCCAATCAGCACCGCCGGAGAGCCGCGAAGCTCGTCGAATGACGATTCGTTGCCAATCCTGATCTGGCTTGGCTTGCCGATCCGGCCTAACGCCTCGGAAATTCGAAAGCCAGCGTAAACATCGCCTGAAACCAGACCGAAATCCGGGTAGGTGACCATGTCTCCCCATTGGATTTTTTGATCTGGCGCCAAAGGAATCGGTTGATTAAACCTCTCGACCTGTGTCTGGAAAGTACCAGGATGGGCCTTGGCGTAGTTGTCGTATAGCGAGGGTGACGGCCGATAGAAAATGGGTTTGGGAAGACAGATGAGCACAGGCTGCGAAGTAGAAAAGACCGGTGCCCAGAATTGCTGCAAGGGCGAGGGTCGGCCTAGTTTGCGCAGGATGCCGGGAGCGACCAACACTCCGATTAGCAACACGTTGATGGCAAGCGCGGTCCAGGCCAGGAGTTTCCATTTCCTGTTAGGCTCACTGGCCGGTAAAGACTGAGAAGGTAAAGCCTCGACCGGCAACACGACAGGCATGTGGTGAAATTCGGGAACATAGGTTCCTACAGGGAGGTCGATGCGTACGTCGGAGGCCTTGGAAAACTCATGATAATACTGTTCGAGCCGCCTCCGTACCTCGCCAGCCTGCACCCGAACCACCGGGTCGTCTCCGGTCGCATAATCGGCGGGACGGTGGAACAAATCGGCGCCGATACTACGCTCCTTCAATAGTTCGTCATGCCCGTCAAGTCTGTGTTCGACCACATAGGAGAGAAATTGCTTGCTGCGGCTGCTGTTTCGAAAAGGCGGACTGGCTAGGATGTTGTCCAACTCCTGGAGAATCGCTGACTTGTCCATTTCTTCGACGATGGGCGGGCGTCGTTTTTGGGGATCCGCGCTCGCCACCGACTCGGAAGGTACCGCCATCAATCCACCTCTACTTAGTACAAACTTATTATTACAAGCTTGTCTATCACGACGGCCCGTGATTGTCACCACAAGAAGTTCGTCTGCTCTCCTCACCAGCGGCGATGCCGGGCGGCCCAACGAAAGTCCCATCTATGTCATTGTATGTAAAGCCGATTTACTGTAAGACACCGTGTGCTACTCGCTTTCGACGGTGTGAAAATCATAGACAGACTGATGGAGATTAGCAAATGTTTGCTTCGGCTCCCCGTTCCGCTCTGAGAGGAGAATATGGATCTCCGAGAAATCGCGAGGCGCGCACGAGTTTCGACGGCCACGGCATCGCGCGCCATCAATCGCTTGCCCACCGTGGATCCTCAGTTGTCCCGGCGTGTTTTGAAAATAGTCGAAGAGCGGGGCTACTATCCTAATACCCAGGCAAGGGCGCTGGTCTCCGGAAGAAGCAGAATCTTCGGTCTGATTGTCTCCGAAATTACCAATCCATTCTTCCCCGAGATCGTTCAAGCATTTGAGAAGATTGCGGTCGAGCATGGATACGAAATTCTTCTGACCTCGACCGTCCACGACCCCAGGCTGATGGCGAGTTCCGTCCGGCGCATGATTGAACGCCGCGTCGATGGCGTAGCGGTAATGACCTTCGGAATGGAGGAGTTGCTGCTCGAAGACCTGAAATCACGACGGGTTCCTCTGGTTTTCATCGATGTCGGACCGGCTCTTCCCCGCATCAGCAATATACGCATCGACTACTTGCACGGTATTCGCCAGGCAGTCCAGCATCTGGCGGCTTTGCGTCACAAGCGAATCGCTTTCGTTGCCGGCCCCCTGAGCCTGAAATCGGCCGTCGCGCGCAGGAATGCCTTTCTGCAGTCTATGCAGGAAATCGGACTCGCGTGCGACCCTCTCTTAATCGTCGAGGGAAATCACACGACCGAAGGAGGCATGGCGGCCGCTGCACAAATCTTGAACTCTCCAAATAGGCCCACGGCAATTCTCTGCTCGAACGACCTGACCGCCATTGGAGTAATGAAAAGGAGTTACGAGGAAGGAGTGGTCATTCCGCGTGACTTATCTCTGGTCGGCTTTGACGACGTGCGCCTGGCGCAATACATGTTGCCTCCTCTGACTACGGTACAGATGTCGCAAACCGATCTGGCCATGCTGGCCTTCAAAGCGCTCCTCGCCGAGGTAGGGCGGGAGGAACCATTGACGAATGGAACCGAATTTATGTTGCAGACCAACTTGTTGCTGAGGAAATCGACCGCGCTGTCGCCTAACTGAGCGACGCAGTGAAACTGGTAATTTGAAATCAGCCGCTGCCGAATTAGAGTCAGACTGAAAAAATGTTATTACGCTTCCAGGAGGAAGTTGACCTTGAAAACAGGAACTGCAGTTTGGTTCGCCTTTATAACTATGCTCGCGGCCATCTTCTTCACTCCTGCTGCTTACACCCAACAACCAGCTCCAAGTGCTCCACAGATCATTGGCGTAACCGGTGATGTGGAAGGAACGCACGACCCGTCGATCATAAAGGACCGCAGCACTTGGTATGTATTTGGCACCGCTACCGAGAAGATGCGGGATGGTGAACTGCCAGTCCGTTGCTCCCAGGACTTGCACCATTGGAGCCGATGCGGGTATGTGTTACCGGGCATTCCCCAGTGGATTCAAAAGGAAAGTCCCGAAACAAAAGAACTATGGGCGCCCGATATTTCTTATTTCGACGGCCAATATCATCTTTATTACGCTTTCTCCGCATTCGGCAAGAACACCTCGGGCATTGCCCTACTGACCAATAAGACCCTGGATCCAAAAGACCCGCAATTCCACTGGATCGATCAAGGGCTGGTACTGCAATCCAAGGCGGACGACGATTTCAATGCAATTGATCCGAACCTGGTGTTGGACGAAAACAGGCAGGCATGGTTGGCGTTTGGCAGTTTCTGGAGCGGGATCAAGATGAGAAAGCTTGATCGCAAAACCGGAAAGCTATCCGCGGAAGACACTCGTCTTTATTCTTTGGCCAGCCGTGCACGCCCTGACAATGCTCCTCCTGCGCCCCCGGGGTTGCCGCCTAACTGGGAAGCCATTGAGGCTCCCTTTATCGTTCAGCATGGCGGCTACTACTATCTTTTCGTTTCCTTCGATCTCTGCTGCCGTGGAACGAAGAGTACCTACAAGACGATGGTAGGCCGTTCGCGAAGCGTGACCGGACCTTACCTGGATAAGAACGGCAAATCAATGATGGAGGGAGGAGGTAGCCCACTGCTAGTAGGCAACGGTCGCTGGTTGGGACCGGGTGGAGAGTCGATCCTGAAGCAGCAGGATGGAGACATTATTGTCTTTCACGCTTATGACGCTGTAACGGGACGGCCCTCTCTGCAGATTTCTACGCTGACCTGGAACGACGGATGGCCATCGGCTGCACTGGGCAGAAATTAGAGATCGGCTGCGACCACCCCGAGCCCAGAATAGGCACATCAAGCGTTCAGTTCGGTAGGGTCAGTTTAATGCATAGCTAAACGAGCGAGCTGGCGGAGAGGCAGGGATTCGAACCCTGGGTACAGGTGTTAGCCCGTACAACGGTTTAGCAAACCGCCGCATTCGGCCACTCTGCCACCTCTCCGGCCTTGTTGAGCAACATCCTTAGATACTGGTACGGGCTACCAACGAGTCGTTACATGAACATTGCATGGCCGCTTCGCGTTTCACTGTAAAGCGATCAACTGGGCATGTCACGTCGTTGAACAAACACCGTGCCGATCACGTCTGATCTTACACCACGGGCGTAGCTGACGGCCAGCCGCAGCGGGCGCAGCAAGAACGGCCGGTTGCGCACCAGCGCCAACGAACTCCCTCCTAAAATACGCGCCGATTCAGTCATTTACAGCGGTATGAAGCAGATCAGTGCCCCGGCTACAGTGGGCACCCTATGTTTCTTTTTACCACGCGACATCTATCGTTGAAAGCTGGCCTTAAACGTATTACTACCGTGGATCAAGCGGTTGCTGCTGGAATATTTGAACCGAGGTCTAATGTACCGCTGCCGGTAAGGATACCTAAAATAAATGCCCCCACAACCTCAACCGATCGTTTGGCCCGGCCGGCCTTACCCTTTGGGAGCAACCTGGGACGGCGAGGGGGTTAACTTTGCCCTCTATTCTGAGCATGCCGAGAAGGTTGAGTTGTGCCTCTTCGACAATTCCGGCAAGCGCGAAATCCAACGCATTCCACTCGCCGAGCAAACCGACATGGTCTGGCACAGCTATCTGCCGGCAGTTCGGCCCGGTCAGTTATATGGATACCGGGTGTTTGGCCCTTACGCCCCGGAAGAAGGCCATCGTTTTAATCATCACAAACTCCTTCTTGATCCCTACGGCAAGCAGATTCAAGGCTCCATCCATTGGAGTGATTCTCACTTCGGATATCGCGTCGGGAACAAGCAGGAGGACTTATCTTTTGACCGCCGCGACAATGCGGCCGGCATGCCCAAGAACCAAGTCATCGATTCCGCTTTCACCTGGGGAGCCGATGCTCCGCCGCGCATTCCCTGGCACGAAACCATAATTTATGAGCTTCACGTAAAAGGATTCTCAATGTGTCACCCCGACGTTCCTGCCCACTTGCGCGGAACATACGCGGGCCTGGCCACAGCTCCGGTCATCGACTATCTCACCCACCTCGGCGTGACCTCCATCGAACTCATGCCGGTGCACAGCTTTGTAGACGACCGGCAGTTGGTGGAACGCGGTCTGCGCAACTACTGGGGCTACAACTCCATCGGATTTCTTGCCCTAGAACCTCGCTACTTGGCGACCAACTCCGTCAATGAGTTCAAGACCATGGTCAAGACTCTGCATTCCGCGGGGTTGGAGGTGATTCTGGATGTGGTCTACAACCACACCGCCGAAGGCAATCATCTGGGACCAACACTCTCGCTGAAAGGCATCGACAACAGCGCCTATTACCGCCTTGTGCCAGAAAATCGACGCTATTACATGGACTACACCGGCACCGGAAATACGCTCAATATGCAACATCCGCGCGTTCTCCAGCTGATCATGGATAGCCTGCGCTATTGGGTTCTCGAGATGCACGTGGATGGCTTCCGCTTCGATCTCGCCGCAACGCTGGCACGCGAGTTGCACGCCGTCAATCGCCTGGGTGCATTCCTCGACATCATCCATCAGGATCCACTGCTATCGCAGGTCAAGTTGATTGCCGAGCCCTGGGATCTTGGTGAAGGTGGCTACCAGGTCGGAAATTTTCCCGTGGGCTGGGCGGAATGGAACGATCGCTATCGCGACACTGTGCGCTCGTATTGGAAAGGTGACGGCGGAGTCGTCAGCGATCTCGCCTATCGCATTACCGGCTCCAGCGATCTTTACGCGCACAGCGGCCGCCGCCCCTACGCCAGCGTGAATTTTGTTACCGCGCACGACGGCTTCACGTTGCAGGATCTGGTGAGCTACAACGACAAGCACAACGAAGCCAATGGCGAGAACAATCGCGACGGCACCGACAATAATCGCAGTTGGAATTGCGGCGCCGAGGGTCCCACAGACAATGCCGATATTCAGTCGCTGCGTGCCAAGCAAAAACGAAATTTGCTGGCGACATTGTTTCTCTCGCAAGGCGTACCCATGATCTACGCGGGAGATGCCATAGGCCATACGCAGATGGGAAACAACAATGCCTATTGCCAGGACAATACCATTAGCTGGCTGAACTGGACTTTGCAAGCCGAAGATCGCGACCTGCTGGCATTCGTACAACGCATGATCAATCTTCGGAAGCGGCATCCCGTATTCCGCCGGCGCCGTTTTTTTCAGGGCCGTCCCATCAAAGGCGCAAACGTAAAAGATATTTTGTGGCTCAATCCCAAGGGTAATGAAATGAGTGAGGACGAATGGCGCGACGTGTCGGTTCGCTGTCTGGGAATGTTCTTGTCAGGTCAGGGACTCGATGAGACCGATGAGCGTGGGCGAAAACTCAGCGACGAAAATTTCTTCACGCTCTTCAACGCACACCATGAAGATGTGCCCTTCACGCTACCTGCGTTTCGTCCCGGCGCGCGCTGGGGAGCGTGGATGGATACATCTCGCGAAGGTGGGCTGCGCACAGTCGAGACCTATGACGGTGGCGCAGTCTATCCCCTGCAGGCTCGTTCCATGGTGGTTCTGATGGAGCGCCGCAACGGTAAGAGGGAAGAAGCGAAGGAAGACATAAATGAATCGCCGTCATAACATGCCGTTCGGCGCGGAGTGTCGAGAGGCGAAGCATCTCGAAGCGGACCATCGAGAAGATGGATCGGTTCGCTTTCGCCTCTGGGCTCCCACCGCACAGCGCGTGGACCTCTGTTTAGTCAGTGCACCCACACCCACGAAGCTTGCGCTTAATCGGAGCGATAACGGCTGGTTCGAGCTGACTACGAGTGAGGCCAAAGCTGGATCTCAATATTTTTTCCGAATCGATGGCGCTCAACGAGTTCCTGATCCAGCATCGCGTTTTCAACCGCATGATGTGCACGGACCCAGCGAGGTAATCGATCCTGCCTCTTTCGATTGGAACGATAAAAATTGGCGTGGCCGTCCCTGGGAAGAAGCTGTCATCTATGAACTGCACGTCGGGACTCTTACTCCGTCCGGAACTTTCTCTTCGATTTGCGAACTGCTCGACTATCTCGCCGATCTCGGCATCACAGCCTTGGAATTAATGCCGGTGTCTGATTTTCCGGGCAAGCGCAACTGGGGATATGACGGCGTATACCCATTTGCGCCCGATAGCGTTTATGGCCGCCCGGAAGACCTGAAAGAACTGGTGCAGAGTGCTCATAACCGGGGAATCATGGTTCTGATGGATGTCGTTTACAACCATTTTGGCCCCGAAGGAAATTACCTTAATTCTTATGCGCCACAGTTCTTCACTAATCGCCACCACACTCCGTGGGGCAGCGCCATCAACTTCGATGGCGCCGAAAGCCGTACCGTACGTGACTTCTTCATCCATAACGCGCTCTACTGGCTCACCGAATACCACCTCGACGGACTTCGCCTCGACGCCGTTCACGCGATCATTGACGACTCGACTCCACACATCCTCACAGAATTGTCCGACACAGTTCGAAATACCATTGATCCGGATCGCCACATCCACCTGATTCTGGAAAACGATAATAATCAGTCTCGTTACCTTCAACGCGATAGCAACTGCCAACCTAAGACATACACCGCGCAGTGGAATGACGACATGCATCACGCATTTCACGTGCTGGTCACCGGCGAACGGGACGGCTATTATGTCGACTATTCCGATCGTCCTCTCGATCTTCTGGGTCGCTGCCTCGTCAGCGGATTTTCGTATCAAGGCGAGGTTTCGCCGCACAGAAATGGCCAAACGCGAGGCGAGCCCACGAACGATCTACCTCCCTCAGCGTTCATCTCTTTCTTGCAAAATCATGATCAGGTCGGCAATCGCGCCTTCGGAGAGAGGATCGCCACGATTGCAGACCCAAAAGCCCTTCGCGCCGCAGTGGCGATTCTTCTGCTTGCGCCTTTCCCGCCCTTGCTTTTCATGGGCGAGGAGTTCGGCTCTAAAACACCATTCCTCTTCTTTTGTGATTTTGAAAAAAAATTGGCGGAAGCCATTACGGCCGGACGCCGCAATGAGTTCGCTCGTTTTGCCCGCTTCAATGACCCATCTTCACGCGCAGGAATACCCGATCCCAGTGCCGTGTCAACGTTTGAGGCCTCGCGCCTCGACTGGGGAGTAATCGCACAGCCCGATCATCGGGAGTGGTTCCGCTTGTATCGCCAGCTTCTGAAACTGAGATGCCGACACATTGTCTCCCACCTTTCCGCTGGATGCGCTTTTAATGCAGATTACAAAATCCTCGGCGATACCGCCCTTACCGCGCATTGGGAGTTCGCCGACCACTCGAAGCTCTTTCTACTCGCGAACCCCGGCGCAACATCTCTCTCTGGGCTGGCCCATCCTTCCGGGCAGATTATCTACGCGAGCGAAGACACCCACGATACCCTGAAGCAAGGAATGTTACCCGCTTGGTCCGTAGTGTGGTCCCTTGAGCTATGAAGCGACCTTTCCCCATCCCGCTCTCCACGTATCGCTTGCAACTCAATCGCGAGTTCACGTTCGCTCAGGCTACGGCGATCGTCCCGTACCTTTCCGTTCTCTGCATAAGTCACTGTTACATCTCTCCCATCCTGAAAGCTCGCCCCGGTAGCATGCATGGCTACGACATCGTGGATCACAACTCTCTCAACCCCGAAATCGGTAGCCCCGAGGAGTTCGATCGCTTCGTCTCCACTTTGCACGATCACGGCATGGGATTGATCCTCGACATTGTTCCCAATCACATGGGAGTGATGGGCAGCGACAATGCGTGGTGGCTGGATGTTCTAGAAAATGGCGAGGCCTCCATCTACGCCTGCTTTTTCGATATCGATTGGCACCCGCTGAAAGAAGAGTTGCACGGGAAAGTCCTGCTTCCCGTGTTGCACGATCATTACGGCGCAGTTCTCGAAAGTGGAGAGTTACAACTCACTTTCCATCCGGAGCACGGCGAATTCAATATTGCCTACCACGAACATCGGTTTCCGGTAAATCCCAGAGAGTATCCGCGCATCCTGCATCACAGCGCGGGTAATCTTGCAGCAAAGCTGGGCGAACAAAACCCTGACCTACTGGAGTTTCAGAGCCTGATCACGGCTTTCGGCCATTTACCGGCAAGGCAGGAGCCCAGCAGCGAGCGCGTCGCCGAACGCAATCGGGATAAGGAAATCAACAAGCGCCGCCTGGCCGAGCTGTGTGCGCGATCCCCGGAAATCACCGACGCCATCAAAGCCGCGGTCGATGCGATCAACGGAAATCTTTCCGACCCTTCCAGCTTCGACGAACTGCACGAGCTCATTAAAGTGCAAGCCTATCGCCTTGCAAACTGGAGAGTCGCCTCCGACGACATCAACTACCGGCGTTTCTTCGATACCAACGATCTCGCCGCACTTTGCATGGAAAATGAAAATGTTTTCCAGGCAACGCACCGCCTCGTACTCCAACTCATCGCGGAAGGCAAAGTGGACGGCCTGCGCATCGACCATCCCGACGGACTGTACGATCCCGCTCAATATTTCGAACGTTTGAAACAAAGCATCGACGTCGCGCGTAACAATTTGCAAACTAACGGCGCCGGATTGCAGTACGTGATCATCGAGAAAATTCTTGCCGGCTCAGAGCGACTGCCCACCCATTGGCCCGTCTGTGGCACCACCGGCTATGATTTTGCGAATCTCGTGAACGGTTTGTTTGTAGACCCCGCTGCCGCAACGCGGACAGAAGGCATCTACCGAAGATTCATTGGCGACGAGATTGATTTCGACCGTCTCGCCTACCGCTGCCGCAAGCTGATCATTCGCGTCGCTCTCGCCAGCGAACTGAATGTTCTGGCGAATCGGATCGCGCAAATCGCCCTTTCCAGACGAAAGACCTGCGACTTCACCCTGAACAGCCTGCGCGATGCGCTCACGGAAGTGGTCGCCAGTTTTCCCGTGTACCGCACCTACGTCAGCCCCTCCGGCGTTTCCGAGGACGACGCGCGTTACATTCGAAGCGCTATCTCGCTGGCCAAACAGAGAAGTCCGGCTGCAGATACCAGCGCTTTCGATTTCATCGGCGAAGTCCTTCCAACTCGCATCGGGGAGGGTCAAGATCCTTCTTATCAAAATGCAGTCGCAATCTTCGCCATGAAATTCCAGCAATTCACGAGCCCTGTGATGGCGAAGGGCGTGGAAGATACTGCCTTTTACCGCTATAACCTGCTCGTTTCATTGAATGAAGTCGGCGGCGATCTTCATCGGTTTGGAACGACCGTGCCTGAGTTTCATGCCGCGAACCAGCAGCGCCTCCGCGACTGGCCGCATACCATGCTGGCCAGCAGCACGCACGATTCCAAGCGCTCTGAAGATTTACGCGCCCGCATCAACGTGCTCTCCGAGATAACGCCCATTTGGGGCTTGCGAGTGCGCGAGTGGAAAAGGTTCAATCGCCGCCATAAAACCACGGTCAACGACGTCCCCGCCCCTTCACCCAATGATGAGTACCTGCTCTACCAGACACTGATTGGCGCCTGGCCTTCAGAACCCTTCCGTGACAAACATGACGAGGAGGTTTTCTGCGAGCGAATCGAAAACTACATGCTGAAAGCGATTCGTGAAGCCAAGCAGAATACCAGTTGGATCAATCGCAACACCGAGTATGAAAATGCAGTCACATCTTTTGTAAAGGCTGCGCTCAATGCCGAAACCGAGAATCACTTCCTCAGTGACTTTCTACCCTTCCAGAGCCGCATCGCCCGCATCGGTTTGTGGAACAGTCTCTCGCAAACACTCCTGAAGCTAACATGTCCGGGAGTGCCCGATATCTATCAGGGGAATGAGCTGTGGAATCTCAGCCTGGTTGATCCAGACAATCGGCGTCCGGTTGACTACGTCCGCAGCCAGGAATTATTCGAATGCGTCCGAACGCGGGGCGACACCCCCGACAATTCCCTTATTGGCTGCTTGATGAAAAATCCCGAAGATGGCCGGATCAAGCAGTACCTGGTCTGGCAAGCTCTGCGCCTTCGCCAGCAGCAATCAGATCTATTCCAGCACGGCGAGTATCTGCCGTTGGCAGTTGCCGGCGCAAAGGCCAATCATGTTGTCGCCTTCGCCAGAAGATTTAAAAACACCAGTGCCTTCGTGGTCGTTCCGCGCCTGATTTCCAACTTGCTCAATGACTTCGACGTTCCTCCCATCGGCTCTCAGGCCTGGCAGGACACGGACGTCGTGCTTCCGCCCTACGACATCGGCAAACAATATCGCAATGTATTCACCGGAGAAGTTTTGAAGCCGGAAGAAAAAATGAATGTCTCGCAGATCTTGTCTGAATTTCCCGTTGCACTTTGCCTGCTGAGTTAACCACGCTATCCTTTGTTCTTGGCGCAGAAGATTCACTTGCTCGCTTCTACCGCGGCATGCTTGCCCCGAAGATCCTCCTCGGCCTGCGCGAAGGTCAAGTTATCCGGAACCCGTTGAAAATTCGTTTGGGTCTCGTCCTGTTGCACCCCAATGGTTTTGAAGAACAGAACTTTGCCATGCATATTGACGTGCAGCAGCGTGATTTCCCAATGCCCCGGCCCAACTTCAGACTGCTTAACGTGAAACTCACCACCCTTGTCCAGATGCCCAAGCAGGCCGCCGCCAAACTTTATCGTCTCCATCAGGTGACCTTCAATTTCCGCCAGCCGGTTCTCCCGCGTGTTGATCCAGATTCGGCCTTCCATCCCGTGAAATACTGCCGCCTCGTGTGATGGAGGATGGAACTTCGGATTCGGCGTAAAAAGTATTTCCACCAAGTCTCCTTGGCGGCTTCCATAACGGGCTGTCATCGCATCGGGAAGCATTTTGAACAAGCGCTCGGTTTTTTGTCCGTCTTCTCCCTTCTCGCGTTGCAGCCTGCGTTGCTCGCGCCGGTTGTGTATCAGGTTGTCGATGCGCTGATCTTCCCGTTTTTCTTGCTCCGGCGTGAGTGGCTTTCCATTCTCTGCGCGCAAACGTTCCAGATCGCCTTGCTGGGTTTCGATCACCGTCTTCACTTGATCTTTGCCATCGTCGCGGACTCTGGTCTGGTACATCCATTCTGAGTGATCGGCGGCCTGGGCCTTCAATTCCCCGTCGACGGCTCTGCGCAACAGCTCGCCGGCGGACACGTTGTCGTTACCTGACTGCGCGTAAGCCGTAATGCAGAACAGCATCGCCGCCACAAGCACACAGAAACCGGCGCATGCGTTCCTCAGCCTAACGCCGGCCTCCAGTGCTGCGCGCATCCGCGTCGCTTGCAGTTTATTTCTCCGCGGCGTCGCGGAGCGATTTTGCGATTCACTCATCACGGATTAACCGAAACGCCGCCTATTGGTTCACCTTCAAAAGCATTAGTGTGCCGCTTTCCACCTTCACATTGTTTTTGTCGGAGCTAACCACGGACCCGTCCGTGGCATTCGCCGCCTTCGCCAGTTGCACATCGGAAATCCCCACAACCCCTTGCGTGTTCCCAGTGATCGCTGGCCGCGCGGGGCC
>JBAPQU010000286.1:0-2262 GCA_049280795.1 Candidatus Sulfotelmatobacter sp.
GTGAAGCTGGCGGAGCCGGCGATTACGTTTGCGATTGAGCCGAAGAGCCGCGCGGATGAAGACAAGCTGGGGCCGGGGATTCACAAGCTGATGGAAGAGGATGCGATGCTGCGCTTCTTCCGCGATCCACAGACACAGGAATTTTTGATTGCTGGAACCGGACAGCAGCATATCGAAGTGGTGGTGGCAAAGCTGAAGAAGCGGTACCACACGGAAGTCGTTTTGAAAGCGCCGAAGGTTCCTTATCGCGAGACGATTCGCGGAAAGGCCGATGTGCAGGGGCGGCACAAAAAGCAGACCGGCGGACACGGGCAGTATGGCGATTGCAAGATCAAGATGGAGCCGATGGTGCGCGGCGGACAGTTTGAATTCGTCAACGATATTTTCGGCGGAGCGATTCCAAAGAACTATATTCCCGCCATCGAAAAAGGAATCAAGGATGCGGCGGCGCGCGGATATCTGGCGGGATATCCGGTAGTGGATTTCCGCGTGATTTTGTATGACGGTTCTTATCACGATGTGGATTCGAACGACATGTCATTTCAGATGGCGGGCCGCATCGCATTCAGAAAAGCGATGGAGCAGGCCAAGCCTACGTTGCTTGAACCCGTGATGCATGTCGAGATCACGGTACCGGACGATTTTGCGGGCTCGATCATGGGCGACTTGAACAGCCGTCGCGGACGCATTCAGGGCATGGACAACAAAGGCGGCAATACGGTGGTGAAAGCCGAAGTGCCGATGGCGGAGATGCTGACCTACGGCGTGGATTTGACGTCGATGACGCAGGGCCGTGGCAGCTTCAACATGGAAATGCACCACTACGACGCGGTGCCGGGAGCGTTGCAGGAGAAGATTGTTGAGAAGGCCAAGGCGGCGCGGGGCGAGGTGAAGGAAGAGGAAGAGTAAGAGCGCTTACGAAGTTTTCATCCCCTGCGCCTTCGCCAACTTAGCCTGGCGATCGTCAAATGTCCAGAATCGATTGGCTTTTAGTTCCAGCGCGCAGGCCACGTGCAGGGTATCTAGTGTTCTCATCCAGAGCTTCGGCCCATATTCGCGAGCGAGCATGCTGCAAACTTCGAGAGCATCCTCGGGGATCGGCACGGACAGCCAACGTCCGGCGGCGCGGTGTTCTTCCAGTTTGGCACGCACCCGTTGCGCTTCCGACAATGAGAGCTCTCCGCGAAAAAGATGCTGGCCAACCACGTGTTCCCACTCGGCGCTGTGAAGGGGCGTAAACCACAACGCAGGGGCGGAAGCGATGCGGGAGCGTGCCTCCTGCGAATGATCGTCGTTTAAGTACAACGAAACGAGAAAGCTAGTGTCGAGATATGTGCTCAATAACGTCCACGTTCCCTGATTACCAGATCGGAGCCAGACAGCCTACGGTCACCTAAAATCTCCTTCGCGATCGCCTCAAAGTCTGGCCAATTCCCTGATCCGGCGGGGCGTGCATTATCCGGGACAATACGGGCAATCACTCGATCCCGCTCGCGCAGCTCGACCGTCTTTCCCGCCCGAAGCCAAGTTTTAAGTTTTTTCGTATCGCGCAGTTGGCGCATGTTCACCGATGGCATAAATACAATGTGGCACATAATGTGTCACATGTCAAGGACCGTGGGTGGTGGGTGAGTTCCAGCGCCCGGGAGGGCCTGTAACTCGAATCAACATGAGCGGGTGGCATTGTGACACATTGTGTGTCACAATGTTCAACACAGTTACCGACTGAGGTCATCATGAAACTGTTGTCCATTCTTCTCTGTTCTCTCTTGGCGCTGTCGGCGCTTATGCATGCGGCTGAGACACAAGAATTTCCCACATCTGCGGGGCCGGTGAAGATCACGCCGCTTTATCACGCCAGCACGCTGATTGAGGCTGGTGGGAAGGTCATCTATCTTGATCCCGCGAAGCCGGCGAAATTGTCGGGGCTGCCAAAAGCTGACCTCATTTTGATTACCGACATTCATGGCGATCACATGGATCCGGATTCGATCAAGGAAATCAGCAAGGCTGAAACCGAGATTTTTGCGGCGCCTGCCGTGGTCGTCACCGTTACCAGCGCCAAGCCGATCGCCAATGGAGAGACGAAGAGCTGGCAGGGATGGACGATTGAGGCGATACCCGCTTACAACCTGAAGCGCGGGCCGGCTCCGGGAAAGTTCTATCACGATAAAGGACGTGGCAATGGTTACGTTCTCACCTACGGCGGCAAGCGCTTCTATTTTTCCGGCGATACTGAAGGTACTCCGGAGATGCGGGCGC
>JBAPQU010000287.1:0-3144 GCA_049280795.1 Candidatus Sulfotelmatobacter sp.
GCGCGTCACTAACTTTATCGGTGGGCGCCATGGTGACCGGGTCGACGATCATGCCGCTCTCCGAGCGCTTCACCTTGTCGACTTCATTGGCCTGCTGCTCGATGGTGAGATTGCGATGGATAATGCCGATGCCACCCTGTTGCGCGAGCGCGATGGCCATGTGCGATTCGGTAACGGTGTCCATGGCGGCGCTGACGATGGGAATGTTCAGACTTATGTTGCGAGTGAGCTGGGTCTGGGTGTTGGCGGTCGCGGGAATTACATCAGAGCGCGCGGGTAAGAGGAGAACGTCATCGAAGGTGAGAGCTTCGGGTACGGGAATATGAATCATAGGCTTCTCGGAGATTCTCCCAGCTTGGGGGTGAATCTTTATTCTAGAGAGGGCGCAGGGATTCAGGCAAATGGATGGGTAGCGCCGCCGTCTCGGCGGCTACAATTGACCATGCGCAAACGGATTCTCTTCTTCTGGCTTCTGGTCTTTTCAACCACCATCGTCACCGCGCAGCAATACGATCTTGTGCTCGAAGGCGGTCGAGTGATGGACCCCGAGACTGGACTGGATGGTGTGCGCAACGTTGGCATCCGCGATGGAAAGATTGTTCGCATTTCGGCGGGGAGTCTGAGTGGCAAGCGCGTAGTCCAGGCCGCGGGATTGGTGGTTGCTCCCGGCTTTATTGATCTGCATCAGCACGCGCAAGACATGGCAAGCCAGCGCTTGAAGGCGATGGACGGGGTAACTACCGCGCTTGAGTTGGAGATCGGCGCGCCGGATGTTGCTCAGTTCTTGAAGTCAAAGGAAGGGCATTCGCTGATTCACTACGGCACCTCGGCGAGTCATGTGGCAGCGCGGGCAGCGGTGTTCGGCGCGCCGTTGCCGCCTGAAATCGTTGGAGATCACAGTGGCTCGCCTGAGATTTTGCCCAAGAGCGGGCCGGCCACCGATCAGCCAGCCACGCCGGAACAGATCGAGGCAATAAAGCAACGCTTACGCACTGAGCTTGACGCCGGCGGTCTGGCCATCGGGATGGGCATCCAATACACGCCCGGAGCCACGCGGCTGGAAGTGATTGATATGTTCCGATTGGCAGCGGAGCGGAGACTGCCGGTCTATGCCCACATGCGCAGCGCGGGGCGCATCGAGCCCGGTTCTTGCATTGAGTCGGTCAGCGAAGTGATTGGAGCAGCAGCCATCACGGGCGCATCGCTGCACATCGTTCACATCAACAGCACTTGCCTGCGCGATTCTCTGGAGTGTCTTTCGATGGTGGAGGGAGCACGTGCCCGCGGGCTGGATGTTACGACCGAGGCATATCCCTACATTGCGGGCATGACTGCGGTGAACTCGGCGGTATTTAGTCCAGGATGGCGGGAGAAACTGGGAATCGATTATGGCGATCTCGTGCTACCCGATACTGGCGAGCACCTCACGAAGCAGCGTTTCGACGAACTGCATAATTCCGGCACGACGCGTTGGGTGCTGGTTTACGGCAATACGCAGGAAATTGTGGACAAGGTGATTCCGAATCCTCTGGTGATGATCGCGAGCGATGGCCTGGAAGGGCATCCGCGCAACGCCGGAACTTATTCGCGTGTGCTGGCGCAGTATGTGCGCGAGAAGGGAACGGTCACGCTGATGGATGCGATCCGCAAGATGAGTTTTATGCCGGCGGAGATGCTGGAGCGGTCCACGCCTGAGGCGCGACGAAAGGGCAGATTGCAGGAAGGCGCCGACGCTGACATTGTGGTGTTCGATGCGGCGACGATCAGCGACCGCTCTACTTTCGCAAAGCCGATGGAGCCGAGTGTGGGCGTGCGCTATTTGGTGGTGGGAGGAACTGTGGTGGTGGATGAAGGCAAGATTGTGCCGGATTTGTTTCCTGGTAGGGCGATCTTGGGGCCGGGGAAAATCGCTTCCAGCAACCCCCGTTAAGAATTTCTTCAAAAATTTCAGCCTAAATCGGTCGAGGTTACCTGAACAGCTTGAATCCTGACCACACGAGAATCGTCAGGAACGGCAGGGACAATAAAATTGGGATCAGGCGCTCGTTTTCGAGGAGGGCAACCTTACCTCGCATTTCGTTCTCGAGTTTGTAGATTGGAAATAAGTTTCCCTTCTTTTCCATTTCGCGGAGGATGTCGAACTTTATCGCAAAGAGTTTGCGATATGAAGCTACGTTCCGCGACCAAACCATGCACACGAGAACGGCGAATGCCGAGACCGCAAAGCCGAGATAGTTCCTAGATCCCTCAAAGACATCGCCGGGTTTTGCAAGAGCGAGGATGCCAAGCAGGGCGGTAACGACGGAGAGATAAAAGCCGTTCGACGTGTTGTATCGTGTGCCGAAGTTGCCGAGATCGGCCAAGTAAGCTTTGTATTGATCGAGAACAGATTGCGGCTGGGGCTCGACGGTTTGTGCTTCACTCATTTTCGTACCCGTGCCGGTAAGAACAAGAAGGAGGACGCAGGAGCAGGTCGCGAGCCAGCATGCGTCGCTCCGCATCGGCTGGAATTGTAGTCCAGTTCTTCCGGCAAAACTACTATTCAGCCTGCCTCCTGGGCGGTTTGTCTTTTCCCCCCTTCCGGGCGTATATTAGAAAACTGAGAACTGTTGTGTAGTACCGGCGTTTGGCGAAGCACACCAGTGGGCGCAAGCCCACTTTTTCGTTGCGGAGAAGTCTGCGCGGTGGGCCGGTCCGCAAGTTATTGGATGCATGGCACTTGAGCTTGATCGAGTACGGGAGATAGCGGAGCGGGTAGCCGCCTCCAGCGGGCTTGAGGTGGTCGAAGTCGAGTTTCGCGGAAGTGGCCATGCCCGCATGCTGCGCGTGTTTTTGGACAAGCCCGGAGCGGCGAGTGGCGATCCGCTGGCGGGCGTGACGCACGGAGACTGCGCCAACTTTAGCCGCGAGTTTGGCACCATTCTGGATGTCGAGGATGCGATTGCGGGCAGTTACACGCTGGAAGTTTCGTCCCCGGGATTGGACCGGAAGCTGACGAAGGCGAAGGATTTTGAACGCTTCGTCGGCAGCCGGATGAAGTTGATGACGAGGCAGCCGGTGAACAACAACCGGTACTTCGAGGGCCGGCTGGAAAGTTTTCACGAAGGCTTGCTGACGCTGGATTTGAGCGTGGCAAGTCATAAG
>JBAPQU010000288.1:0-12789 GCA_049280795.1 Candidatus Sulfotelmatobacter sp.
CTGCGGGCAAGGTAGCCGAGCGATGTTTGCTGAGCCAATGTGCTCCGGTTGAGCCCGCGCCAATCACTCCGCCGATCAGAATTCCCGGAGGGCCGCCGATGAGGCCGCCGATCAGCATGCCGCCGGCTGTGCCGCCGCCGGTTTCCATCTGATCGCGGCGGTCGTGACCGGATCCTTTAAACTCGCCTTCCTGATTTACATCGGTCCCAGCGCCCGCATTGGTATCGACCAGCGTGGCATCCAGGAAAAAGTGTTCACCGGTTGGAAGAACCAGAGCTTCAACCAGAATTCCGATCGTCGGTTTACCGGAAATGCGGCGTGGCTCGTCCACTTTGGTGACGCGCCCTTCCACTCTTGCACCCGCAGGAATAATCGTCTTGCCGTCAATCACCACGGGCTGCGTCACGCTGCCCTGGAAGGGATCACCGGGCTTGTTGCTGAAGGTCGCCAGAGTCGTTTCCAGCTTGACCATAAGAGCTGTGCCGGCTGGTACCGGCGAACTGGTCTGGGCCGCAGCCATCGTACTCATGTAGGCGCATGCCAGCAGCAAGGTGCAGGGTAGAACTGTCCACTTCTTCATTACTCCTCCTCGGTCTTTCAAACCATTAAACCCAAGATCTTTGCTTTTGACTCTAGCCCAGTCGAATGGCAGGAACAATACGTGCCCGGGTTAGGGAACCAGCGAAGACAAGGGTTTAGGGCATGATCCGGCCCCAGATCGGCGATTGCTGTGACCTGTGGGCCCGAACGATGAATCGCACGCATACCTAATGATAACCTTAGAAAATGCTTCACCCTCCCGATGCTGGTTCCCACCCCCCGAAGCCAGCGCGATCCTCCGCGGCGGTTATTGCTGCCCTCGTCGTAGGTCTGTTCCTCGGGATCCTGTGTGTCGGCTCGATAGGATGGTTGATGTCGTCGCGAGATTCTGGGCGCAGGTTGTTGAGCCACATGTGGTCGGCGGTGACCGGCCGAACCCTCAGCATCGATGTAAGCCAGCCGACCGTGGTCGATCGCATCCAGCGGCTGCAGCGCCTCGAGACCGTGGTTTATACCATGGACAAGCTGGTGACTGGTGCGAAAGAAAACTCCATCCTCCCGGATTTCCTGGCCGGAGATCGCCTGCTGATGATGGTGCACGGCGAGGTTGTCGCCGGAATTGATTTCTCGAATCTGAAGCCGGGCGACGTCAAAGTAGAAGGCAAGCAGATTCACTTGCATCTTCCCACGACCGAGGTGTTTTATACCCGCCTCGACAGCACGAAGACTCGGGTCTATTCGAGGCAAACCGGATTGCTGGTACCTACCGATCCGAATCTGGAAACGCAAGTACGCCAGGAAGCCGAGCGTGAACTGCTGGCAGCGGCATTGGCCGATGGCATCTTGCAAACCGCGCAACAGAACGCGTCCGCGACGATCACAAGTCTGTTGCAAGGACTGGGATTCGAGAAGATTGACTTCGAGTAAGTTCACTACGCTGTGCTGCGCAATCGTCTAACAAGAAAAAATCATTGTGCGCCAATCGCTGATTTCTGCGCCTGCTCCGGCTCAGTCGGCAGCACTAAATGGGCTTTTACGTCGAACATCTCATAGTCCATGAACAGCCCCCGGCACCAATATGTCTTCGTGTGCTCGGCTCGCGCCGCAATGGTGACCGGCACAAGATGCTGCGCTCCATCTTTCTCCAGCCAGCCATAAGTTATTACTTCCCACCAGTGGTACCACGGTCCTGAAAGGTCAAAGGCGTACGAAATTCGTAAGATGATTCCCGATTCGTCCACCCAGACTTCACCGTGACAGTCGTAGAATTTCGCTGTGCTCCGCTGGAATAATCCGTAGTTCGTGACCGACCGGAACCGGCACACCTCGTCCTCGATCTTCGCGGCGTACTGAAACACGTGGACGGTCCGACCGCCCACGACGGCGTCCGGCGCTTGGTGGATTTTCAAATTAAGCTCGGTCCCAACCATTAGAGGAAGCTCGGACCACTCGGGGCCAGGCACTATGGAACCGCTTAGCGGAGGAAAAGGGACGCTATCGGAGAACTTATTGTTGCCTGGGTGACGCCAGCGCTGCCAGCCGTCCAGGATGAGCGTCTCGTAGGCGTCAGTTACGTCCGGTTCGCGGTTATCACGGCCCCAAGCGAATGTCTGTGTCGCGGTGAAGTTACGCATCGAGTCGGCGAGATGCTGCGCCGTACGCCGCAGCTTGACTACCTCGGGCGGCTCCGTCGAACGCTGCGAAAGGCCTTCAGCGCGATGCCAGACGTAGGGAGGATACAGGTCTGCGGCGACCGGAGAGACGAACACGGTCTTCGGGAAAAGGGTTGCTTGCAAGTAGGGCTGAGCTCTCGTGACAAAGCCCGAAAGCTCCTTCACGGGCACCGCGAGTGCAATGCGGTCCTTGCCCTCGCCCATACCGCTCAGAATGCCGACGATTTTCTTTGTCTTGCTGTCAACCACAATGCCGCCGCTGGCGCCACCGCGCACGCGCCCTTCCTCGTAACTGAAAGCAAGCAGACCTTGGGGAGTCTTCCCGATGAACTTTCCGTGCCAGTGAACCAGTCCGCGCTTTGGATTCCAGTTGAATGGGTATGCGTAGATGTCCGCTTCGAGGCTGTTCTCCAAATCGTCGGCGTCGAAGCCGATGCCATGGAAGTTTTTGACGGGGTGCCGCATCTCATAGATGGCAAGGTCGTGAGCCGGCGTGTATTTCAGCGAGCCGCCTCCGGCAAGGTTTATGTCTTCGGCCCCCGCGTCCTCCGCGTCGGAATCGAGGTAGCGGTGCGCGGAGAACACCCCCTTAATTCGGACGTACTTGCCCATGACCTTCGCGACGTGGTAGTTGGTGCCGACGAAGCGGCAGTCTGGGTCCAGGCAAAACCCCGTGGCGAACTTTATGGAGAAAGGGGCAAGTTGTTTGATATCGGGCTTGAAATCCGTGATGGGAAACACGACGTGCTCGGGAACGAATTCCTGAGCGTACACCGGGAACGCAAGTGCGAATAGAACGAGTATAGGCCACAGTCGAGGAGCCTCAAGTCTCTTGCTAGAAGCCGTTGGGGCGTAGGGACGAGGGATGAGATCTTGTGTACTTGCACAGTACTCGGTTGACATCGGGGCCTCCGACGCTATTGCCAACCGATTTGCATCCCCCCTGCCTTTTTTGCCGAGACCTAGCCTTTAGGAATGTCATATCCAACGCTGCGCATAAACTGAGGGACGTACCAACAGGCGGATTTCGCCAGGCGAGAAGAATGCTACGAACGCCGTAGCGACTCTTTTGCAGAGTGGGGCATCGTTCTTACTGCATGAGCAAATGGGTTATGGTGGGCAGTGCAGGACTCGAACCTGCGACCTCCTGCTTGTAAGGCAGGCGCTCTAACCAGCTGAGCTAACCGCCCCTGGGTAGCTTTGCAAGCTCAGATTCCCTTGGCAGGCTGAAGAAAATGCCACGCCGTTGGGGAACTTGCTCGAGGGGAACCGCGCGAATCGCGCTGTTGCGAGTATATGCGACGCGAGAAAAGTCGGTCAAACTCACGCGTGAGCGCCGAGGCCCTCCCTGCTAGACTGACGCGTGCGTCGTTTGATCGTCAACGCCGATGATTTTGGCTTTACCGTGGGTGTGAATCGCGCCATCGTCGAGGCTCACACGCGCGGCATCGTAACTTCCTCCACGCTCATGGCTACCGGGCGTGCGTTCGAAGATGCAGTGGGTTTGGCTAAGACTGTTCCTCGTCTCAGCGTGGGCTGCCATATTGTATTGATCGATGGCCAGCCGGTGCTGGATACGAAATTACTTCCCTCGCTCACCACAATGCATTCCACCGGCGCTCGCTTCCGCGACGGCCTGAAAGCCTTTGCTGCTCGCGCGCTCGCGGGCCGGCTGAATGCGGACGAGATTGAAGCGGAGGCCAGCGCGCAAATTCGCAAGCTCCAATCGGCGGGCATTGCAGTCTCGCATTTCGATACACATAAGCACGCACATTTGTTTCCGTCGGTGTTGCGTCCGTTGTTGCGCGCTGCGCGCGCTTGCGGAGTGCGCGCAGTGCGCAATCCGTTCGGCCCGAGTAAACCGCTGAAGTCCAGTGCATTGCTGGCCCGCCCCAGTCTCTGGACGCGATCCATCGAGGTAAAAGTCCTGCGCTCGCTTGCCGGCAAGTTCCGCGCGGCTGCGGCACACGAGGGCATGGCGACTCCCGATGGCACAGTTGGCGTTGAGGTGACCGGCGCCTTGGATGAAAAGCTCTTCCGCGCAATCGCTGCGGTGATTCCCGAGGGCACGTGGGAATTCGTTTGCCACCCAGGTTATAACGACGATGATCTGAAGTCGGCCAAGACTCGGCTGCGCGAATCGCGGGAGACCGAGTTGCGCGTCCTGACGATGCCCGAAGCTCGCGAGTTGCTTGCGACTCAGGGCATCGCTTTGGCCTCGTATCGCGATTTGATTTCCACCTAGGTAGTGGCGCGGTTTGAAAAAGATTCGTATCAGGGCATCGCTTCAGCGGTGCCGACAACGGGTGAGGCACTATCGGCTTTAGCCGCTGGAGCTTGGCGGCTGAAGCCGGTTCCAATCTTGACATTGTGACGGCATGCCTGAAGGCATGCCCTGATACAAATCTTTTTTAAATTGCACCACCACCCTAGACTGACCAAGAGCGCCTAAGTTCAAGCGCTACGTTACACTTCAATTGATCTGTCTCGACTTCGGATGACTATCGTAACCTTCGGCAAACCTTCCGCGCAGGGTATGATTGACTTAGATTTAACTTAAGAAGATTCTGGCTGGGAGGCCATTATCGATATGTCTGCCTCAGCGGCGGCCCCGCGTGCGACCCTGGAATTACGCGTACGTGTGTGGGGCATGGGCGCGAACGATCAGCCTTTCCATCAGAACGCCACCGCTCAGAACGTCAGCGTCACGGGAGCCTGCATTACCGGCCTCGAACAGGGGTTGAAGGTAGGCGACGTCATCGGGGTGCAATTTGAAATCAGGAAAGCTCGCTGTAAAGTAATTTGGGTGATGGAAGGCAATGGGCTGAAGAAACTTCAGATCGGCGTGCAGTTGGTCGCTGACCAGGAGTGCCCGTGGCTTTCGGAGTTGCCGGTTGATATGCGGGCTGCGGCACAGGTTCCGTCGGAGGACAATCGCCGACGATTTCAGCGCCACAAAATCTCCTTCCCCCTCGAATTCCGCGATGAGCGCGTAAACACGCCGATGCGAGTTAACGCCACTGACATTAGCGGAAACGGTTGTTATGTTGAGGTCGCCATGCCGTTGGCGATCAGCACCGTGCTGAAAGTAGATTACTGGATCGATCAGGAACGCGTCACTTCGACCGCCACGGTCCGCACACGCGATCCTGGAGTCGGTATGGGCATTGAATTCACTGGCATGCCCGACGAGACCAAGAAGCGCTTCCAGGCCCATCTGGATAAGCTTGACCCTGGCATTTCCAAGCCGGGCCCCAAAAAACCTGAGTAGCTTTCGCGTTAAATCTCATTCTCGACGCGTAAACCTCCGCCGCCCACTGTAGAATCTGCATCTTCTATTGTTTCCTGCCATCGAATCACAGGACCTGTAGACACGGGAAGGGCGGACTGGGCAGATGAAGATTGGGATCACTTGTTATCCCACGTACGGCGGCAGCGGAGTGGTTGCGACCGAACTCGGCCTGGAACTCGCCCAGCGTGGCCACGAAATTCATTTCATCTCCTACGCCCAGCCCATTCGCCTGCGCGGGCAGGAACCCAACATTCACTACCATGAGGTGGAAGTCTCCCGTTACCCGCTGTTCGACTATCCACCCTACGATCTGGCGTTGGCCACGCGCATGGCCGAGGTTGCGCAGCTATACGATCTCGATTTGCTCCACGTGCACTACGCAATCCCGCACTCGGTGAGCGCATTGCTGGCACGCCAGATGCTGGCCGATGGTCCGCGCCGCCGCCGGTTGCCCTTCGTGACGACCTTGCATGGCACCGACATAACGCTGGTGGGGCTGGACCGCTCCTATCTTCCCATCACGCGCTATTCGATTGACCAGAGTGACGGCGTCACGGCCATTTCGAATTACCTTCGCGACCGTACCATGCGTGTGTTCGACGTAAAAAAAGAAATCGAAGTAATCTACAATTCGGTGAATTGTGATGTCTATTGCCGGCCGAAGAACTCCGCGGAACTTCGTACGGAGTATGCGCCCAACGGCGAGCGGCTGCTGGTGCACCTTTCGAATTTCCGGCCGGTAAAACGGGTGTCGGATGTAGTCGAGATATTTGATCGAGTGCGGAAGCAAATTCCAGCAAAACTGCTGCTGATCGGCGACGGACCGGACCGTTCCGTGGCCGAGTGGCTGGCGGTACAAAAGGGAATCCACGAAGATGTTCTCTTCCTGGGCAAACAGGATCAGGTGCAGGAGAAGCTGGGCGTCTGCGACATTATGTTGATGCCGAGCGAGCTTGAATCTTTCGGTTTGGCAGCGCTGGAGGGGATGGCCTGTGAAGTCGTCCCGATCGCGACGCGCACCGGCGGCGTGCCGGAAGTGATCGAAGACGGCGTCAGCGGTTACTTGGCCGACGTCGGCGACGTGGACACGATGGCACGCTATGCCATCGAACTCTTGAACGATGAAAGCCGTCTGAAGGCGATGGGCAAGGCGGCTCGCGCCGTTGCCCAAGCGCGTTTTTGTTCCAGCAGGATTGTTCCGCAATACGAAGAGTTTTACCGCCGCGTGGTTGAGCGTTCTTCGTAGAATCCTTCCGGTATGGCTCCCGCAGCTTGCAACAGCGGTAAACGGATGCGAACCAGCGTTCCTCTTCCTTCGTGGCTGTCAATCGTCATGCGTGCCGTGTCTCCATACAGCACCTGTAGCCGCTCGGAAACGTTGGCCATGCCGATTCCAGCGCCTCGGCCGCTCCCATTTCCCAGCTGTTGCGTCGCAGCCATTCCAACGCCATCATCCTCCACTTCGATCACTAATCCGGAATCGACCAGACGGCTGCGCAGATGGATGCTTCCGCCTTCCACCTTTGATGCGAGTCCGTGCTTGATGGAGTTCTCCACCAGAGGCTGCAAGAGCATGCTGGGAACCATCACATCCAGCGAGTCCGGCGCGAGCTCCTTCACCACGCGGAGTTTGTCATTTCCGAAGCGGACGACTTCGATATCGAGATAGTTGTCGATGAACTCCACTTCTTCGCGCAGCGGCACGAACGAATCCGCGCTGTTCAACAAACGCCGCAGAATTGTGGCCAGCTTGGAAATTACCTCGCGCGCTTTTTCGGGATCGAAGCGCACCAGCGAAGAAATCGAGTTCAGTGTGTTGAAAAGAAAATGAGGATTGATCTGGTTCTGCAACGCCTCCATGCGGGCGTGCAAAAGCAACCGCTCCTGCTCTTCCAGTTTGATCTGGATGCGCACGCTGTTGAAGATTTTCAGTTCGATACCGATGGCCGTTACCGAAGCGGCGTAGATCGCGCCCCACACCCACCAGTTTTCAGGGCTCTCCATGCTGAAGATGGAATGCGGGAAATATCGCACCAGTTCCGTTTGCACAAAACGCAGCAGGACGATCGTAGTGAAGAACATGACCTGCCAGTCGAACAGACGCGGCCGCGGCAGGTTGCGTCGAATTAGACGAAAGATGCTTTGATCGATGAACGGTGAGAAGGACCAGATGTCATCTTTATCGAGCGCCATCGTGCGCAGTTGGCCCGCGATAAAGCCACAAAGCACGTCGAATGGAAACGCCGCCCACTCGCCGTGCAGAAGGGCGGGAAAGCCCATCAGCAGGCCGCCGAGAGTTCCCGCCCAGCGTCCGCCGATGACTCCCAGCAGAAGAGCAGTTTCAAAGCTCAGATCGCCCGCCAGAAAACTTGGAACCGAAATACGAATCCAGACGCCAACCATGATGGGAAGCGCCATGCACAACACCAGATAAACCTTCTGCTGGAACGTCCGTTCTTCGCGAAACAACAGCGCCTTGAATTCCTTGGAGCGCACCAAACTGCTGGAGACGGCGGCGGCCACGCCCAGCTTCAGCGCAAGGTGAATGAGAATGGTCTGCGGTTCCATGGAATTCATGCGATGACCCGATCTTCATGCGATGACTCGATCAGGATCACCCGATCTTAAGGCGCAGATCCGTTCCTGTCATCTCCTTGGGTTCGTCAACGCCGAGTATTCCGAGCATCGTCGGAGAAATATCGCGCAGAGAGCCGTTGGGTTTGAGGGTGAACTTCTTGGCATCTTCGGCGACCACAATGAATGGCACAGGATTCGTAGTGTGCGCGGTGTGCGGTCCGCAGGTCGCGGGGTCGATCATCATTTCGGCATTGCCGTGATCGGCCGTGATCAGCATGGCGCCGCCTTTGGCACGAACGGCGGTTTCGATGCGGGCCAGGCAGGCGTCCACGGTTTCAACCGCCTTTACTGTGGGCTCGATCTTGCCGGAGTGTCCAACCATGTCAGCATTGGCGAAGTTGACGATCACTACATCAAAAGTTCCATCTTCCGTGGCTTTTACGACGGCGTCGGCAATGCCAGCAGCGCTCATCTCCGGCTTCAGATCGTAAGTGGCGACTTTTTGCGACGGGACCACCAAGCGCTCTTCGCCGGGAAATGGTTGCTCGACTCCGCCGTTGAAGAAGTAGGTTACGTGCGCGTACTTCTCGGTCTCCGCTACACGCAGGTTGCGCATGTTGAGACCGCCCATCACATTGGCCAGGATGTTTGCCATTGATTCCGGACGGATCACCACCGGCAGGCTGAAGTTCTTGTCATACTGCGTCATGCAAACGTAATGCAGATTCTTTGGAACACGGTCGCGCGCAATCGTTGCATCGAGATCGGCTGCGCCGGGAAGATCGCTGCCACCGTTTGCATTCAGTCCGCTGTTTCGCGCCAAAGCGCGCGTGATCTGGCGGACGCGGTCGGCGCGGAAATTAAAACAAATACAGGCATCGTCGTCGCGAATAGTCGCCAGCGGTTGGCCGTTCTTGTCTTTATCCGTGCGATCAGTACAGACGAACGGCACCACGAATTCATCGGTGACGCCCTTGTTATAAGAATCCTTCATGCCTTGCACCGGGTCGGCGCACTTGCCGCCTTCGGCGTCGGCGAAGACCATTGCGTTATAAGCTTTCGCAATGCGCTCCCAGCGGCGGTCGCGATCCATCGCGTAGTAACGGCCGTTCACCGTCGCAATCTTGCCGGAGTTGTACTCGCGCATCTTCTGCTGCAGTTGTTCGAGATAGCCTGCGCCGTTGGTTGGCAGGGTGTCACGGCCGTCCATGAAGGCGTGCACGAAAACGCGGTCCACGCCATTCTGCTTCGCCATCTTCAGAAGCGCATAGAGATGAGCTTGCTGTGAATGCACGCCTCCGTCGGAGACTAAACCAAAGAGATGCAGTCTGCGTTCGCCCTCGCGCGCATGCTTCATAGCCGCAAGCAGCACTGGATGCGAGAAAAACTCTCCATTCTGGATCATCGTGTCAATGCGGGTGATGTCCATGTGAACGATGCGCCCGGCGCCGATGTTGAGATGGCCGACCTCGCTGTTGCCCATCTGCCCTTCGGGCAGGCCGACAAAAGGTCCGCTGGTGTGAATCAGCGTATTGGGATACTCGCGCAGCAGACGGTCGTAAGTAGGTTTGCGAGCGAGAGCGATCGCGTTGGCTTTGGTTTCGGCGCGGTATCCCCAGCCGTCGAGGATGATAAGAACAAGTGGTTTGGGACGATTCAAGCCTTTAGCTCCTAAAACTTTAAGCTTTCAGCTCGTAGCAATGAACCGCGAGCGGGAAGCCCGAAATTGATAATGACGGGTTGATTTACCAGATTACCCGGATTTGGTACTTCTTGAATACTGGGTCCGAAGTGATTATCGGCCAGTTTTCTTCCATGCATTGTGCAATGAGCATCCGGTCGAATGGGTCGCGGTGGTGCATCGGTAATTCCTCAACCCGCAACACATGCTCCACCCTAATTGGAAGCAAGCTCATCCCATTCGCGGACATCTTTGAAGTCAGATAACTACCTGCCGGAAGTGGCATCGGAAGTTTTCCGGACTGCACTTTGAGCAGAGCTTCCCAGATGCTTGCCACACTCCAGAATCTTTCGGACGATGCAATCGCTTCGCGCGCCCGGGTTGAGAGTCGATCAGGATCGCCTAAAGCCCAAAGAAACGTGTGGGTATCGAGAAGGACCTTCATTAGGGGAGCGGTTTGTAGAAGAGGTCTTCGATTCCGGGATCAGGTTCGTTGAAATCTTCGGGCACCACAAAGTCCCCTTTGGCCGAGCCGAATTTGAAGTTCCGCTTCTCGCCTTTGATTGGAACCAGCTTGGCCACCGGCTTACCGGCCTTGGCGATAATTACCTCCTCGCCGATAGCAACACGCTCCAGCAGGCGTGACAAGTGAGTCTTGGCCTCATGGATATTGACTTCCATAGGCTCATTATAGCTAAGTCATGGACTAAGTCAACGCCTGGCCTTCGGTCTGGATTTGCGAGTAAATCAACTCTAACGGTTATACTCGATCCCCGGAGATCATCATGCCTATTAGCGAATTGCTGCTGCCCGAGCTGGATGAAGAAATGAAGAAGACGCGGACGACCCTGGAGCGCGTTCCTGTCGACAAGATGGAATTTGCGCCTCATGCCAAGTCGATGCCGCTGGGCAAGCTGGCGCCTCACGTGGCGCAGCTGACCGGCTTCGGAGTGACGATCCTGACTACGCCCGAACTGGACTTCTCCAAGGGAAGTATTGCGCGGCTGCCGTTCGACTCCACCGCGCAACTGGTGCAGGCGTTCGATGAGGGGGCGGCCAAGGTTCGTGCCGCTCTGCAGGCTACGCCCGATGCAGCCTGGAAAGAAAACTGGAAGCTGAGCTTTCAGGGCAAGACCATTTTCGAGGGCGAACGATTTCTGGCTTACCGGGAAATGTTTCTGAACCACCTGGTGCATCACCGAGCCCAGCTAGGCGTTTATCTGCGGCTGAACGATAAACCTGTGCCCGCGACTTATGGGCCGTCAGCGGATGACACGATGGGATTTTGAAGTGCAGGTAAAAATAAGGCCGCTATCGCAGCGCGGAAGGCGCTGCCACCCAAATCGAATCTTTCGGCGTTACTTCTGCGGCGACTCGGTCTTTTCCTCAGCGCGCTTGAGCGACGCCTCCACCTCGGCCTGAATTCGCGGATATACCGCGCGCATGGTCTCCGACGTCACTGCAGGCATTTCGTGGAGAAATTTTTGTCCCGGAGGCGAAGAATAAAATGTCACCAGTGCGTCGATATCAGACTTCGTAAAGTGCCGCTGATAAACCGGGACCATGTCGCTCAGCATGGCGTCGAGAGGGAAGTTCTTGATCACATCCTCCGACTGGCGATCAAAACGCGCGAGTTCCGCTTCGGTGATATCCGGACGCCGTTTCTTCATTTCGTCGCGGTTCAGACTCTGCATTTGCGCGAACACCTGCCGCATCATCTTATCCATCTGCTCGCGGCTGGCCATCACATCGAACAATTTCTTGACGTCTTCTTTCGAGGCTGCGTCCGGGGCAATGGATACGGTGGTTTGCGCGCCAGCGCACATGGATAAGGCGACGAGACACGCGCACAGTAACGATTTCAAAGTCATAGAACCTCCGCTCAGCGAATAGCTAGCGTTCAACTTTTATAGTTGAGCGCTTTCAACCCCAGGAATCTTGCCGAATCTCCCAGCTCTTGCTCGATCCGCAGCAGTTGATTGTACTTGGCAATGCGGTCGGTGCGGGAGGCCGACCCGGTCTTAATCTGGCCCGCTCCCGTGGCAACGGCCAAATCCGCAATGAACGTGTCTTCAGTTTCGCCGGAGCGGTGCGAGATGACCGATGTATATGCATTCCTCCGCGCCAGGTCGATCGCGTCCAAAGTTTCGCTCACCGTGCCGATCTGATTTACTTTCACCAGAATTGAGTTGGCTACACCCTTGTCGATTCCTTCTTGCAAAAATTCGACGTTGGTGACAAACAAATCATCGCCGACAAGTTGAATCTTACCGCCGAGTTCTTTCGTCAGGTTCTCCCAGCCATCCCAATCATTTTCGGCAAGACCGTCTTCCAGCGAGACGATGGGATAGTCGTTCACCCACTTCGACCAGAACTTCACCATGTCGTCCGAACTTTTCGCAGACTTGTCCGACTTCTTGAAGACGTACTTGCCATCCTGATAGAACTCGCTGGCTGCAGGATCGAGAGCGATTGCGATTTCCTCTCCCGGCTTGTAACCGGCTTTCTGAATGGCTTCCAGCACGACTTCGATGCCTTCGACGTTCGACTTGACCGAAGGCGCGAATCCACCTTCATCGCCAACCGCGGTGTTGTAGCCGCGCTTTTTCAACACTCCTTTAAGAGTATGGAAAACTTCCACGCCCCAACGCAGAGCCTCGGAAAACGAAGGTGCGCCTACCGGCATCACCATGAATTCTTGAAAGTCTACGTTGTTGTCGGCATGAGCTCCGCCGTTGAGGATATTCATCATAGGAGTGGGCAGGGTGTTTGCGCCCGCGCCGCCGAGATAACGGTAAAGCGGGAGGCCATATTCCGCGGCAGCGGCGCGTGCCGCGGCCATGGAAACCGCGAGAATGGCATTCGCTCCCAGCCGGCCTTTGTTCTCCGTGCCATCCAAATCAATCATCTTTCGGTCGAGCGCACGCTGATCGGCTGCGTCGAAGTTTGCTAACGCGTCCGCGATTTCGCCGTTCACGTTCTCGACCGCTTGGAGAACTCCTTTGCCGAGAAAACGCGCGTTGTCG
>JBAPQU010000289.1:0-7930 GCA_049280795.1 Candidatus Sulfotelmatobacter sp.
CCGAAACGCTGGGCTTGCACCACGGCGCGCCGAGCGAGATCGGCGCCACTGAGGCCGCTAGGAAATCCAAGATAGTTCTCGATGCGGGAACTCATACCAGCCTGACCGCCGGGAGCTTCGCGCTCAATCATCACGGTGTGCAGACCTTCGGAGGCTCCATAAACGGCAGCGGCCAAGCCGGCCGGCCCGCCGCCCACGATCGCGAGATCGTAAAAACTGGTTTGAGCGCGGGTGCGCAGTCCGACTTTTTGCGCAACGTCCGCGGGCACGCTTTCCAGAAGCTTCGTTCCATCCGGGAAGAGAACGACGGGGAGATTCGCTGCTTCCGGGCCGAGAGCCTCCAACAGGAGTTTGGTTTCCGGATCATTCGCGGAGAGCTCGACATCGATCCACTGATAAGGAACGTGGTTGCGCGCGAGGAAATCGCGCAACTCGTAGGACCGCGGCGACCAGCGGGTACCCAGCAACCGAATCCCCTGAAAGGTTGGGCGGTAGGAAGCTTGCCAGTCATCGAGCAAGTCGTCGAGTTGCGGATACAGATGCTCGGTGGGAGGATCCCAGGGCTTCAGGAAAAAATAATTGACGCTGGCATGATTGATGGCGCTGATGGCGGCGTTGGTGTCGCTATATGCGGTGAGCAACGCCCGCTTTGCGCTAGGGAAGATTCCCATGGCCTGTTGCAGGAATTCCACGCCATCCATGCGCGGCATGCGCTGGTCGGCAAGCAACAATGCCACGCTGTCATTCCGCACCTTCAGCTGCTTCAGGAGATCGAGCGCGCCTTCGGGCGAATCGCTCCCGATCACACGGTATTCAGCGCCGTATTGCGAGCGAAGGTCACGCTCAATCGCCCGTAAAACATCGGTGTCGTCATCCACGCTCAGCAAAATTGGTTTGGGCATGCTCGGTCCCGGTTTCAGGCAAAGAGATGATTACACACTTCTGGATTCCCTGTTTGAGTAGGTTAGATACAGGAAATGGGCATTTGGTCGCGTAAATCCTGCTGTAATTCCTAAATCGTATATCCGCCAAAGAGTCACGTTAACAACTCGATGCGATCACGATCCTTTGGAATTACCAGCCAAGCGATTGCCGCGCTGGCCACAGACAGGCCCGTGCAAATCAACAGCACAATTCGGAATCCGAATACAAATGCTTCTCCAATCGATTCATTGATGGCGGCTTTTGTGCCGGGATTGAGACTAGCAGGTGCCTGCAGGCCCGCAAGTTTGATTTCACCTGCGTGAAGTTGCTGCAAAATGGCAGGCGGCAGCGAGAGGTGAGCCAAACTATAGTCCAGTCGGGAACCAAAAGCCTTCACCATCACAATCCCGAGGACTGCAATTGCAAGCACGCTCGCTACGCGCGCGACGGCGTTGTTGATTCCGGAAGCCGTGCCGACCCGGTCTTGATTCACCGAATTCATGATGACGGTGGTGAGAGGAGCGACAGTGACTGCCATCCCGAATCCGAGGACAATCATTGCCGGGAAGAATGCCTTCCAATAGCTACCTGCAATCGAGGGCACGGCGAACAGAATGAACCCCAAAGCGGCGATGAGCGGGCCAATGATCAGCGGGCCCTTTGGACCGTAGCGGGCGACGAGTCCTCCAGACCAACGAGAAAGAAAGAACATCAGCAAAATCAGAGGGAGAATCGCAGCGCCAGTGGCCGTTGTCGAATACCCCTGGACTTGAATCAGGTTTAGCGGGAACAAGAAAAAGAAAATCCCAGTCGCGGCATATAAAAATAACGTAAGCAGATTCGCGCCACGGAAGCTGCGGGATTTAAACAGCCCGAGTGGGAGCATTGGCGCAGTGATCTCTGCCTCAACAAACATAAAACCGATGAGACCGCCGAAGCCGGCGATCAAGCTCACGAAAACCAGAGGATTTCTCCAGCCGAGATCGACTGACTCGATGAAGCCGTTGACCAAACCACCCAGTCCGATGGTGGCAAGAATCCCTCCTAACCAATCTACGCGCTTCTCGCTGGCGCTGCGGCTCTCTGGAATCCACCGGGCTGAAATGATCAGCACGGCCACTGCGAGAGGAAGATTAATGAAGAATACCCACCGCCAGGAAGCATGCTGAACCAGCCAGCCGCCTAGAACCGGCCCAATGGCTGTGGTGATCGCCGTAAAACCTGACCACGTGCCGATGGCATGGCCGCGACTCTTCTCGTCGAAAGACGAACTGATAATTGCAAGGCTGCCGGGCACCAGAAGTGCAGCTCCCACACCCTGAAGGCTGCGCACGATAATCAGTTGCTGAATGGTCAAGGCCGCCCCACAACCAGCGGAAGCGACGGCGAAAATCCCGACACCCAACATGAACATCAGCCGGCGGCCAAACAGGTCGCCGAGCGAGCCGCCAACTAGAATCAACGCGCCTAGAAACAGTCCGTAAGACTCAACGATCCACTGAACGTTCACCACCGTGGCATGAAAGTTGGCTTGGATCGCGGGTAAAGCGACATTGACGATGGTGCTATCAATAAACGCCATACCGGAGCCGAGAATGGTCGCCGTTAGGATCCATGCACTCGACGCTCGCCTACGTGGAACTACGGCAGCTACCGATCTGATCACCGCTTCGTCGCAAGGCGTTCTCATAGAGGCTATGGGTGCCGTTTAGGGGATCTGGAAATAAAGATGATAATGATTGCTACACCGGGGATTGAACTGTGCCCGGCAAGCCGGACAGCGAGAATCGCTCTGCATGTATTCGAGAATGGTTAGGGTTGCGCCGCAGGCGCCGCAAAGTATTGCTTGCTGGTTCCATTCATCCTGCGGCCAGAGTGCTGTGGGATGACCAGCGAGCACGGCGTGGCAGTCTGTGCAGGCATAGTAAAGGCCGCAACATTTCATCTTGATGGCGATGATGTCGGTCGGTCCGTGATAGTGCTGGCAACGAGTTTGTGAATCGAGATTTACGCCGTGCACGTGCGGGAGAGTGGGAGACATCGTGTCAGTTCAGTCCATGAGAATTCAGCCGACCGTTAGAAGTTGTTCGTAGAAGCCGCCGATTTCGCGGGCTCGATCCACGAAGTGAATCTCCAGTATCCAATGCCGTTGGCGGCCTGAAGGATCCGGAACCCGCATCCGGTTGGGGTTTTTGGGATGCACATAAAGAGTGATCTTGTCGTCGGAGATTCTCTCATGCGGAAAAACTCCGATCAGATGGCCTGCAATGGGGCCACCGTACTCCCAGCCATACTGCTCGGCCAATTCTTGCGCGTACGCATAGAGTTCTGCCGCCGTGATCTCGGGGTGCTCGTGAAAATATTGCTTGCCGCGCGCGAATGCCTCTTCGATATCGCGGCAGAGTTTATGTTTTAGCGGATCGTTTCCGACTACGTAGGTGCGGCCAAAATCGGCCTCCCACTCTTCGAACACAGGACCGAAGTCGAGAAAGACGATGTCATCTTTCCCGACGGTTAAATCTGGAGGGTTCTCATCATAGGGGGCCAAGGTGTTGCGTCCGGCGCGCACAATGCGTTTATGCCAATAGCGCGAGATGCCGAACATACTTTCGGCGAGCGCATAGATTCCTTCATTAATATCGCTTTCTTTGACTCCGGGCCGAATGAGGTTGCGAGTTTGGGTCTCCGCGAATAAGGCATCGGCTTTCTTCTGGGCATCCAACAGGCCGGCGATGAGGGCTTCTTCCGATTTCTCGATGTTCTCCATGACAGAAACAGATTACAACATTCGGCTTGCTGTCCGGGAAGATGGGCTTCACGCTTTTCGCTGAATTTGAAAGAGCGCCTCGGGGTCTTTCGCTGAGGCGACGCCGGCCCAAATCCAGGCATAGCGAGCGAGCAGGGATCCGGCCAGGAAGCATATTGCGGCGGCCCGTCGTCCATCTGCCGAGTGCGATATGAGGCGCAAGAGAAGCGCTACGGGTCCGGCCAGCAGACCGGCAATGCGAAACGCCCATCCGCTTTTGCCATGATGTAGCGGCGCGTTGACGGGCAGCTTGCTCAGTTCGAAGTGAATTCCCAGCAGAATTTCAGCCACGGCAGCAACGATTCCAAGGATTTGGGTTGCGGGAGTTAGGAAGCCGAGCAGTTCGAGAACTCCGGCGGAGCCGCCCACAGCGCCAGCCAGAAAATGCGATGGAATAACTCGGTGATTGTGCGACCAGATGGGATTCGCTGTAGCGCCGATCAGTACGCCCGTGTAGGCCGCAAGAAGCAAACCCGTCAGCGCCCCGCTGGCCTCGCCCGCCCAGCGAATTGCGATTACGAGTGGGATTGCGTAACCGCGCTGAGACAGTTCGAATGCGACTACAGCAACGAGCACGCAGTTTGAAAAAGCGACCAGAATCCATGCGCCCATCGACATAGGCGACTGTAGTTTGAATACCCTAAGCATGTTCAGAAAGCGCGCGGGTCTACCGAGATCGGCGATCAAAAGGATGGGACAGATCATCCCTCCAGCCAAAGCGATCAACAATGCGGCCCGGATGAGCGCCGCTTCGCTGCCAAATAGTTGCGCCGCGAACGCCAGAGCGGCAGACATACCGGAGACGCCGCCAATAAAAAAATAAAGTGCAACTTCCCAGGTCCAAACCGGCGCCTTGAGCACGGGAAGACCGTAGTAGCTCTCTTTCCCGTGAATTTGCGGATGACTTACCGGCGCGGTCCGCACAGGAAGCGCGGCGTCGGCAGCGGCTTTTCGGATTTCATCGAGACGCTCTTCACTGGCCTTGCTGGCCTTCGGGTTGGCAGAAGATGTCATCGTATCTGTCAGGGTGCTGCAAAAGTTTGCCAGCAAATTCTTTCAACGTGCAAATGCTACGCACGCTATTACGAAAGCGATTGCGGCGGCAAGCAGCGCGGAGGTCCATGCGCTCTTCAAGTAGATTGTTGGAACCTCGGGAGCCGGCGGAAGATTGTAATTCTCAGGCTCACCCAAAATTACAAACATAGCGTGTACACCGCCCACGCTGGTTTCGAGCGGATTGTACAGTCGCGCATCCTCGTACCCGCGTTCGCGCAGTTCGCGCACGCGATTCTTTCCGCGCTCCTGAAGTTCCTCGAGATTGCCGAACTGAATCGATTGCGTCGGGCATGCTTTTGCACATGCGGGAATGAGCCCGGCCTTCTGCCGGTCGTAACAGAATGTGCATTTGAAAGCGCGTCCGTCCACGGGACGGCGGTCAATCACACCGAACGGACACGTGACTATGCAATACCCGCAACCATTGCACACATCTTTTTGTACGAGGACGGACCCTAGATCGGTGCGCACGATCGATCCAGTGGGACAGGCCTCGAGGCATCCCGCATTCGCACAGTGCTTGCAAACGTCGGAGAGGAAAACCCAGCGGAACGGATCTTTCGTATCCGCAATTTGCGGACCAGCCGTTAGCGGCTGCTCCAGAAACATCACATGCCGCCAGGTGGAGGCGCCTAAACTCTGGGTATTGTCGTAGGAGAGACCGCTCCAGATGAAGCCATCGGCGGGCACTTCGTTCCATTCCTTGCAGGCCACTTCACAGGCTTTGCAACCAATGCACACGGTCGCGTCAGTCAGGAAGGCAGAGGTCGTCGTCGTTGAGGTCATCGTCATTGGGCTACCTTCTGAGCCTCGAGCAGTTCCTTGACTCTTGGAGCATTGGCCGCGCGCCGGCCGCGGAGGACGTTGCAGAGCAGGCCTTTCGATTCCATAATGCGCACGTTCGGCTCCTCGGAAATGGCGATCAGATCATTGCCGATGTCGCCTTTCACCAGCCCAGTGTACCCCCAGTGAAATGGCAGCCCGACCTGGTAGATGAGTTTACCTTCGATCTCCAGTGTCTGCACCCGGGGTGTAACGAGGGCATGCGCCTCAATGGCTCCGCGTTTCGTAACGACCGTCACCCACTCGCCGGGAGTTATGTTAAGTTCGTTGGCCATCTCGATGGAAATCTCACAAAACATCTCGGGCTGAAGCTCGGCCAAGTGCGATAAAGTCCGCGACATTCCGCCAGCCGTGTGATGCTCGGTGAGACGGTAGGTGGTCAGAACATAGGGGAAGCGCGCATCCGGTGACGACGCATACCGATTGCCCGAACGATTCTTACTCTGAGCAGCGGGATTCACTTGCTGCGTGGGGTAAATCGGATTTCGTATTGGCGACTCAAGCGGCTCATAGTGGGCCGGCAATGGTCCATCGGCTAAACCGGCGGGCACCCAAATCCAGCCGAGACCGTCGGCGTGCAGGATAAATGGTTTGTCTCCGGCAAGAGCATTGTCGCCTTCCGCATTCTCCTCCGGCACGTAATCCGGCGGCTTGGTGGCCACAAAATCGGGCACGTCATTGCCTGTCCACTTTTTCGTTGCATCGTCCCACCACACTAATTTTTTCCGTTCGCTCCAGGGCCGGCCATCGGGCCGGGCCGAGGCTCGGTTGTAAATGATGCGCCGGTCCGAGGGCCAAGCGAAACCCCATCCATGGCCATAGAAGTCCTTGGAGGCGCGCTGATTCGCGCGATTTTCGCCGGGGTTGGGAAAAACTCCCGAGTAAATCCACGCGCCACACGCGGTTGAGCCGTCGGCCTTGAGCGTGCTGAATCCCGGCACGAGCTTTCGATCCGCCACTGTGTAACCGTTGATTTCCTGCAAAACTTCCGCGGCAGACGGCTCCTGATGTGGTCCCTCGGTGCTGTAATTCCAAGTTAGCGCAAGCAGTCCGGCATTTTTTGGTTGCGGATCTTTTTTGGCTTTCTCCCGAACCAAATTTCCCAGGTGGAACATGAACCAGTTTTCGCTGCGACTATCGCCGGGCGGATCGATTGCCTTCTCATGCCACTGCAGCAATCTCTGGGTATTGGTGAACGTGCCGTCTTTTTCGGCGTGGCCCGCGGCCGGCATCAGGAAAATCTCGGTTTGAATTTCCTCGGGCCGCACTTCGCCGCTTTGCACTTCCGGCGCAGAGCACCAGAACGATGACGTTTCGGTATCCACCAGATCGCGCACCACCAGCCACTTCAGCTTCGCCAGCGCCCGGCGTTCCATCCCGGAATTCGGTCCGGCCACGGCCGGATTTTCGCCCATTACAAACAGCCCGTCCATTTTGCCGTCCATCATGTCCAGCCAATAGCCTTGGTGAGAATGATCGCCTGTGACTCGCGGCAGCCAGTTGAAGCCGAAATCATTTTCTGGCTTCGCGGCTTCGCCGTAGTATGCCTTGAGCAGGCTCACGATGTACTTGTCGAAATTGTTCCACCAACCGGTGTGCGGTTTATTTTTCGCAATGTAGTTCTGTAACGTCTTCGACTCTTCGCCGAACTTCGGCATGTTGAGATAGCCGGGGAGAATGTCATATAGAGTCGGAATATCGGTAGAACCCTGAATCGAGGCATGGCCGCGCAATGCCATGATCCCGCCGCCCGGTCGTCCCATGTTGCCGAGCAAGAGCTGCAAAATTGCGGCACAGCGGATAATCTGCACTCCGGAAGAGTGCTGCGTCCAACCTACCGCGTAACAAATTCCTCCGGTCTTCTCCGGTCCAGAGGCCTTGCAATACACATCCGCCACACGCAGGAACGCTTCATTCGAAACGCCGCAGTAGCGCTCAACCATTTCGGGTGTATAGCGCGCGAAATGGCGTTTCAAGAGTTGGAATACGCACCTTGGGTGCTGCAGTGTCGGGTCCGTTTTGTATTTGTTTAAATCGGGCATGGCGGCAGCGCCATGCTGGGAGTGTCCGCCATCCGTTTCACTTTTCTTTGGCGCGCTCGACTTCTTACCGTTCTGAGCTGCGCCTTCGTACATCCAGCTCGCGGGATCGTAGGATTTTTGCTCACTGTTCCAGCCGGAGAACACGCCTTCCAGATCTTCGGTATCGCCGAAGTCATCCTGAATGATTACAGGCGCGTTGGTGTAGTGCAGCAAGTACTCGCGGAAGAAAAACTCGTTCTCGATCGCGTGGCGGATTAAT
>JBAPQU010000290.1:0-11467 GCA_049280795.1 Candidatus Sulfotelmatobacter sp.
GTCGTGGTGCCAGGGCTTTGGCCGTTCCCAGCCCACGAACGGAAGTGGAACGCGCTTGTAACCGGCGCGTAGAGGTGATATTTGTTCATCCCGCCGAGTCGCTTCCACACCTCGATCAAGACCCGACTGCGGCTTTCCTGGCGAACACAGCTCAACAAAACCTCAGGGAGTTCTATGAGACTGCCCTGCAAGGAACCTCCGGCCAGTACCTGCCCCCGGTAGCTGAACAAATGGCGGCAGACATCGCGGAGAAGGCGATGCCCCTTCTTAAAAAACTCAGTGCAATCACCTGCCCCAGCGGCACCGGCGCGAAGTATAGCGACATTTGGACCGTTTATCTGGCGTCGTTCTTTAAAGATGCGCTCCAGGGAACCGCTCAGAAGTATCCCACCCCTGATCAGGTTGTGAGCCAAGCGTACGAAATAGCGAAACACTCAGTCCTTGTCTTGCGGCAGGCGCAGCAGAGGCTGGATTGGGCGAGCGCCACCCTGCCGCAGCCCATGGCACTCGATTGCGAATCTGTGCTCGGGAAGGTGCCAGGTCCTCCGAATCACGTTCTGTGCGGGACGCACGGCCACATTCTCGACACAAACAGCAAGACCGTAATTGCGCATGACCTGGAGGAGTACAAGCGATTGTTTCGGAGGTGATTTCAATCGGAATTGGGCGTGATTCCACAATCGGTCAGCGGCATGAAGGCGTGATCTTTGACTTTGTCCGTAGGCGCGAAGTCCAACTGCTGCAGTCCGAAGCCCGCGAAGGGGCGAGTCCATGTATGACATGTATAACGCCGACCTTGAGTTGGACGCCGAACTCGAAGAATTGATGAACGTTCTTTTGGAGAGCGATCTGGAGTCGGAGGGCGAAACGAACAAGGGCGACGTAGCCTGTACCGGCTGTGAGGAGAAGGGATGCTTCGCTCTTTTGCATCAAGCGATTCTGGAAGCGATCAGGTTGGCCAACGCAGCAGCGAACAAGCTTGACGCAGCGATGGCCGACCCTGATAGCAAAAGCGCTCAAGAGACCGCACGCCTATTCCAGGCATTCTTCTGTCACGGCCCATCCTTTGCAGTTTCGTGGGCCGGAAATCAGCCTTCGGGCGCCACCGTCGCCGCCCGGTTCCGGTCGGTTGCACGGGAGTTAGGGAGTGCAGACAAAGGCCGAACAGTTCGGTTTGTGTGCCCGCCGACAATTGACAATTGTGACTTTGGCGCCTGCTGCGGCGAAGACGATTTTGCTTTCACTGTGCCGGATCAGCATTCTACGGTGTTTCTGTGTGCGAGATTCTGGGATGCCCGAACCGCGGCCGAACTAGGAGGAAATCCTCTGCGCGGACTCGATGATCCGCGTCTGCAAATTGTGGACCGGCGCTTCCCCGGACTTCCTGAAGTCGACCGCCGCGCGGGAATTATCTTCCACGAAACGTTACACCTGCTTTTCGACCTAGGGGACGACGACTCCCCAAGGAGATTTGACGCCCATTGCTACGCAGCCTTTGCCTTGCGAGTCAATGGTTTCGGCGGAGATCCCACTGCTGTTCAGCAATGCCTCAGCCTTCCCTGCGGAAATCGAATATGAACCCGACCGTGATGCCTCCACGTTGGCAGGGGACAAGCACCGAGGAGTATGAATGATCTCGAACTCGAGTTCGAGAACGAAACTGAACACTTGATTTTATGACCACCCTCCGACCTCTCCGCTACGCTCACGCGAACCGCCGGCGATTTGTGGCGGAACTGAAGGAATTCATTCGTTTCCCTTCGGTGAGTTCAGATCCGAGACGTGCCGCGGACCTGAATCGTTGCGCTCAGTGGCTGGCCCGGCATCTGCGGCATATTGGCCTCGATCGAGTTCGCGTGATCCCCACTCGCGGCAATCCTATTGTTTATGCCTCATGGCAGCGCGCCCCTGGCCGTCCCACTCTCATTATCTATGGTCACTACGACGTCCTGCCGGGAGAACCGCTGGGCGAATGGTACACACCACCGTTTACTCCGACGCTTAAGAACAACAACCTCCATGCCCGCGGCGCGGCGGACGACAAAGGTCAACTTTTTTCCCACGTGAAGGCAATGGAATCCTACTTGAAGACCGAGCGGGCTCTGCCGGTCAATGTGAAGTGCATCTTCGAAGGCGAGGAGGAGATAGGTAGCCCGCATTTGACGGCATTCATCGAGCGGAACAAGCGCGCGCTGCGGGCCGATGCGGCGGTTATCTCCGATACTCGCATGCTCGCTCCGGATCGTCCGGCAATCAGTTACGCGCAGCGGGGTGGTTTGCGAGCGGAGGTGGAGGTTAAAGGGCCGCCGCATGAGTTGCATTCGGGAAATTTTGGCGGCGCGGTTCACAATCCGCTGCAAGCTCTGTGCGAGATGATTGCGCGCCTGCACGACGCGCATGGGCGTGTGGCGATTCCTGGCTTCTACGATGATGTGCGGGATTGGGGCGAAAAAGAGCGAGCTTTCATGGCACGCACGGGACCCGGCAACGAAGAGATTCTGCAGGTTGCGGGAGTTGAACGGGGATGGGGAGAATCGGGGTTCAGTCTCTATGAGCGCACGACGATTCGGCCGGCGTTAACTCTGAATGGCATGGCGGGTGGGCACTATGGGCGCGGCGCAAAAGGCATCATCCCGGCGCGTGCGATTGCGAAGCTCAGTTTTCGTTTGGTACCGGACCAGCGTCCAGAACGAATCGCGCAGATCTTTCGCGAGCATATTGAGCGGATTACTCCGCCGGCCGTACGCTCCTCGGTGCGGACATTCTCCGCGATAGAACCTGCGCTGGTGGACCGTGATCATCCAGCGTTGCGGGCAGCGGCGGCTGCCTACAAGAAAGGTTTTGGAGCGGCACCGGTCTTTATTCGGTCAGGAGGCTCCATCCCGGTGGTGAATACATTTCAGAAAATACTCGGGATTCCCGCGGTGCTTATGGGGTTTGGCCTGCCGGATGACCACATTCACGGTCCCAACGAAAAATTTCATCTGCCGAATTTCTACAAAGCGATTGCAACCAGCATCTGGTACCTGGCGTTGGCCGCGAAGTTGCGCGGCGCATGGCGAACGCCGGAATGCGCGGAATGGCAAAAGCCATGATCGAAAAAGCTATGATCATCGATTGCCACTGCCACGCCGGGACCGGGGACCGCATGACCGCGCCGTGGAATACGATTGCGGCCATCGAACCCTATCTTCGTCGGGCGCGGGCCGCAGGGATCTCCAGGACTGTGGTTGTGGCGGTCTTCCACAGCGACTACAACAAAGCCAACGCCGAAATTGCCCGGATCGTCGCTCGTTATCCAGGACGCCTGATCGGCTTTGTCTTCGTCCACGCCACGCGCGATGCCGGGCGCATCTTTCGGATGGTCGAGCGCGCGGTGCGCAAGTGGCGCTTTCGCGGCATCAAGATTCACGGCTTCGATGCCATGCCCACGCGCGAAGTATGTGAAGCGGCGCGCGCCTTTCGTTTGCCCATCTTCGTCGACGTGGTCAGCCGTCCCGAAGTGATTGACATGCTTGCGCCGCAGTATCCAGACGTCAACTTCATCGTCGCGCATCTTGGCAGCTACACCGACGACTGGCGAGCTCACCAGCAAGTGGTCTATCAGATGGCACGCTACCCGAACGTCTACGGTGACACTTCGACTGTTCGACGCTTCGACTACATTGTGGAGGCGATTAAGCGAGCCGGGCCACGCAAGCTCATCTTCGGCTCTGACGGTCCCTGGATTCATCCCGGTGTGGAATTACACAAGATTCGGCTGTTGGGGCTCGCAAAAGAACACGAGGCTTTGGTGTTGGGTGGAAATATATTGCGGCTAATGCAGCTGGCTCGCGTGGGCGAAGCCGCGTCGCGGATAGCGCGGCGCAAAGAAGAGAGTGAAGCCGAAGCAGAGTCTCATTCGACTTCTTCGGCTGGTTCGCAGGCTTCCAATCCGGGTAGCCAATTGACTGCGGGCGATCTCAGCGAGTACCGGCTCTAGCCAATACTTACCTATATTAAGGATGGGAAGCGCGAGGATGCGTACCGCAATCTCACTTCATGCCCACGGCAACACGATGGTCCGGCGCGAGAACCCCTAGCTCTAGTAGTTGAGCCACCATGGCCGCACGCGATCCCACGCCTAACTTGGCAAAGATCCGGCGCAGATGAGTACACACGGTCCAAGAGCTGATGTTGAGTACATCGGCGATAACCTTGTTGGGGTGTCCCTTGGCTACCATGCGCACAATCTCCTGCTCGCGCGGACTCAGCTGAACTCGATTGCTTCCAAGGCGCCGCATGCGCACCAGAAGATAACGGGAACCATCCACTTCGGTATCGACCAGGACTTCTTCTGTGGAACTTCCTGGTGGTTCGTTTGCGGTTCGTCCGCGGCTTACGGTCTCGATCAATCCCGTCAACGTGCGAATCACGTCTTCCACGCTATGATCTGTTCCCAAGCTGCGATCCGCAGTTTCTGCGGGCGGTTCCATGGCGATTAGGGTTGGGCTGGTGCGCATGGTTATCCTCCGGCCGAACAACACGGTAGTCGGCCAGCGACCGCCCACGAACCCACGCGGAGAACATATCCGCGAATGCAAGTGGCGGCCGGACGTATTTCGGTCCGCTGTTAAAAATCGTTTTCGGACAAGTACCCGAGCTCTTGAGAAGCGAACAAGTTGGGGAAAAGATACGATGCGTGCCAGCTCAAAGCTAGTCACATTTTCGAGCGACCCGTAACATGTGAATCAGTTGCTCCGGTCCGCTTTTGCAGGGAGACTGCTTATATTCACTAAATATGCCGGGGGGCATTTTGGGTGACAATATTACATGAGCGATACGAAAGGTCAAGGTTTTTCTGAGGTTTGGTAAACAAATAGCAGACGAGTCCCAACCGGCACACTACTAACACTCGCTAGTTGTGCCCTCCAGGTTGCGCTTAAGGGCATAAGTCAAATGTGCTTACATTGAGTAGTCCATCAGTCGCTCATCCAGTTATTTTCAAATAACTAACTGCGGTTATCGAATTAAGCGGAACTAATGATCGGAACGGCAGTTTGAAGAAGCTGACCTACTCCACAAAGGCTACGTTGAATCTGTCGATGAGAGAAATAGTCGCAGACGAGGGCTATGATCGACAGAAAAACGATGCGATGGCTGCTTGAGGGGATGGAACGTGCAGCCGAAGAAACCTTGCGACAGGATTCCGCTTTCTTCGAAGCGGTGCAAGCGCTTAAAGTGGAGATCGACAATGATCCGGTGGTTCGATCGATGATTAGCGAATTGCAGGCTGCGGGCCGTGGCGTATTCAACTCGTTCGTGCCCCGCATTAAGATCCGCGTGAGAACTGAAGAGGGCATTTTTGCGCTGCCCCGGCCGGATGGAATCCGGCAGACGCCCGCGGTAGAGCAGATCGGCAGACTAACTCAAGCGCTAAAGAATGCCGCCAGTGCAGTGATCAAGAAGAGCCTCTATTATAACCAACTCGACAACATTGTGAATGAGGCAATTGAATCGAGCGACCGCTTAGAAGGAATTGCTGCCCGGGTTGAGAGGGCAGGGTACGAAGTGCTTATTTGTCTCGATCTCTCAGCTTATGCTCAAGTCCACACGACACCGCAGGAGCGTTATGCTCCGGATATGGATGCACAGACGAGGGACACTCGCCCCGTTGATATTCGACTCACCACAGGCGACCGGAAGTTTCTCACTGCTTTAAAGATCAGCATCGACCCAAGTTAGGCGGTTGGGTTCTCGTCTGTTGTGCAAGCCACTCGATTGACAATTCACTTCCGCGCCCCTTACCTTTCCGATGGGTAGCCGGAGCGCTCGTTTATGCGGATTGGAGTTTTCACGCCGTTACTGTCGCAGCTTTCACTGGCGGCGGTGCTCAAGAAAATTAAAGCGCTCCGCATTGATACCGTCGAACTGGGGACGGGTAACTATCCGGGGGACGCGCATTGCAAGCTTGAGATGCTGGAAGATGCGGCGGCGCTAGGCGAGTTTCAGAAAACCCTGGCCGACCATGGAGTGAGCATCAGCGCTCTGAGTTGTCATGGAAACCCGCTGCATCCCGATAAGGCGCGAGCGCAGCGTGATCGTGAAGTGAGCCACAAAACGATTCTGCTCGCGGAAAAGTTGGGTATTTCGGTGGTGATCGATTTTTCCGGATGCCCCGGTGATTCGCCTCACGCCACGGCTCCGAACTGGGTTACCTGCCCGTGGCCTCCCGACTATCTTAAGGTTCTCGATTGGCAGTGGAATGAAGTGGTCGCGCCGTATTGGAGTGAGCGTGCAAAGCTTGCCGCCGATCACGGGGTAAAGATCGCAATCGAAATGCATCCGGGGTTTGTGGTCTATAGTCCGGAGACGATGTTGAAGCTGCGATCCATCGCGGGAACGAACTTGGGCTGCAACTTCGATCCGAGCCATCTTTTCTGGCAGAGCATCGATCCCATCGCCGCGGTGCGCGTGCTGGAAGGCGCGATCTTTCATGTGCATGCCAAAGACACGCAGATTTATCCTGCCAACCTGCCGCGTGCCGGTGTGCTTGATACCAAGTTGTATACGGAAGAGCGCGCACGTAGCTGGATCTTCCGCACCTGCGGATACGGGCATGGAATGGAATGGTGGAGTGAATTTATTTCCACGCTGCGCATGTTCGGCTACGATTCCGTGCTCTCCATCGAACACGAAGACAGCTTGATGTCACCTGAAGAAGGGTTGACCAAGGCGGCCAATTTTCTCCACAACATTGTGATCGGTGAACAACCCGGAACGCCGTGGTGGGTTTGATGCTGCCCAGGTTAGGACAGAGATTCGGCGTACTAAAAACAAAATGAAAACCATCAGGACGGCAATTGTTGGAACGGGTTTTATGGGGCGCGTGCATCTGGAAGCGGTGCGGCGGCTGGAGTTTGTTGAAGCGGTTGCGATCTCCGGGAGAAACATTGAGACGGCGCGACGGCTGGGCGCCGGATTTTCCATCCCGAGGATTACCGCCGACTACCGTGAGGTACTGCGCAATGCGGAAGTTGATGCGGTGCACATCTGCACGCCGAACGCGCAACATTTTCCCATGGCAAAGGATGCGCTAGAAGCCGGAAAGCATGTGGTTTGCGAGAAGCCGCTGGCCACGAGCGTTGCTGAGGGCGAAGAACTCGCCTCGCTTGCAGCAAAGCGAGGATTGCGCAACTGCGTCTGCCACAATTTGCGCTATTACCCGATGGTGCAACAGATGCGGAGAATGCGCGAAGGTGGAGATCTGGGTGAAGTTCTCGTGGTGCAGGGCACGTATTCCCAGGACTGGCTGCTTTACGATACGGACTGGAATTGGCGTGTGGATGCCAACGCAGGCGGGCCTTCGCGCTGCATGGCCGATATCGGATCGCATTGGTTCGATATGGCCGAGCATGTTACCGGGCTGCGCGTGACTTCGCTCTGCGCCGACCTTCAGACGTTCCACTCCACGCGGAAGCGGCCGAAACATTCGGTCGAGACCTTCGCTAATAAATTGCTTAGCGCGGAAGAGTATGTCGAAACAGCCGTCGACACAGAGGACTTTGGCGCAGTTATCTTTCGCATGGGCGGACGCGCACGTGGGAGCGTTACCGCCAGCCAGGTTTCCGCCGGACGCAAGAACCGGCTTAGCATTGAGATCTACGGAACGCGATCATCGGTGGCGTGGGACCAGGAGCGTCCGGATGAACTCTGGGCCGGGCATCGCGATACCGCAAATCAGATCTTTGTGAAAGATCCGTCGCTGCTGAAGCCTGAGGCTCGCAGCTATGCCGATCTTCCCGGCGGCCATAGTGAGGGTTACGACGATACATTCAAGCAAGTGTTCCGGCGTTTCTACGCTTCAATTGGAGAGTCTTCATTCGGCAATGTTGCAACCAGCGAACAAGGCCGTGCTGTCGAGTATCCGCAGTTTGTCGATGGATTGCGGCAACTCACCATTCTCAACGCTGCGCTCGAGAGCAATCGCACGCGAGGCTGGATTGATGTTCCGGCACTTGCTTCTTAAACGTAGACCGGCAATTGAAAGGAACGCCGCCGCATGCTGATGTTCTCCGCCATCATCGCGTTTTTCCTCTACGGATTGATTGCCGCTATGTTGGGCACAATTTTGCCTGAACTCTCGGAGCGTTTCCATCTTTCGCCCAGCCAGAACGGTACTATCGCTCTTTCGCAGGCGCTGGGGTTGATCGTGGCATCTCTTGCCGCTGGCCCGGTGATCGACGACGAAGGGAAAAAGGTTGGGCTCATCCTTGGTTTAGCTCTTATCTCCGCCGCGTTGCTCTGGCTGCCTCGCGTGGCGGGCTTCCGGGGCATTCTGATTTTGTTGTTCGCGCTGGGAGTGGGTAGCGGCACTATCGTTACTGCCGCGAATTCTTTGGTGAGCGAAGCCGGCGAAGCGCATCGCGGCATCGCTCTGAATCTGACCAATCTGTTCTTCGGCCTTGGCGGGCTGGCCACGCCTTTCATCTCAGCCAATCTTTTCAAGCGAAATTGGGTGCGGCTGTGCTACACCATCGCGTCGGTCACGATACTCACCGTGGTGGTTGAGGGCCTGACGAAAATGCCCGGACCTACGGGCTCGGGAAGATTCATACTGGCAGATGCGGCGCCGGTTCTGGGACGGCCGCTGCTGTTCCTGGTTGGGCTTTTCCTCTTTCTCTATATCACTTGCGAGGTCGGCGTGTGGAACTGGTTGCCGCGCCACTTGATTGCGCAGGGCATTCCGGAATCGAGCGCGCTCAACATTCTGTCACTGGGATTTGCGCTGGGGCTACTGCTGGGCCGCCTCGGAGTTTCGCCGATCCTCATCCGTGTACCGCCTGTGACGGTGACCTTGTTTGCCTCGGTTGCGATGGCAGTCACGACGTTCCTGATGCTGCGAACCAACCGGCCTGCCGTCGCGTTTGTGCTGGTTTTTCTTGCGGGAATATCGATGGCGCCGGTCTTTCCGACGACGCTCGCTATTGTGGGCGATGCTTTTCCGCGGATGAGCGGAACCGCCATCGGTTTCGTGATTACATGCGGATGGATCGGTCTCGCTGTGAGTTCGCGGATTATCGGCGCCATTGCCGGAGGCGATCCACGCCGGCTGAAGAAAGCATTGCTGGTGATCCCGGCTTCTGCCGTGCTTATGGTGGGTTTGGATTTGGTGATCCGGAGTGTACTGCGCTAGGAACGGGCAGCGCAATTCATTCCCCGGCGGAAAATTGTTGCTGCCTGCCGGCGGGATGACGGCGCTACACCGTGAAAGCACGCATGTAATCGGCGTCGATCTTCAGCGCTTCCATCATGGGCATGTCGAACTCCTCTTGTTCGACAAAAGCGTGGTTGATGTCGGCCTTCTTTGCGGCTTCGAAAATAGGACGATAGTCGATGGCGCCGTGCCCCATTTCCGTGGAAGGTGGCACGGGTAGTGGAACTACTCCGTGGCCCATCTTGAAGTCCTTCACGTGCAGCATGGAAATGCGAGTTGAGTAGCGCTTGAGCAGGTCCGCTGGATTCCTGCCGGCGACGGCTGCCCAGCCGCAATCGAGTTCCATCGTCACTTTCGCCGGATCGGTGAGGCGCATAAGCTCGTCGTAAAACATTACGCCGTTTTCTGCGCGGAACTCCGGAGTGTGGTTGTGGTAGGCGAAGCGCATGCCTGCCGCATTGACGCGCTCGCCGATGCGATTGAATTGCTCGGCATTCCAGCGCCAGTCGTCGAGCGTCATGGATTCGCGAGCCGCGCTGGAGTTGGGGTCTTTTACGCGCGACGGATCCTTCAACATGGGCGCGGCGCAAACGATGTATTGGAGCCCTAGATCCTTGCCGAACTGAATGGTTTCATCCACCTTTGGCAACAGATCCTTCAGGGAATAATGCGCGCTTACGCAACGGAGCCCTGCGTGATCCATGGCCTGCTTCACTTCGGCCGGAGTGTGGCCGAAGAAGCCGGCGGCTTCAACTTCGCGATAGCCCAGCGCGCCCATCTGCTTCAGTGTTCCTTCATAATCTTTCGGCAGAACGGTGCGCACGGAGTACAGTTGCAATCCGAGTGGGAGGCCGAGGGGATTAGCCATGAGCTGGGGCACGCTCTTCCATAATGTGGCGCAAGCGGCGGAGGCGGATGCGGTCTTCAAGAAACTTCTTCTGGAAATCCGGCGCATTGTGAGTCCTCACTCCTGAAGCATCTTCGATTCGTGACGGCATCAAGAAAATCTACCCACGAATCGTCTTCGTGTTTGCATCCCAGGTTGCTATTGTATTCTTGAAATAAGCGTAATTGGCGAGATGGCAGCCGATCGCCGCGTGGTTGCCGAACTCTTCATTCTCAACAGTGGGCTTGCGGGTTCGAACCGCGTTGAAGAAGTTGGCTTCGTGGGCCGAAACATCGCTGTAGTCTGGTGGCGCAGTGAAAGTCTCCGCCTCCGCCACCTGGTAATCAAGCGGGCTGGGCTGTGGATGCGCCACGGCCCACTGCTCCAGATACTCCTTGCGCAGCCGCGCGGGCCAGCCCTTCGTCGAATATGTTTCTGGCTTCGGGCTAATGTCCTGCGGAGTAAACGTAAGGGTTTGACCAACGATCTCCATGGTACCTTTGGTGCCGTGGAATTTGATCGGCTCGCCGCCTGCGTTGTTTAGATTACAGCGCAGCACGACGCGGAATTTCGGATAGTCAAAGAGCGTCTCGATGAGATCGGGAAAGTCGCGTCCATCCTTCCAGCGAAATAGTCCGCCACTCGATTGCGCGCGCGTTGGAGCCTCGTCGGTTCCGGAGATGAAATAGATTCCAGAGAGTAGATGAACGAAAAGATCGCCAGCCAGACCCTCACCGTAGTCGGAAAAACAGCGCCAGCGGAAGAAGCGGGCTGCATCAAACGGGCGCTTGGGCGCGCCCACCAGAAACTCATTCCAGTCGATGGTCTTTTCGTTGGCGTCGGGCGGAATGGGATACACCCATGCGCCGCTGGCCGAATTGCGATCCGACGAGCCTTCGATGAAGAACACCTCGCCAAGGGCGCCGGCAGCAAAGAGTTCGCGCGCCTTCTCGTAGACGATGGAGCTTACCCGCTGGCTGCCTACCTGCAGGATGCGATTGTTCTTGCGCACGGCATCGACCATGTCGAAGCCGTCTTCCACGGTGTGCGACATTGGTTTTTCGCAGTACACGTCTTTGCCGGCGGCGCAGGCATCCGCCACGATGCGGCGATGCTGGTGGTCAGGGACGGCAACGATCACAGCGTCAACGTCTTTGCGGTCCAGGATTTCGCGATAGCTGCGCGTCACCGGGACCTGCTTCTGCACAGCTTCTTGGGCCGCCTCGTGACGGCTGTTGTAGAGGTCGCACACCGCGACGCATTCAATGCCCGGCACGGCGAGCGACGCTTGCAGCAGTTCGCATCCGCGCGTGCCGGTGCCGATCGAAGCGAATCTAACGCGATCGCTCGGCGCTACCGCGCGGCCTGCGCCCCATAATGCGGCT
>JBAPQU010000291.1:0-17639 GCA_049280795.1 Candidatus Sulfotelmatobacter sp.
GCTTCAAGCCGCGCCGCCCAGCCTCCAAAATCATGAGCCGGCTTCAGCCGTGCGTCGTTTTTGGGTGGCGCAGCGGTTCACCGCTGCATAAAGCCTTTTCTACAATTTGTCATCCCGACGAAGCGAAGTCCCCGGCGAAGCTGAGAACTCCCGAGGAAGGAGCTCTACCCTGTGTGTACCCAGTGCCCCCTGTGTTTAAAGCCTTTGACCCGTTAAGCCATTAACCAAGTCCAGGCAAGCCCGCCACTTACGGAAAAACTTTAAAGCCCACGTTGCTGGTAAGTATCCCTCCCGGCGTCGTAACCACAACCGCCCCGCTAGTTGCGCCGCCAGGCACGATTGCAGTCATATAGGTATCGGACACCACCGTAAAGCTACTTGCGGCAACTCCATTAAAGCTCACGCCGGTCGTTCCACTCAGTCCCTGACCCAGAATTTCCGCCGTGCCGCCAACCGTCCCTACCTCATGCACGAACACGACGAAAGGTCCCAACCCCATATCGACGGAGTAGATGAATCCCTCATTGTGAAAGCCATCTACCCACGAGGGTCCGTAGAACAGGCCGCTCGTGTGCTGCATAAGCGGAGCCATAAAAGCTTGAACTCCCGTGAACTGATAGAGCTCCGCATAGGCAAGCGTGGACGGGTTGAAGCTATAGAGGATCCCGCCTTCGAGATTTCCCCCATCCTCGCTGACGCCATAAAGATTGCCGTCGGTCCCCTGCACCAAGCCGCCCTGTGGGAAGCGGACGCCTGACGAAGTAAAGGTGTGCATCACGAGTTCGCCCAGCCCTGGCTTCATCCGGAACAACACCCCGAAATCGTTCGTTCCGCCGACTGGGGTCGTGCCGTAATAGTTGCCGTCCGCAGCCTCAACCAGCGGTGCTACCGGATTCGCACCCCCTTCATCATGCTCGCAGTTGAAAGAGTGGACCTGTTTCACAACTCCGGTCAGCGTCAGCTCCACGATTGAACCGCAATCGCCGGCTCCGCCAGAGTCCGCCGTCACGTAAAGCATGCTGTCGGAGCCCTGGATCATTCCCATGACGCCTGTTCCAGTCGTGGAATCGAAGCTGGAAACGACGCTGTAAACCCCAGCCCGAGTGTACTTGTAGATGGTTACCGGCACACTGCCGCTTCCTCCGGTAGTGGCGCCATAAAGGTTCCCGTCGCTGCCCTCGACCGGCGTAGCGTTCGGGTTCTCTCCATCGCTTCCGCCCAGGAACGAGTGGAGAACCGTGTAGACGCCGCTCGAATTGATTCTGAACAACACTCCGAGGCCCGCACTTCCGCCATAGTTGGTCGTCCCGTAGTAGTAGCCGTCCGTGTCCAACGTAACGCCGCCGGCCGGGGAACTGCCATCGCTTCCCGCAAAGCTGTGGATTACCGCGATGTGGTTGTCGGCTCGATTAAAGCGAAACACAGTGCCGCTTCCGTTGGCCCCGCCGCTGTAAGTGGTGCCATAGAGATTGCCGTCGCGTCCCTGCACCAAAGCGCCCAAGTACGGATTCGCCCCGTTACTGCCGTTGAAGGTTTGCAAGGTGGTTACAGTTTGCCCTAAAGCGGAAGCAGCGAGAAGAAGCGTGAGCACAAAAACCGCAGTAACGAAAGCCGCAGTGAGCAACACGCCAAACCCGGATGACGAATTTCCTGGTCGCATGGAGAATCTCCTAATCGAGTAAAGGTTGGACAAGCAATCTCAGACAGCTCGGTTACGGCGGAGCGTACCACGAAGCAGATCGGTCGTCGAGATGCAAGAACTTGCACGCCCGGCGATGTCTCTCATCGGAGTCGGCAGTGTCCCGGGGCGGCATACGATAACCCTGAAACGTCAGCGCCCGCCCGTAGATAAATTCACAGCCCACACTCGTGACATCCAACCTTGCGCCAATCCAAAACTCACCCCATCATTGCTAAGCAAAGGCAATAAATTCCGCAATAACGGAAATTTAGCTACTGGCTAAGAATCGGCCACTAACTTCTTTGTTCGACGGAATTTAGCCCATAAGTCCTTTAGAAAAAGGACCTTGCAGGTCAAATCGTGCTAACGTGATGATTCCACAACGGCGAGAAGGGTAGGGGTAGGGTACTAAAAAGGTAAAGAGTTACCAAACGATAACGGATTTTACGCCCGGAAAGAAAGCCTAGCTCCCATGTCCAAAGAAAATATTTTTGCGCTTTTAACCCTCCTACTCTGCGCGACCGCAGCCTTCGCCTCCGACTGCCTCTCCATCCAAACCGCTAGCCAGCACGTAGGCGAAAACAAATGCGTGATGGGCAAAGTCCTGCGCGTGAAAGTTGGTGCCAGAGGCGTCCACTTCGTCGACTTCTGTGAGGATCAAATGGCCTGCCCGTTCACCGTCGTGGTCTTCCCTCACGACCTGAAAGATGTCGGCGACGTGCGCCGTCTAGCCGGACAGATGATCGAAATCCATGGCCCCGTGAAGCTCTACAACGGCCGCGCCGAAATCGTCCTGACCCGCGTCAGTCAGCTAACCAACGGCTCAACCCTGATCCCGCCCTTACCGAAAAACTATGACGTAGAAAAACAAGGCCACTACAGCGCCGGCCGAATCCGCCCCACCAAGAAGCCCGCCAAAACCTACGCTGAGCCAAACTCAACCGCCACCTACGGCAACGAAGCTGACGCAAGTGGCGAGCCGCCTCAATAGTCAATTCCGTGGGGCCTCGCTCCTATGTACATAGATGTTAGGAAGATGTACATCAATGATATAGTGGATCTAGGGGAATCAGTGGAATGGCAACCGCACACGGCCGATCGCACAAACACTTCCAATTGGACGCGATTAAGATCAAGCGCGCCCAAAAAGCCCTGCGCGCCAGGACAGAAACCGAAACCATCGAGCGCGCGCTGGACCTGGCCATTGCCGAAGAGCAGAGCAACCGCCGAGCTCACGAGGCAAATTCCCGCTTTCTCAGGAGCGGCGCCAAGATCAAAGATGTCTACGGCACGCCGGATGACTAGATGCAGCATGTTCTGCTCGATTCCTCAATTTATGTGGCCGCCCTGCGCGGTCGAGATGCTCTTCTACGTTTGGAACGAATCGCTGCCGGCACAACCCTGTGGCTGAGCGCAGTTGTGTTGGAGGAACTCTACGCTGGGGCGGGCGCGCGGGATCGCGAGTATGTCGAGGAATTGGAACAGCGCTTTGGCCAGGCCGGAAAGATCCTGGTACCCAGCCTCGATGACTGGATCCACGCTGGCAAATTATTGCAGCGGCTAGCGGTCAAATACGGCTACGAGAAAATCGGACGCGGCCGGCTTACCAACGACGCGTTGATCGCGATGAGCGCCGCCCGAATGGGCATTCAGGTCATCACAGCCAACGAACAAGACTTTCGCAAGCTTGCCGAATTCCGCGACTTCGCCTGGCAGTTCGTCACTCTTTGAACTTTGCCACTCATACCATCCCCCTGCGCAACTCCTCCAGTGGATACCTAGTCCCGCGCCAAATAATCCCGTCGTTCCACAGTGTGTGAAACATGGAGAGCAGCAACGTATACGTAAACAGTGCCGTGCTGATGGGATGCAGCACAAAATAATAAGCCGGAACCCCCGAACGCCACGACATGCCCAGATAAATCAAAAACATCGAGCCCAATGCCACCGCATACGGCAGTCGGTCCCACCCATGCGCCAGCCACACGCCAAAAAACGGCATGAGATTCAGAAATGCCAGCCCGAATGCCGCAATCAAAGTGCGCCACCACTGAAAAGACAACACCGCAAAGAAATTCTTGGTCAGGTTGTTGACCACTCCCATCGCGCCGTTCGCCCAGCGGATCGAAATCAGGTCTGCGCCAAAAACGTTGCGCTGCGCAAAACCCGCGTTCTTCACTACCTTGCCCAGCTTCATGTCGTCGAGCACTTCCATGCGCAAGGCTTCGTATGTTCCCACCGCTTCATAGACGCTGCGGCGAATCAGGTTGAACGCGCCCACGCCCATATGATCCTTCGTCTTCGGATCAGCTACCTTCCACGGCCGATGCCCGAAGACAAACATGGTTTGAAAGAAAGCGATCATCATGAACTCGCCCGGCTGTTTCATGATCATTTGTGGGAATACCACCACATGATCCGCATGCTCGGCCTCGGCATAAGCCAGCGCGCGCCGAACCGAGTCGGGCTTGAACTGCACATCGGCATCGGTAAACAGCAGCCAGTCGCCCTTTGCCTCATTGGTAGCAGTCCACATGGCATGCGTCTTACCCAGCCAACCCGCTGGCAATTCACGATGATGAATCACTCGCAAAACCGGGTGCCCCATTTCTCGCGTCCTTTGCGAGAAGTCGGAATTCTTAGTTATCGCTTCCATGATCTCCCCCGTCCGATCGGTAGAGCGATCATTCACTGCGATTACTTCATAATTGTCGTAATCGAGTGCGAGCAGGCGAGTGAGAGATTGCTCAATATCCTTTTCTTCGTTGCGTGCCGGCACGATGATGGAAACCATCGGCATGCCGGACGGCATATGGTCCCATTCAGGTTTGGAAACGTCGGCGACACTGGGCATGCCGATCGCCGCGTCCACAATGCGAGAGAACCAGGCCAACGCGAGAATCGTTCCTGCAATCCAGTGAAAGTAATGCATCCCCGCCTAGGTCTTCCCTGCCGGATTCGGCGGACTATCAATCTGCACCGCCTGCGCGAATTTCATACCGTAAAACAGTATGGCAGATGAAAGCACCATGGCAATCACAGGCAGAATAAATGCAGCCTGCAGCGAGTGTTTGTCGGCTACGTAACCCATCATCGTTGGTGAGGGAACATCTCCTAGCAGGTGAAAAATAAAAATGTTCACTGCAAGAGCCGTCACGCGGATGTGCGCTCCGACCGAGTTGATTACGGCCGCGTTCAGAGGCGAAGTATTCAACAAAAGAAAGAAGGCCGCCAGCGCAATCGCCGGTATCATCACTGGACCACGGAAGAACAAAGCCACAATCATGAACGGCACGCCCAGCGCCATGCTGGCCGCCGAAACAAAGTAATAAGATCCCTTCATGCGCGGCAGAAGATAATCGCCCAGCCAGCCTCCCGCCAGCGACGCCAGAATTCCATCGACCACAATAATGATTCCGAACGTGAAGTTCGCTGACTCCAGCGAATATCCGCGCGCACGCGAGAGGAATGTCGGCATCCATACCTGTATGCCGCCCAGAGCGAATGTCATCATTGCCATGCCCAGGGTTGAAGTCCAAAATGCGGGATTGCGCGCTAAACCAAAGATCGTCGCCCGCTCCGGCGTTTCCTTCTCCGTGTCAAACTGCCCCCGTTCCGGCTCGTGCAAGAACAGCACCGTGAGTGCCATTAGAAACCCCGGCACCGCAGCTATGTAAAAGGGGAATCTCCAGCCATAACGTGGACTGAGATGACCTCCCAGCAAATATCCCGCGGCCGTGCCCACTGGAATCGCCAAATAAAAGACACCGAGAATGCGCCCGCGCTTCTCTTCGGGAAACAGGTCCGCGACAAACGTGGGAGCGATGGTGACAAACGTGGCCTCGCCGATGCCGACCAGCGTGTGGCGAATCAGCAGTTCCGTATAAGTGTGCGTGACCGCCGTGAGCAGCGTCAGACCGCTCCAGAAGATCGCACCTCCGACAATGATCCTCTTGCGCGAATAGCGGTCGGCCAGCGGTCCCACGAACGGCGCGGCGACCATATAAAACAATAGGAAGGCGCTCGTGAGGTAGCCGACCTGCGTGTTGCTCAGCCGGAATTCGCTCTGCACCAGCGGCTGCACCGCAAACAGCACGGAGCGGTCCACATAGTTCAGCAGATTCAGCGCCGTTAACAAAATCAGCGCAGTACGCGGATAAAGTTTCGCGGAAGTCATCAGGTCGAGCGAATATAACATGGCGCGATCCGCAAAACGCCGTGCCAGCATGAGCCGTTGACGATGGCGACATTTGTCGCTATAATTGACGACAAATGGTAAACGAATTGCGGGCGGTGGTAAGAGAACTCGGCGGCCGAAGCGTTCTGGGACGAAACCTTGCCAGCCAGCGCGACCTTTGCGAAGCCATTCGCGAAGGCTTCCCGCCCGCTGTGGTTGAAGAATTAATGCATGCTTCCGGCCTTACGCTCAAAGAATTGGCCGAAGCCCTTGATCTCTCTCCGCGCAGCCTGCAGCGCAGGCGCCGGAGTGGCCGACTGGCGCGCTTCGAGTCTGACCGCCTTTACCGCCTCGCCCGAATTGTCGCCCTGGCACAACAGAGCCTCGCCGACCGGAAGAGCGCGGCGCGCTGGCTCAAGCGCTCCAATCGCGCACTCGGCGGAGCCGCTCCCATTAATGCCATCGACACGGAATTGGGTGCGCGGCAGGTGGAGAACGTACTCGGACGGATCGCCTACGGCGGCATTAGTTGACGCAAGTTTATCGTGTGCTGCGCAAGGCCTACGCGCGCGCTCCTCTCGATGGTGAGGGCGCTTATCTCTACGGAGGCCGCTGGTCAAGCCCAGGAACGCGCCTCGCCTACACTTCCGAACATCAATCTCTTGCAATGCTCGAATACTTCGTGCATCTCGACGCCGACGAAGCGCCACCGGACCTGGTTCTGGTCACGGCTGATATCCCCGACGATCTGCCGAACGACCGCGTCGCAGTGGACAAGCTTCCATCCCACTGGCGCCGCTCTCCAGCGCCCGCTGAACTCGCGCGCATTGGAGACGAATTTGTGGAGAAGGGCGAGCGGTGCATCTTGATTGTGCCCTCAGCGCTCGCTCCGCATGAAAACAACTGGCTGCTCAATCCCCAACATGCTAGCTTCCGCAAAATTGATGTGTCGGGAATCGAACCGTTAAATTACGACCGGCGCATGTTCGCCACGCAACGCCGAAGGCGCCGCAAGCGGTAGTCCTGCGACCAGCTACTTTTTTCCTTTTACCCGCGGCCATCTCGCCACCACCGTCGTCGAAATTCCGCCCCGCGGCCGGAAATCTCCCTTCACCTCGGCCCACACCGGCTTCGCCCAGCGCACCACATCTTCGAGCACGCGGTTCACGATGTTCTCCTGAAAAATGCCCAGATTGCGGTAGGAATGCAAATATTCTTTGTACGACTTCAATTCCAGGCATGCTTTATCGGGCTGGTAGCGCAGCGTGATCACGCCGAAGTCAGGCAAGCCAGTCTTTGGGCAGACAGAAGTGAACTCCGGATCGTCGATCACAATCTCATAGCCGGGAAACTGGTTCGGCCAAGTCTCGATCTCAGGAAAGTTGGCGTCGAGCCCGGCGGCGGCGTGCTCAGGTGTGTAGCGGCGCGATTTTGGCATGAAAGTATTGTAGCGTTTGAGACCCATCCGCACCGCAGGCGGAAGGCTAGAAACTGCCGCGCACATAAATTTACGGGGACCTCGCCTCAGTGTTCAGCGCAAGCGCTTTGAGAACCTGTTTTAATGTGAACGCGATTGCTCCTGCCGAAGAGCCTACCGGGTTTACGGTGCCAACACAGCTTTTACCTGCGTTTCGTTGTCGGTTGCTCCGTCACCTTTTCTGCCATAAATCACAACCACGCAATCTCCGGAGTTCACAGTCACAGGTACGGGAAAAATTCTTTCTACCCGTTTCTGAAGCGTTGCCTTACCCGTTTCATCCCGAGGAATCTCATACTCCAGAGGCACGCTCTCGAGGTGCACGGCGTTGTCCGGAAGCCAGCTATACAGCGTCGCAAGCGGCACTGGATTCGGGAAGCCCTGGCTGTTGAGGTTCTCCCCAAATTGTCCACACCCTCCCGGAAGCAGGTAAAAATCATTGACAGTGCCCCACGCCTTGCCCGTCGGAAGCGGCCCGAAGTTCTGTGTCCCATCAAATGTACTGTCGGAGATGTCTCCGAACAGCTCCACCAGATGCCCAGCAGGCATCGTGATCGGAACCGCGAATGCCTCTGCGTCGTCGGTCGTCGCATTCTGGCAACCCCAGTTTTGGCCAAAACAATATTCGCCAGCCAGGTCGACCACCGTGTTCGCGGCGGAGTTCGACGGTTGGTACGTCAGGTTCAGATCGGCCGACATCGTAACCTTGCCTGCTACCAGCGGCCCTCCGCCGAAAACAAAACCTATGCACCCTGTCGTCGGCAAGGGATGAGGAAAATTAAGGTTCACTGGAAAATTGGAGGTCGACTGCGAGGGGTTTTTCAGAATGTCGCTCCAAATAAAATTCGCCCCGGCCAAACTCTGGTCATCGACTGGGCATTTACCCTGCCAGTAGGCCACTAACCACAAAACTTCACTGAAATTCGAGCTGTAGTTCTGTAGCGAAATCGTCCCCGTAAGCGTCCGCGCCTCCGCCATCGACTTCGCCCCGTCCAGCACGTGATACATATAGAGAAACTGCGGAAAGCCGGTTTTCCACGTGGTCACAGAATGCTGAATGTGCAGCACGGAAAGTTGCCCGGCATTCTCCTGCCCCCACAAGTCGCAGTTTCCCCATCCCATCAAAATAACAATGGCCGCGAAAATAGCCACTCTCCGATAAGCAGTCATAGATCTCCGTTTTGTATAAATTGTTGAAGAACGTTTGTTATTGGCACGATACTGTAAGTCAGGCAACGTAGTTGACGCAGGATTTCCAGATTAAAGGGACCCACGTAAGCCCTATGGGCAGGTGAGCGTAAACCGGCGCAACGAGTTCCCCTCCCGGGGCAAGCCTCCATTTTCCTCGTGCAAAAACGTGTAATAGACATAGAATGTCTTTCCCAGAATGTGCGGGTCATCGCCGAGCCCGACAGACCTTGGATAAGGCGCAAGCGTGGTCACACCGTCGGCGTAATCGCCGAGCGATATCGGCGTCGTCCAGGTAAGGCCGTCAACGGATTCGGCGTAATAGAAAGTTGTGTCGTTGTCGATGATCATCACGTAACGCTGCAGCGCGCTATCAAAGTGGATATCGAGATATCCTCCCTGTTGCGGCGCCCAGTTCGGATTGAGGTCGGTGGAAGCGCCGCTGATTCCGGGTTGCAGATTCCATGTGCCTTCATAGAACTTCTCGAAAGGCACGGTGTGCGGATGCTCCGGTCCAAACGCGGCCTCCAGCAAAGACGACGCCAGCGCACGCGCCACCGAGACATGAGTTGTGGTTGTGGTGCCGGCGGGCCAGTCGGGAAAGTAAAAGTAGAAGTATTTCCCGTCCGGCGACATCACAAGCGGCCCATCGCCAATCTCGTCGAAGCCTGGGGCAAGCTCGGGGGCGAAAGACTGGTTCGGGCGAACGACTTCGCCGAGATCCGTCCAGTGCTGTCCGTTATCCCAGGATGCAGCGAGGCCGTGGACTGCGTAAAGCGTGTTGCTGGGGAGTTCAGCGTGGTAGCCGACCAGCAGATTACCCGCTCCGGGCTTGCCCGCCGGAACCTGATAGACCGGGCCACCGCCCATGTAGGTATAGCCCGAATAGTTGGGATTCACGGCAGGATCAGGATTCGGGGAAATGCTGACATCCTGCGGATTGCCCGTACCGAGCGGATTATCGAGCGTGCCCACCGTGGTGGTCACCGATCCGTAATTATTGTTGCCTACCCACTGACCTTGCCAAATCTGCCGGGGATGAAATGCGCCATCGCTAGTAAACCACTCATAACCGTCGGCCGTCTTGATCACGCCCATCTGTGTGTCGGGCCAGGCGAAGCCGAAGCCCTTGGTATCGGTAAGCGGAGGTTCAGCTCTGCGACCGGCTGCAACGATCTGCTCGTGCGTCGCGACAATTATGGGCGGAGTTACTGAGGGCTGGCAGCGCGGGGTGAGCGATTGCGCGGCGCCGATTATGGAAGACAGTTGGAAGAAGCTGGCGAGCAATGTAACGAAGGCGAGCGATGAGCGGAAAAGCATATGACACCTCAAGCTGGTTTATGGCGCGGACGTTGCGGACGCGGGCCTGTCACCGAACGTCACTAGCCCACATCGCTTAGGAACACAGGAGTCGGCGAAAAGTCGTGAAGGTTTGTAGATCTCGCCGGGTAGTACACGGGCTCAGGATATTGTGCACCCCGATTCAGTTAGCGCTACCTTCCGCGGTTGCCGCCATGTAGCCCGCAAGCATCCGCAACTCTCGGGCGGCATCTAAACAGGCAACGGGTGGGGCAGACAGCGTTCTACTGCAGAGGTCTGAGTGGTAAATTAGTCCTTGCAGTTGTCCCCGCCGCACGCTGAAAGATAACTGGTTGGTAGGAACCAACAACAATTCGAATGCGAATGGAAGGCCGGTCTCACGCAAGGGCCGCGCATGGCTGGTGGTGGGAGTGCTCGCCGCACTCGCCGTCATTCCAATTTTCACGCGGCCCGGCCCCCTGAAAGTTCGCACTACTACTGTGGAACGCGGCCCCATCCGTAGTCTGATTTCTACCAACGGAAAAATCGAGCCGATCCAGAATTTCGAAGCCCATTCGCCTGACCCCACGACGGTGAAACGCTTGTTCGTGAAAGAAGGCGACCACGTTCACAGAGGTCAACTGTTGTTGCAGTTGGATGATGCCGACCTGCGCAGCCAAGCCGCCCGTGCCCAAGCCCAGATAAAGTCAGCGCAAGCCGATCAATCCGACCTCAGCACCGGCGGTACGCAAGAAGAGCGCATCACGCTCGATTCGCAACTCGTCAAGGCCCGCAGCGTGCGCGACTCTGCCCAACGCAATCTGGAATCACTTCGCCGCCTGCAGCAACAAGGCGCAGCTTCTGCTGGCGAAGTTAAGCAGGCGGAAGATTCATTGCAGCGCGCCCAGGTCGATACAACTCTGTTGGAGCAGAAACAGAAAGACCGCTACTCGCAACCTGAGGTCGCCAAAGTTCAGGCGCTAGGTACCGAGGCTCAAGCCGCCTACGATGCGGCCGAAGATGCTTTGCAGAAATCGGTTGTCCGCGCGCCCTTTGATGGAATCGTCTATGCCCTTCCCGTCAAGCAAGGCGCGTACGTGCAAACCGGAGATCTGCTGTTACAGGAAGGCAATCTCTCGCGCATGCTGGTACGCACTTTCGTCGACGAGCCTGACATCGGCCGCCTCGCCACGGGACAAAAAATCGAAGTCACCTGGGATGCTTTGCCGGGACGCATCTGGACTGGCACCGTCAGCACCGTTCCTTCCACCGTGAAACTTCGCGGAGCGCGCAACGTGGGCGAAGTCACCTGCACCGTGGACAACCATGATCTTCGCCTGCTGCCAAATGTCAACGTCGGGGTAACGGTGATTACGGCAGAAGACAACTCCGCCCTCACTCTGCCGCGCGAAGCCGTACGCATGGACGACGCTAAACCTTATGTTTATCAGGTCGCCGATGGCGAATTGAAACGCCGCGAAGTCGAAGTCTCGCTACAGAATCTTACGCAGGTTGAAATCACCTCCGGGCTCTCCGAACATTCCGTTGTAGTCCTGTCCTCAGCCGATGCCAAGCCTCTGGTCGACGGCGCCCGCGCAAAAGTGGTGCCGTAACCGATGCGGCGATTCGTATCAGGGCATGCCTTTAGGCATGCCGAAAAGTCCGCATTACAAGAACCAAGCGATTCTTGTCATTCAGAACCGGGCGCCAAGCCCGGTAAGGAACCTGCTTCTCAAGCGGTAAAGAAGGTCCGCATCGTTGCTGTTTTGCTCTGCCTCCTGTCGCTCCCGCTCGCCTACGCAACCGAAACACCCCAGTCCCTGCTCGCCGCCGGCCGCGTAGATCAGGTGCTGCAGATCCTCGAGCACCAAACTTCTCCCTCGGCCGAATCCTATAACCTCATCTGCCGCGCGTACTTCGAACTTGATGATTGGGACGCGGCCATTTCCGCATGTGAGAAGGCCATTGCTCTCGAACCGAACAACAGCGTCTATCATCTGTGGCTTGGCCGTGCTTACGGAGAAAAAGCCGATCGCTCCATTTTTTTCAAGGCCGTCGGCCTGGCCAAGAAACTTCGCACTGAGTTTGAGCGCGCCATCGAGCTTGATCCCAGTAACTGGCAAGCCCGCACCGATCTGGCTGAGTTCTATCTGGAAGCTCCCTCCATCGTCGGCGGCGGTAGGGACAAAGCACGCGCTCAGGCCGCGCAACTTGCGCGGCTGAATCCGGCCATCGCGCATTGGGTGAGCGCTCGCATCGCCGAGAAAGAGGATGATCCCGAAACTGCCGAGCGACAGTATCACGCCGCCATCGATGCCAGCCACGGCGGTGCATTCGCCTGGTTGAATCTTGCCGGTTTCTATCGTCACACTGGCCGCGTGGACGATATGCAACAGGCTTTGCGTACCATGGAGTCGCGTCCTCTTGATCGTCCCGGTGCGCTGGTGGATGGCGCCAGTCTATTGCTTCGCACCGGCCGCGACTATCCCGTGGCCATTCGTCTTTTGCGACGGTACATTGATTCATCCGCAACCGTGGAAGAGGCACCTGTGTTTAAAGCGCACTATATGCTCGGCGAAGTATTCGAAAAACAAGGCAATCGCCCAGCCGCCGCCGAAGAATATCGCGCCGCGCTGTCCATGGCCCACAACTTCACGCGCGCCCAGGATGCGCTAAAGCGCGTAGCGCACTAAAACCTCAAACTACATCAGGATAGTTCCGTCGACGATGTTCCATCACATTCTGTCATTGCTGAACTTGTTAGGTGCGGCGTAAAATTGGCGCGCCTATTAGGCAGTCACCTCCGACGATGTATGAACCGCCCGCAACGAATTACCGCCGTCTTCTACTGTCTACTCGTAATCTACTGCTGCATCTGGGTGCCGTGGCATGTAGTTCAGGGCTCAGGGACGGACGGATTTGTTCAATTCCGCACCGGATACGGCTGGCTTTGGGAAGGCCCAAATCACTATGCCGGCGGACGGGCGATCGTTTACTCAACTCCCGATTTCGCCGTCACAGGCTTGAGACTCTTGGCCGCTACAGCCGTGGCGGCAGCCGCCTTTTTGTTGACCGGGAGATGGAGAACGCAAAAACAATAAAAGTATTTGAGACCTTATCAGCAATCGCCTCCGCAACCGCATAAGTGATAGTCTTCTTACGCCATGAAAACCCTCACCCGTCGCGGATTCGGTAAGACCCTGGCCGGCACAGCCGTTGCCGCTCTTGCCAGCGCTTCTCTTCCCCGCATTGCACTCGCGCAAATGGCCAAGGCGAGCCTGCTCCAATTCCCGCCCAACTTTTTGTGGGGATGCGCGACCGCTTCCTATCAGATCGAGGGCGCGGTGAGCGAAGACGGGCGGAAGCCATCCGTTTGGGATACTTTTTCGCATACGCCCGGCAAGACTTATCACGGAGAAACTGGCGACGTCGCCGACGATTCCTACCATCTCTACAAAGAAGACATTCAGTTGCTCAAGAGCCTTGGGGCGAAGGTTTACCGTTTTTCTATTTCGTGGTCCCGCGTCTTCCCCGATGGCACCGGCCAGACGAACCCGAAAGGAATTGATTATTACAATCGCGTGGTTGACGAGCTGCTCAAGAACAATATCGATCCCTACATCACGCTCTTCCACTGGGATCTGCCGCAGGCTTTGCCCGGCGGTTGGCAGTCCCGCGACACGCCAAAAGCTTTCGGCGATTATGCAGCCTATATTTCCAAACAGCTTTCGGATCGCGTCGGCCACTTTTTTACGACGAACGAGCAAGTCTGCTTCACTGACCTGGGCTACAAAGAAGGCAGGTTCGCGCCGGGCCTGAAATTACCGCCTGCTCAGGTGAATCAGGTTCGCCACCACGGCGTTCTGGCGCACGGACTTGCGGTGCAGGCCATTCGCGCCAACGGCAAGCCGGGAACGCAAGTGGGCCTCGCAGAAAATGCCACGGTTTACGTACCCGTCATCGAGAGCAAGGAACATATTGAGGCCGCGCATCGCGCCACGCGTGAGGGCAACGCTCCGTTTCTCACGGCCATCATGGAAGGCAAATACACCGACGGCTACCTGGAGCGCGAAGGCGCGAACGCGCCCAAGGTAGAACCGGGTGACATGAGAACCATCGGTAGCCCGCTCGATTTCGTCGGCCTCAACGTGTACACGCCAGAGTATGTGCGCGCCGATTCATCCCCGGCCGGCTACGTGGTAGAGAAGCGCCCTGATTCCTTCCCGCGCATGGCTTCCGACTGGCTCTACATTGGGCCGGAAGTGATCTACTGGGCGGTTCGCAACGTTGGCGACATCTGGAAACCAAAGGCGATGTACATCACGGAGAACGGCTGCTCGTCCGACGACGTGTTAACCGCCGGCGGACGCGTCGATGATACCGACCGCGTGATGTATCTGCGCAATCACCTCACGCACCTGCATCGCGCCGCGTCGGAGGGTTACCCGATCAAAGGCTACTTTCTGTGGAGTCTGCTCGACAACTTCGAATGGGCCGACGGCTATAGCAAGCGATTCGGCCTTCACTACGTGGATTTCAAAACCCAGGTGCGCACCCCGAAGCTCAGCGCGGAGTGGTACCAGCAAGTGATTTCGCGCAACGCGGTTGAGTGATTTCCTGACGCCTTAGAACCTCGCGTAAGCCCCGCGAGGAGCCTCTGTCCCCGCAGACATGGCCTTTGGTGTAGTTGTGTCTAGCTACCCTTGCTGGCACAATCCGACTGTTCCAACTTCTCACCTTCGCGGAGACCATCCACCATGAAACGCGCTGTACTGGGCTTCGGCCTATCCCTGCTGCTCCTCACACTATCAACGTCAACACACGCTCAAAACAACAACGCTGTCGGCGACGATTCGTCCGCCGTGCGCGCCACAGTCACGAACTACATTGAAGCCTATTACACCGGCAACGCTCCCCGCATGGAGCAAACGCTACATTCTCACTACCTGAAGCACATGATCCACGGCAACATTCCCATGCGGGATAAGACCAGGGCGGAGATGGTGCGGGAAGTACGCTCCCACGGCCCGTCCGGCCAGCCCCAGGCGGAAAAGACCGAGCAAATCAGCGTGCTGGATATTTCCGGAAACATCGCATCCGCCAAACTCATCACTCCGCACTGGGTGGACTACATGACGCTCTCGAAATCGGATGGTGCGTGGAAGATCCTCTCTGTAGTGCAGAGAATCGACGACTAGAAACTCATGAATAAGATCTCGGGCGGCACGACTGAAGTCGTGCCTTCCCAAGACATTTGTGAAGCACGTTCTAGTCATCATCCGGATCGGTGGCCGGAGTTGTATCGCTGCGGCACGCGGCGTCGTCGGGAGGCGCCGCGATGGTCTGAAACGCGGTCGGCGTCTGGCTGAAATTGAAAATGTCGGAGAGGTTATCGGCTGGCGCATCCGCATAGCCCAACGATGGCAGATTGAAAGTTGTCTCAATAAACTTCAAGACGCTTCCAAAGTCATGCGTCACATGCGAGATGTAAGCCGTCTTGGCATATGGCGAAATCACAATCATAGGCACCCGGAATCCGTACAGGTAACCGGAGCCCCAACTGCTGCCATTGCTGATAACCGCCGGTGGCACGTGATCGTACCAACCGCCCCAGTCGTCCCACGTCAGGATGATGGCGGTGTTGGACCAGTACTGGCTGTTCCCGAGTGCATTCACCAGCAGAGTCACCCAGGATGGGCCGCAGCCGTTGTTGCTGGAGGCATGATCGGAATCCTTGCCTTGGGGAATTACCCAGCTCACTTGCGCGAGCTGACCGCTTGCGATGTCGGTAAGAATCTGGGCGTTGCTTTCGGTCTGGTTGAGCACAACCTTGGGGGTTGAGCCAGCCCAGTCCGGCCCTACGCATGCAGTGCCGTTGGGCGGCGGAACGTTCGGTCCGCACATATGTTGAATCGCATTGGGAGCAGTCCAGATGGAACCTGCCGAGGGCGCGTAATAGCGCCATGAAACGTTGGCGGTGTCGAGCAAGTCGGTGAGCGTCGCATGCTCAAAGCAGGGATACATCGTGCTGGATTCGGCGCCCGTAGGATCGATAAGCGCAACTGTCTCGGCGGGAGGAGCGATGCACCCCGCAATGCTGCCGCCACCGATCGGGTTCTCGGCGGCAAATAGATTGCTGGTTGCCGTGGGCGCTGACGTACCGGAAATAATGAACTGGTGCGCGGGAAAACTTGGGCCCTGGTTGGTCTGGAACATTCGGTCGGCGAAGGTGTACTGCTCGGCCATGGTGAAGTAAGGCTGAACATCTGCCGGATTCACATACATGAATTGCGGGTTCGCGGGCGGGCAATTGGCGGCGCCCTTCTGGCAGGCAATTGGAATCAGATCGGCGCCGTCCATCGCACATGTATTTGTGCTTGTGTTCAGGTCGCACATGTCCACGAAGGCGCTGTGAGCATGGCTTAAATCGTAGTCATCCGGATTGCTGCCTGCCGTGCCCAGGTCAATCTGGCTCAGCGGAATTTTCGTCCCCTTCGAGTTCACTCCATAGTTCTGAATATCCGCGCCATTCGCGATCAACGCCGGATCCTGAAACAGGTTGTCAGGCGTGCGATTCTCTTGAAAGATGATCACGACGTGCTGAATCTTTGATGCTGGTGGCGTGCTGGTGATTACTGCAGTTGTATTGCCTCCCCCGCAACCGTTCATACTCAAGAGAAATGCCGCGACTCCCAATAACAAGAGTGAGACCGATACCCATACCGAGCGACTCATAGCGGGATGTCCTCGTGCGAAGCACGTAGTTTTTCTGCCTCTGATCTCAACCCGGATGCGGACCTTTCCACTCGGGTCTGTGTGCAATTATTTGAGGGCGGCAAAGAATTGACAACATTACGCAACTCTGGTTCTACCAAAAGACCTTCGCTACGTCATTAGGGTAGGAACCGTAGTGTTTCTCGCCTTAGAACATTGAACTGTGCCAAGGACTTCAGCATGCTGGCTGGCATTCGCACTCGCGACTTGCACAAGATCTACAACTCAGCGCCTCCGCTTGCCTCCGGCGGCGGCTTCGGTTTTGGCTCTGCGCGCCGCCAAGGGCAAGAAGATCTTGCGGCCGGGAGTGGATTTGACTCTGCATTCTCCGCTCAGCTTTGCCTGCGTTACGCTGCTCGTGGCGCTGTTCTCCGCCTGTGGCGGTCTGGCTCTTGGTTGCAGTATCAATCAAACTCACATCGGCTTGATGTTCAGCATGGTCCTGACCCCGATGATCTTTTTCGGGTGTACGTATTATCCCTGGAGCGCGCTGGACCATTTCCCAATTCTCCAAAAAATCGTGCTGATCAATCCGCTGGTGTACACAAGCGAAGGGCTGCGAGGAACCCTCGTACCCCAATTCACGCACCTGCCACTGCCGGCTGTCTTGATCGCGTTGACTATTTTCGACGTGGGATTTCTGGCAGCAGGTCTTCGGCAATTCCGCCGAAAGCCATTAGTTAGGTTGTTGAATTGTTGACCATTCCAACTCTCTTGCGTACTTCCGCCGCAAAATCCCGGTCTTTCAACGAGGCCAAATTTATCTCCACATTCGCCAGCGCTCCTGTAATCGCCGCACGCGCCAGCGCCAGCGCTGTGATCAGGTCCGACTTCATATTCGGATTGGTCACGCTCTCCAGGCTTTGCGCAATCCGCGCCACTTCGTGCGCCTTCTCTGCGACCTTGAGTGGAACTCCGGTAGCCAACTTAAGAGCCACATCGACGAGCGCCTCGGACCCAGCGGGATCAGCCTTCGCCTGCTTGTATGCTTTCATGACCGCGTCGTAAGACTCCGCATCCGCGTCGACTGCGCCCTTCAATTC
>JBAPQU010000292.1:0-4422 GCA_049280795.1 Candidatus Sulfotelmatobacter sp.
GTGGGAGCGCTATTGGCCGTATGCGACGGGTTGGTATCCGCAGAGCTGGGTGCGGCGCTGCCGGGATCGGGAGGACCGTATCGTTACCTGAACGAAATTTATGGACCGCGAAAATGGGGACGGCTGATTTCGTTTCTGTTTATCTGGCAACTTTCGTTCAGCGCACCGCTTTCCATTGCCACCGGGTGCATTGGATTGGTAGGCTACGCTGCCTACTACTGGCCGGGCCTGGAAACGGTTTACGCCGCGCACACCGCGTCTCTGCCCATCCCCTGGGCAGGATCGCTGCAGGTAAGCTGGATTGTGACGCAAGGAACCGCGGTCGCCGTAGCCATCTGCTTCCTGACCATCCTGCTGCTCTATCGGCGCATCACCGTGATCGGACGGCTTTCAAAAGTATTGTGGCTGGGCGTGATGGGGACGATTGGCTGGATCATCTTTGCCGGGCTCACGCACTTCAGCGCCGCTCGTGCCTTCGATTTCCCCCCCGGCGCATTCACGCTCTCACGTGGATTCTTCACCGGGTTGGGCGGAGCCATGCTGATAGCTACCTACGATTACTGGGGCTACTACAACGTTTGTTACCTCGGCGACGAAATCAAAGATCCAACGCGAAATATTCCGCGTGCTCTTCTGCTTTCCATTCTGCTGGTTGCCTGTCTATACCTAATGATGAACCTCTGCATTCTGGCCGTGGTTCCGTGGCGGGAGATGCTGCAGGCCGGGCATAACAATAACGGATTGTATGTTGTGTCGTTATTTATGCAGAGAATTTATGGGCTGTGGGCGGCACGGCTGATCACAGGTCTCATCATTGTGGCTGCCTTTGCGTCGGTCTTTTCGCTAACGCTGGGTTATTCACGAGTTCCCTATGCGGCGGCGCTCGATGGAAACTATTTCAAGGCGTTTGCCAAGGTTCATCCGGTATACCGCTTCCCGCATGTTTCGCTGCTGGCGCTGGGCGTTGTAGCGGCAGCGTTCTGTTTTCTGCGGTTACGCGACGCAATCGCAGCGCTGGTGGTGATTCGCCTGATTCTGCAATTTTTGGTGCAGGCAGTTGGCTTGATGGTGTTCCGGGTGACGCGGCCGGATATCGCGCGTCCGTTTCGCATGTGGCTCTATCCTGCGCCGGCGCTGGTCGCGATTGCTGGATTTTTGTTCATTTTGTTCAACCGGGTGAATTGGCAAAAGGAAATACGGTACGCAGTGGTGATATTGCTGGCAGGCCTGGTGATCTATATGATTCGAGCCTGGCGGGGGCGAGAGTGGCCTTTTGCGGCTGGTTCCGTTGGATAGGGGTCCAATTCAAGATCAAAATCTTTTAACACAGGGGACACGGGGTAACACAGAGGTTATCAGTCGAGTCTCGATTGAAAGGAGAGGAATCATTATGAGAAAGAAAATTAGCTGTGTTGCGTTGTGTGTGTTGCTGCTGACGGCTTTCGGCGTTGCTCAAGATATGAAGAGCAAGCCCGAACACAAGAGCGTTATGCAGGTGTTGGATGGCGCGGTTTCGAACATGGAGCGCGATTTTGTTCCGGCAGTGGAAGCCATGCCTGAGGACAAGTTCGGATTCGCTCCGACCGATGGCGAGTTCAAAGGCGTGCGAACCTTCGGCGAGCAGGTGAAGCATGTAGCGGCGGTGAACTACATGTACGGGGCCGCGATTCTGAGCGAGAAAGTTCCCGTCGATGTGGGCGAGGAAAACGGTCCGGCATCGATGAAAACGAAGGCTGAGATTCTAAGCTACCTCAAAGATTCATTCCTCTACGTACACAAGGCCATCAAGACCATCAACGAGAAGAATTTGGTCGAACCGCTGAAGAGTCCATTCGGTGAAGGATGGGTGACGCGTCTGGGAGTGGCGACGAGCGTGGCATCCCACGGGTTCGATCATTATGGACAGATGGTGGAATACCTGCGCATGAATGGCATTGTGCCACCAGCCAGCCGTTAAACCGGACGCTTGGCCGATCGCCGGCGAGCAACGCGGTTGCTGCGCCGATCATCGTGAGTTGGCACGGACACGGTGGACAGGTGTTGCTGAAAACTAATGCGCGGTTCCTTCGTGGCGCGCGCAGGATAGGAATCGAGGGCGTAGAGAAAGTTCTGAATCTCCAGCCGCACCTGTTCGTTGCGCGGTTGGGCTGTCTCACGTGGCTGGACGTGATAATGCATTTTCGACTTCGACTTCATCCTGCTCATCCCGGAAAACCAACTTGAGCTTCCCAAAGGAAGCGGGGCCGTCTGTATCCCTAAACACACTAGCAACGGCTAAAGTTTCGGATTTCGGGGGGAAATCCAAAAATATCCGGAAGAGCTGGCTTGGTAAATGCCACTTTAGTGGCGTCTTGGCGAGCACTCTACCATAGCCACGCGCAAATGCAAGAGTTTTCCACAGGCTCGTTTTTCTATTAGCGCCGACTAGGGGCGGGCACCGCGTGGGCTGATTGAGGTAAGCAGCAACTCGGCGCTGAGTCCGGCATCGGCAAGATGGGCGGTAATGGACTTTCGCGCCCTCTGGGCGGAAACAGCGGGATCGAGAAAAACAATGACCGATGGACCCGCGCCGCTAAGAGCTACGCCGAGAATGCCCGGAGTTCCAGCTAGCTCACGCAAACTCGGCAGCAGCGGACAGAACGGGGCGCGGTAAGGCTGGTGGATGCGGTCTTCCAGTGCGTCGGCGAGCAGGTCGTGACGCCCCTGGGTGAAGGCAGCTAACAGCAGCATCGAGTTCTGGATGTTGGCGACGGCATCGGCACGGGAATACTGCTCCGGAAGCACCCGGCGGGCTTTTTCAGTGGACAGGGCGTGGTCGGGAATGGCAAGCAGCAGCGGCCATTTCCTTTTTGGAGGGATGCGAACCACCTGTGCCTCGCCCCCCTCCGACATCCTGGCCACGGTGAGACCGCCCATCCAGCAGGCGGAAGCGTTATCGGAATGCTGTTCGCGTCTGGAAGCCTCCCCGATAATCCGGGTATCGGTCCAGCGTAAACGGCCGAAGTGATTGGCCAGAGCAATCCCAGCAAGCCGAGCTGCAGCGGACGAGCCACAGCCTTTACCGATCGGAATATCGTTCTTGATCCGAAGAGATAGCGGGATTATCTTTGCATCTTGGGCTTCAAGTATCTCGCGGTAGGTGGTGAGAATGAGATGGTTCTCCACCGCCCCGCAAATCTCAGGATCGCGTCCAGTCGCCGTAATGGAGAAGCCAGGAGCAGGACGGGCGTCGATGGTGATGTAGATATCCATGGCCAGCGCAGCAGCGTCGAAAGCCGGCCCCAGGTTTGCCGATGTGGCAGGAAGCGCGAGATGCAACGGGAGCGGGCCGGAGCTTTTGGTTTGGCTCCTGTTATTTTTGGTCTTAGACATTAGGGTGAGTCGAGTCGGATTTTTCCGCCTGATCCAAAGTTCGGATCACAGCGTCCAGAGTGGCATCAAGTACGACGGGAGGATGGCGGAATGCATTCAGGAGGGCGCTTTCGCCCTGGTAAGCGGCGTTTTGAAAGAGTTCGCCACGATGGAATTCCATGGTGAAGTCAGGATCCTTCAGCAGGTTCCCGGTGAGGACGAGGACGACGCTTTCATCCGGTTTCACAAACTTCTGCTTCACCAGTTTCTTCAGACCCGCCAGCGTAACGGCAGAAGCGGGCTCACAGCCGATGCCTTCCGCGCCGATTTCGGCTTTGGCCTGCGCGATTTCGACTTCGCTCACCTGCTCACAAGCGCCGCCGGTAGCCCGAAGCACATTGACAGCTTTCTGCCACGAAGCCGGATTGCCGATGCGGATTGCTGTGGCCCGAGTCTCAGCCTGCACGCTGACAAGATTCTTCCCGCCAGCTTCGCGCAAAGTGCGAACCAGCGCATTGGCTCCTTCGGCTTGAATCACAGAAAGCTTCGGCAAACGCGAGATCAGTCCGAGATCGAGCATTTCCAGTAACGCCTTGCCAATCGCGGAACTATTGCCCAGGTTTCCCCCGGGCACGATGATGTGGTCGGGTGACTGCCAATCGAGTTGCTCCATTAATTCAAGCGCGAGAGTTTTTTGCCCTTCGAGGCGAAACGGATTAATCGAGTTCAACTGATACACAGGTGCGCGGCGCACGAGTTCCTGCAACAGGCGCAGGCAGCCATCGAAATCGGTACGGAGTTGGCAGGTAAGCGCCCCGTAATCAAGCGCCTGCGAAAGTTTGCTCCATGAAATCTTTCCTTCAGGCACAAGCACTAGGCTGCGCATGCCACCACGAGCGGCATAGGCCGCCATGGATGCAGATGTGTTGCCGGTGGAAGCGCAGGCCACCCAACGGTATCCGGCTTGGCGCGCGAAAGTTGCGGCAACGGTCATACCGGCGTCCTTGAACGAACCGGTTGGGTTCATCCCCTGGTGCTTGGCATAAAGGCGCTGGACTCCAGTGGCGCGCG
>JBAPQU010000293.1:0-14406 GCA_049280795.1 Candidatus Sulfotelmatobacter sp.
ATTGCCGTGGAGAACTTCCGTTTGCTCGAGCAGGTATTACGCTCGCAGCGGCAGTGGCGAAACACCTTCGATTCGGTCCACGACATCATCCTCGCGCACGATGCCGATTTCCGCATCATCAAGGCGAATCAAATATTACTGGAGCAGTTGGAAAAATCCGCAGCTGACGTGATCGGCAGCACCTGCGAATCCGTTTTGCCCCACGGTCTCGGCGACTGGATGGGATGTCCCTACTGCGCCCGCGGCCAGGAGGAAATCACCGAAGGCGCCGACCCCTGCTTCGGCGGCTTCTCCATGGTTTCCACTTCCTCCTACGCGGAGCAGGGAAGCAAACCGAAGGGAACTATCCACATCGTTCGCGACATCACCGAACGGCGATCGGCGGAAGAAAAATATCGCCTCTTGTTCGAACAGGTGCAGGAAGGTGTGTATGTAGCCACGCCCACCGGTCGTCTGCTCGATTGCAACGACGCTTTCGTGCACATGCTTGGCTACGAGCGCCGCGAAGATTTGCTTGCCTTGAATCTTGATCAGGACATTCGAGTCGACGCTGGCCAGCGTGACGCCTTTCATAAAGATATCGAGCAACAAAACTACGTCCGCAACTTCGAAGTAACCATGCGTCGCAAGAACGGAACGCTGGTGCTGGCGGCCGAAAGCAGCTTTGCCACGCGCGATGCCTCAGGGAAGGTCGAGCGCTATCAGGGCTTCGTTCTCGACGTAACCGAAAAGCGGCGAGCCGAAGACGAAATGCGCCGCCGCAATCGCGAACTCAATGCGCTGAACGCGATGGCCGTAGTTGCAACCCAGTCCTTCGATCTCGATGAAATCCTCAACCTGACCCTGCGGCAAGTGGTTTCGCTTTTTGGCGCCGAGAGCGGATCCGTCTATCTTTCCGATACCGACGTTCCAACCTACCGTCGCCGAGCCGCCTGGGGACCGCGCAGCCGCGACAAATCGCGCCCCGCGGAAATTAATTTTGCCGATGGCTTTGGCGACCTGGTCATGCGCTCGCGTGCCGAAGTGATCACCGCCGAGTACCTTCCTCACCTCACCGGCGCCGTAGCCGAGTTCATCCGCTCCAGCAGCGACGGTTCGTGGATCTGGGTGCTCTTCTGGGGCAAGGACGCTCCCATCGGCATGATGGGGTTGCGCAGCCACGGCGAATACGAATATTCCAGTGGCGAAGAAAATCTGCTGGTCGCAATCAGCCGCCAGTTAGCCACTACCATCGAAAAAGTTCGCTTGTACGAAGAAACCTGCAAAGCCTACGAAGACCTGCGCCGCACCCAGGAACAATTGCTGCAAAGCGAAAAGATGTCGGCTGTAGGACAACTGATTGCCGGCGTAGCCCACGAACTGAACAACCCGCTCACCGCAATCCTCGGCTATGCGCAGTTGCTCGAAAGTGAAGGACTGAACGACCGTGCGCAAGACTACGTAGCAAAAATGTTCAAGCAGGCGCAGCGCACTCACCGCGTGGTGCAGAATCTGCTCTCCTTCGCTCGCCAGAGAAAACCCGAGCGCTCGGAGGTCGATATCCGCAAGGTGCTTGACGAAACTCTCGCCCTTCGCGACTACGATCTCAAGGTCAACCACATCAACGTGGAAAAAGATTTCGCAGCCGACCCCGCAGTTGTCGTTGCCGATCCGCACCAGATCGAACAGGTATTTCTGAACATCATCAACAATGCCGTCGATGCGGTTCTCGAATCAGGCCGTGCCGGCAAACTAAAAATCCGCGTCTTCTGCGAAAACGGGTGCGCCTGCGCCCAGTTTGCCGACGACGGTCCCGGCATCAAGGATCCCAAAAGAATTTTCGATCCCTTCTACACCACCAAGAGTGTTGGCAAGGGAACCGGCCTCGGCCTGAGCATCTGCTACGGAATCGTGAAGGAACACGGCGGAGACATCACTGCGCGCAATGCCGACGAAGGCGGCGCAGTCATCGACGTGCGCCTGCCCATGGCCACAACAGCCGGAGCAGTAGTGGAAGCAGCTCCCGTCGTTCCGCCCAAACGCGAAGGCGCTATCCAGGGCCGGGTTCTGTTGGTGGAAGAAGAAGAGGCCGTTCTGGAGTTCGAGCGCGACGTGCTCGCAGGCGCCGGAGCCAGCGTCGTAACTGCAATCAAAAGCGAAGACGTGAAAACGCGATTGCTGTCTGAGCCCTTCGACCTGATGATCATGAGCGGAAAAATGCCCGCGGACTGGAACGCAAAAGAAGCTTATCTCTGGTTAAAACAGCACTGCCCTGAGATGGAAAGGCACGTCCTGTTCACCTTCTCAAATGGGGTGGAGCAAGGCGATGAGCGGGCATTCCTGCAGGAAAATAATGTGCCTTACCTGGTAAAACCTTTCGAAGTAGCCGAACTAATTTCGCAAGCCAGACGCCTCCTGCAAAAAACTCTAGCCGCAGCCGCCTCCGCAAGCTAGCTCTTCGTTATCAGCGCACGGCTTCAGCTGTTTCAGAAAACTCGATGTTGCGCTTGATTTTGGGCGACTTCGATTTTGGGTGGCGCAGCGCTATCAGCGCTGGGATCAACATTGTTTATTTTGTCATTCCGAACCGGGCTGAAAGCCCGGCGAGGAACCTGCTTTTCGATGCCTATAACTCCACCCGCAAACTCTTCACCACCCGCCGCAGAACTTTCTCATTCCGCCGATACCACCGCCATTGCCCCTGCTTCGCCACCTCAACCAAACCAGCCTTGGTCAAAATCCCCATGTGATGCGAAACGGTCGGTTGAGAAAGCCGCACGCGTTCTTCAATATCGCCCGCACACAAACCAATATTTTTTCCCGCAGAATTCCCACCATGTTGTTTAAGCGCCCCTAGAATGCGGCGACGAGTAGGATCGGCAATGGCGTGAAGCGCACGGTCGAGAAAGGAGATGGGAGTGGTCATGAGATGCACCATCAATATCGCTTAAATCGATGGTTGTCAATATGAAGAATAACGGCGCAGAACGAAAAGATCGACTGTCCAACAACTCTTGTCATTCCGAACCGGCGCCAGCCCGGTGAGGAATCTGCTTTTTGCTTGGGCTAAGATCAGCGCCTACGATCGCCCCCGCGGAGCCCGCATCCATTCGATCTGGCAGAACTCTAGGTAGCGCACATCGCTCTCCGGCAGCGAACACCTGGATTCGTCCAGCTTCTCGGCCAGCGTGCCCCCGCGAATCCAGTACCCGGTTGCATCCTGCTTCAGAACTGTAGCGTCAAGTGGATCCATGCCGTGCAGCTTGAAGATCACACGGCGGTTCAACAGGCGGTCACTATTCATAGGGAGAGACTTCACTTCTTGAGGATCGGGTTGTATCCGTCGTTAACCAGGCGCGAGCGCATCGCTTCAGCATCTTTGATATCTGCGAACGGACCCACCTGCACTCGAAATAATTTGTCAGTTGCGGCATTGTTCGCCACAAACGCGGGATACTCTTTCTTCTTCAGCGCATCAACCAACGCATCCGCGTCGTCCTGCTTGCTCACCGCTGCGACCTGTACAAAGTAGCCGGGCCCCGGAATCGCCACCATGGCATCCGGGGCGTTTCCGTTTTGCGCAGCCTGCGCCTGATTTCCCGACGGAGATACCGCGCCAGTCGCTCCCGGTGAAGTTGCCGTTTGCCCGGCAGACGCCTGACTCGCATTTCCGCCAACGCTTCCCGCATCGGCCGAAGCCGGCGTCAGTTGCGGATTCGCATTCTGCTGTTCCACGGCCTTATAAAATGTCATCTGCGATGGAGCGGAGTTGGCCGGTTTAGAATTGCCAAGCGTAGCAGGCAACGGTACCGCCGCTGGGCTATTCGCAGCCAGTCCAACATCTGCCTTACGCCCCAGTGTGTAGCCCAGCGCGAAGAAAACGGCGCAAACCATCACCAGCCCAAAAAACAGGCCCAGCAGTTTCGCCGTACCTAACGTAATTTCAGTGTCCTGTGACGAAGCCATAACCACCCCTCAAGAGTTGGCGTGACTCTTGTATCGAAGCGAATCAAGCCGCACATAGCCCGACCTGACGTTTGTTGATGCGAATTGCTCTTATGCGGACTTTGCGGCGGGCGCTGTATCATCGCCGCCCTTGCCCAGCATCTTCTGCAAGCCCGAGAAAAAGTCCACCGGCACCGGAAAAATTACCGTGGTATTTTTCTCCACGCCGATCTCCGTTAAAGTCTGCAGGTAACGCAACTGCACGCTGACCGGCTCAGTCGCCAGCAGGTGAGCGGCGTCCACCAGCCGCTGCGCAGCCGAGAATTCGCCCTCCGCATGAATAATCTTTGACCGCTTCTCGCGCTCCGCCTCCGCCTGCTTCGCCATGGCGCGCAGCATCGATTCCGGCATGTCCACCTGCTTCACTTCAACATTCGTGACTTTCACTCCCCAAGGTGAAGTGTGTTGGTCCAGAATGCTCTGCAACCGCAGATTGATTTTTTCGCGGTGGGCCAGCAGTTCATCCAGTTCCTGTTCGCCCAGTACGGAGCGCAAAGTGGTCTGCGCAAACTGCGAAGTCTGATAAACGTAGTTGGAAACTTCAACCACAGCCTTGCTGGGATCGATCACGCGCAGAAAGATAACAGCATTCACTTTGAGCGTAACGTTATCGCGGGTGATGATGTCCTGCGGCGGTACTTCCAGCGCTTCCTGCCGAAGCGAAACTCGCACCATGCGGTCGATCGGACTAAATACCAGGATCACACCCGGGCCTTTAGCCGAGCTTAAAAGGCGGCCCAGCCGAAAAATTACTCCGCGTTCATATTCAGCCAGAATCTTGATCGAGCTTAAGGCGTATACAAAAAAAACCACGATGATAATAGTAATGAATCCGATTCCCATGCCAAAAATTTCCATTTGTGCCTCCGCGCCTGAAGCGAGTAACGCTACTAACGCGGATTGTAACGCAGGGATCAGCGATGGGAGCGGAATTCGGAGGCAGGCCATTGCTTGCGATGGTGCATGGCCGAAGGTTTACTTGGAAATGGGTGCTGCGGTCATGGGCTGTGCTGCGGCGACCGGGTCCACTGCCAGCACGAGCCCATCGACCCGGCGCACCACCACAGAGTGCCCAATCGCTATCTCACAAGATGCCACGGCATCCCAAAGTTCGCCGTGCACAAATATTTTTCCCCGCGGAGAAAGTGACGTCTGCGCCACGCCGGTTTCGCCAATCAAACCCTGAGAGCCTGAAACCATCTTGTTCCGCCGAGCCTTGAGCGCGATGCTCATCAGGAATGCCGTAATCAATCCCAGCGGAACACTCACCGCCAGCGCAGTTAGCAGATGAACGCGCATCTCCGGGATCGGCGAATCGACCAGCAACAACCCTCCCAGCGTAAGCAGGGCAACGCCGCCCACCGTGAGCACGCCGTGGCTGGCAAACTTGGCTTCCGCAGCAAACAGAGCGAACGCCCCCAAAATCAGCACCAGCGCGGCAAAACGCGTAGGCAGCAGATTCAACGCAAAGGCCGCAACTAAAATAAAAACAACGCCGACCGTTCCCGGAACCACCGCGCCGGGATGATTGAACTCCGCATAAAGCGCGAGCGCCCCGATCGCGAGAAAAATGAAAGCGATATTCGGGTCCATCAAATAGTCGAGAATGCGTTCCTTCACCGTTAATCCGAAAGAAACAACCGGCTGGCCGGAAAGTCTAAGCGTCACCTCCTGCCCGTTGAAGCGCTTAAAGCCCTTGCCATCGATCTGCCGGAAAAGATCGTCCTGGTTCGAAGCCACGTAATCGATCAAGTGCTGCGCCAGCGCCTCCTGCTCGGTAAACGACTTCGACTGGCGCACCGTACTTTCGGCGATGTCCACATTGCGGCCGCGTCTGGCGACAACCGACCGCATCAGCGCAGCTGCATCATTTTCCACCTTCTGCTTCATCACCTCATCCATCTGTCCCCCGCCCAGACTCACCGGATGCGCCGCACCCGTGTTCGTTCCCGGCGCCATCGCCGCAATGTCCGCCGATTCCAGAATAAAAAATCCGGCGGACGCGGCACGGCTGCCGCTAGGCGTCACATAGATGATGACCGGAACAGACGAGCCCGTAATCTTCTGGATGATGTTGCGCGTCGAGTCAAAAAGTCCGCCCGGCGTATTGATCTCGATCAACACGGCCTGATCGCCGCGCCTTTGCGCCTCCTTGATTGCGCGAGAGATATATTCCTCGGTGATCGGCTGGATCGTGTCGTTGACCACGATCTTCAGAACTTCAGCGGAGGCAGCGCAACTCAAAGCAAGAATCGCCGCCAGCCCTAAAATGACTCGTGAGATCGAAATAGATTTCATGCGCCGGATATTCTTATGTGGGGACAGCCACCCCTTCGGCAGGCTCAGGGCGGGCTCTCGACTCTCCATTGGATCGAAGCTCGAATAGCCATCGCCCACTACGCTATTCTTACGCCGATTTGTCCCGCACGACAGATATTTCTCGCCCGGCGTCGCCGCCCGAGTCAACCTCACTCCATCCGGGCAGAACCGTGCTCCCGGTAATCAGTCGCGCCCCGCGCTCATATGTGAAATACGACCACGCCCACTGAATCATCACCAGCACTCGATTGCGGAAGCCAATCAAAAACATAATGTGAATGAACAGCCAAGCCAGCCAGGCCATGAATCCAGAAATATGAATCTTGCCAAACTGCGCAATCGCCGCCGCGCGCCCAATCGTCGCCAGGCTGCCTTTATCGAAATAATGAAAAGCCTTGTGTGGTGCGGGTTCGCCGCCCGAAGCTCCAGCCGATTCCACACTCTTGCGAATGACCTTGGCCACATAGCGTCCTTCCAGAATCGCCACCGGCGCTACCCCAGGCAACAATTTGCCGGATTCGTCGTTCAGCGCAGCCAGGTCTCCGATTACAAAAACCTCCGGATGTCCGGGAATACTCAGATCGGGCTTAACCAGCACACGTCCAGCGCGATCCACGGGAACGCCCAGCCTTTTGCCCAGCGGCGAAGCGGCCACGCCCGCAGCCCACAAAATCACGGCCGCGTTCATCCGCTTTTCTCCCATGTAAATCACGCCCGGCTCAACCCGAGTGACCACGGCGGAGGTAATCACCTCCACGCCCAGTTTCTGCAGTTGTTGAAGTGCACTGCGTGAGAGGTCTTCCGGATAAGCCGGCAATACACGCGGCCCGCCTTCGATGAGATGAATTCGAGTGCGTGCTGGATCAATCGACCGGAAATCGTGAGCCAGCGCGTGCCGGCAAATTTCAGCAAGTGTCCCAGCCAGTTCAACCCCCGTAGGCCCGGCGCCTACCACCACAAAATTCAGCGGATCTGCATTCAGCGAATCAGCCGGTTCGCCCGCAAAGGCGCGGCGTTCTGCAAGTTCGAAAGCCAATAGAACTCGCCTCCGGATTTCAAGCGCGTCTTCAATCGTCTTGAGTCCCGGCGCAAGGGTTTCCCATTCCTCGTGGCCAAAGTAGGCATGGCTGGCGCCTGCCGCAATGATGAGCGAATCGTACGAAATCTCCTCATTGCTGGCTTTAACCACTCGGCGCCCCAGATCGAAGCCGGTCACCTCGCCCAGCAGAACTTCGACATTCTTATGCTGGCTCAGAATCGAGCGGATGGGCGCGGTAATCTCGCCCGGCGAAAGCCCCGCCGTAGCCACCTGATACAGCAGCGGCTGAAAGGTGTGATGATTTTTCCGATCAATGACAGTGATTTGGACCGGCGCGTGCGCCAGTTGTTGGGCCGCATTCAGGCCGCCAAAACCCGATCCCACGATCACCACCCGGTGTGCCGCTCGCTGCGTAGTCTTGTCGTTCATCGCGTCACTCTATAAGATTCAGCGCAATGGCAATTGGCTCCATAAGTTCTTTCGGTGAAACTCTGCGACCGCCTTGGTTGCGCTGGTTGCTTCCTTCCGTGAGTGATTTGATCTTCGTAGCACTGCTGGGGGTGCTAATGTGCACCACCCTGTCAGTCCGGCTCCTGGGCGACGCCGGCATCGGCTGGCATATTCGCACCGGCCAACTGATTCTCTCAACCCACTCCATTCCCCGTGTCGATCCATTTTCCTCAACTATGGCCGGCCAGCCCTGGTTCGCGTGGGAGTGGCTCTACGACCTGCTCATCGGCGGCCTGGACACGGTTGCCGGCCTGAACGCAGTCGTCCTGTTTACTGCCGTAATTATCGCCACAACTTTCACGTGGACTCTTCGCCTGCTCCTGCGCCGCAACACGAATTTCCTCCTGGCGTTAATTCTGATGCTGCTAGCGGCATCGGCGTCCATGATTCACTTCCTGGCGCGCCCCCACGTCGTGAGCTGGTTGTTCACTGTCGCATGGTTTTGGATTCTCGAATCGTCAGAAGAAAGGCACTGCGAACCTGTCTCCAATCCCTCTCAATTTCTTTGGCTACTTCCAATCTTGATGGTCGTATGGGTCAACCTGCACGGCGGCTTTCTCGTCGGTTTTGTACTCCTCGCGATCTACTGGATAACCGCGGTTTGGCAATCGATTCGCCTGAAGGGAGACCGCTTCGCCGACGTTCTTCAAAGCATCAGGGAAGGGAAGCGCGCACGAACTCTTGCCCTCATCGGCCTTCTGAGCGTGCTGGCAACATTCCTGAATCCCTACGGCTGGAAATTGCACGTTCACATCTACCGCTATCTTTCCAATCGCTTCCTGATGAATCATATCGATGAGTTTCAATCTCCCAACTTCCACGGCGTAGCGCAAAAGTGCTTCGCGGGATTGTTGCTGCTCACGCTGGTTGCGCTGGTTCTGAAGAAAAGAGAAACCATAGGCCCCAGCCAATTCCTGGTGCTGCTCTTCGCGGTATATTCCGGCCTCTACGCTTCGCGCAACATTCCAGTATCGTCTTTGCTTCTAATTCTGGTAACAGGCCCGTGGTTGTCGGATGCGACGGAGAGAGTTCTTGAAAAATTAGGCGGCAAAATCGCCACACCCAAACCTTTCCTTCAACGAATGCAAGCCATCGATCGTGGTCTGCGCGGCCATCTCTGGCCCATCGCGGCAGTAGCGCTAGCCTGTTGGATCACCGCGCACGCCGGCAAACTAGGCGCCGCGCAACTCATGGACGCGCACTTCGACGCCAAACGTTTTCCTGTCGCAGCGGTGAATTATCTGGAGGCCCATGATGTCTCAGGCCCAGTGCTCAGTCCCGATTCCTGGGGCGGATATTTAATCTACCGGCTCTATCCCCGAACAAAAGTAGTACTCGACGACCGCCACGACCTGTACGGCGAAGAATTCTTAAAGTCCTACTTGAAGATGGTGCACGTCGAGCCCGGCTGGGATAACTTTCTTCAGCAGCATCAATCGGGCTGCATCCTCGTACCCAAAGACTCGGCGTTAGCCAACATTCTGCTCGAAACCCAAGACTGGAGGCCCATCTACAACGACGATGTAGCGGTTTTATTCATCCGTGCCTCAACAAGCCAGCACGATCCGAAGTTGCAAAACTCTTCTCATTGACAGCCACCAATACTCCGCGCTATCTTCACCCGCACGGTTACTACTACCGCGCAATCGTTGACGCCCGCGAATGTCCTGCCATTCAGGGAAGCTACTCCGCAAGAATTATCCTTCGCCGCTGAGGAGAAATCCCGATGAATTGTCCACTCTCCGCTTTCCGCCGCTCCCACTCTCTCCTTGCCCTCGTCATAGCACTAACCCTCGGCCAAGCTCTCATAAATTCCGCGCATGCCCAGGGCGCGCCCACAGTAGCGCTCACCCAGATCAGTTCTGATCCACTTACTGTAGCTCCCGGCCAGCACGCCACCGAAGTTGAGCCGCATGTCTTGGCCAACGGCACCACTCTAGTAGCCTCATTCCAAACCGGACGTATCTCTCCCGGAGGTGCCACCGCGATCGGCTGGGCCACATCCACTGACGGCGGCACCACCTGGTCTCACGGCTTCCTGCCCGGCCTCACCACAGGAAATGGCGGTGGTCCCTACAACGCAGCCAGCGATCCGGCCGTAGCCTACGATGCCAAGCATGGCGTCTGGATGATCTCCACCCTCCCCATCTCGAACACGGCCACGACCACCGCAGTCACGGTGAGCCGTTCCACCGACGGCGGTTTCACCTGGGACGATCCAGTCAGCGTCACCCCGAAAGTAAACAGCTCCGATAAAAACTGGATCGTCTGCGACAGTACTTCCACCAGCCCCTACTACGGCAATTGTTACGTCGAGTGGGATAATCCTGATACCGGCGACGGCGTTCTCCTGAGCACCTCGACCGACGGCGGCCTAACCTGGGGCGCAGCGAAAGCACCGGCGACCCAACCTTCCGGCATCGGCGGCCAACCTCTGGTCCAGCCCAATGGCACCGTGATCGTACCGATCGAAACTTCCGGCATCTCCGCCTTCATCTCGACCAACGGCGGCGGAAGCTGGTCGGCGCCCGTGGCCGTAGCGAACATTCAAAGCCACACCGATGCCGGAGGAATTCGTAGTGGCCCGTTGCCCTCTGCGGCCATGGACGGCGCAGGCAACGTGTACGTAGTCTGGGAGGATTGCCGCTTCCGCACCTCCTGCTCCACCAACGACCTCGTGTACAGCATATCCAGCACTGGTCTGCAGTGGTCCAAGGTGACCCGCATTCCTATCGACGCCGTCACCAGCACGGTCGACCACTTCATTCCCGGAATCGGCATCGATCCTGCGACCTCGGGCACAACTGCACACATTGCGATCCACTACTACTTTTATCCAGTGAGCAACTGCACCAGCGCCACGTGCCGCCTCGCCGTAGGCTACATTTCATCTCACAACGGCGGGACGACCTGGAATACTCCGGTCCGCATTACGCCGAAAGCTGCGCTGCTCAAGTGGCTGCCCAATTCTCAGAATGGCCTGATGGTAGGCGATTACATTGCGACCGCATTCACCAACGGAGTCCCGCACGGAGTGTTCGCAATCGCGGGTGCCAAGCCGGGAGCAGTTTTCAACGAAGCGATGTACACCGCGCAGGGCTTAACCGTACCCGAGACCGGCCCGCAGCTGTCCTCCGCAGCCGACAAGCCGCTGCATAATCTCTCCGACCCACTTGAAAAGGAGCGTCCAGAAAGAGGCATTCCCCCAACCAAGCGCGCCACGAAGCGCAGCTCGAAGTAGCAACGAAGTAGCGCCGCCGTCCCGGCGGCTGTGAGCTTGCCCTGAGCGAAGCCGAAGGGGTGGGCGTCTCGCCCACCGCGCCTAAGGAAAGACACACCTTCCGCGAACTCACTGCGTGCCCTGGGATGTGCCGGCAAGATGCCGGCGCTACCTGCTAAACTCTCTCCGTGTCGCGCCTAACTCACCTTGAATGCACCCGCTGCGGCGAGCACTATCCCGCCGACCGTCCTCAAACCGTTTGCCCCAAAGATGGCGGCATCCTCTACGCCCGCTACGACCTCGCCACCATCCAAAAGACTTTCACTCCCGCATCGCTGCTCCCGTTAGCTCCGACCATGTGGCGCTACGACGCTGTCCTCCCCGAAGCCACGCCCGTCACGCTAGGCGAAGGTTTCACTCCCATGCTGCCAAGCCACGAATATCCCAACGTCTTCATCAAAGACGAAGGCCTTAATCCCACCGGCTCCTTCAAAGCCCGCGGACTCTCCGCCGCCGTCACCATGGCTCGCCACTTCGGTCTGAAAAAGCTAGCCATCCCATCCGCCGGAAACGCCGCCAGCGCCCTCGCCGCCTACGCTGCGGCCGCTGGCGATGGAATGGAAGCCCACATCTTCATGCCCAAAGATGTTCCCATGGCCAACCGCATCGAGTGCCACTACTACGGCGCGCACGTCACGCTGGTCGACGGCCTGATTTCCGACTGCGCCCGCAAAGTCGCTGAGCTAAAAGAATCCGATTCTTGGAAAAAAGAAGGTTGGTTCGACGTCTCCACCACCAAAGAGCCCTACCGCGTCGAAGGCAAGAAAAGCATGGGCTACGAAGTAGCCGAGCAACTCGGATGGAAACTTCCGCAAGGCATCATCTATCCCACCGGCGGCGGAGTCGGCCTGCTAGGCATGTGGAAGGCCTTCGACGAGCTCGAGCAACTGGGTTTCATCGGCCCCGAGCGTCCCAACATGATCAGCGTGCAATCTTCAGGATGCGCTCCCATCGTTAAAGCATGGGATGAAGGCCGCGCGAGCGCAGAAATGTGGCCGCACGCTTCAACGATTGCCGCCGGCCTCCGCGTCCCCAAACCCTACGGCGACTATCTAATCCTGGACATTCTTAAAAAAAGCGGCGGCTTGGCCCTGGCCGCCACCGACGCAGAAATTCTAGCCGCCACTCGCCACTGGGCGAAAGTCGAAGGCATCTTCGCCGCCCCCGAAGGCGCAGCCAGCCTGGTCGCATATCAGAAACTGCTAGCCAGCGGCTTCTTCACCCCAGACGACACAGTAGTCCTCTTCAACACCGGCTCCGGTCTGAAATATCTAGATGTGCTCGGTACAAAAGATGCCGGTGTGGATGTAGAGCGGGCGCCCTCGCCCGCTTCTCGCCCAATCGCCGGAATCATCGGACCATACTAGGGCCGCGTGACATTAGCTTTTGCAATCATTGACCAAGTAGGTCATGTAATCGTTAATGCCAGTCAAGTGTACCCGGGCCGAATACGTCCGTAACTTGCCTTGGCTCCAACACCCTGCTGGAATGTATGGTTAGTTGGTTCCGTCATGCGTGGATTGAGAGTTTTCGGTCTCTGTATCGCAGCGGCTTTAGTCTGTGCGTTCGTTTTTTTCGCGATGCTTCACTTTAGTCTTACCCCTTCAGATGGTGCGTATGGGCTGCCTATAGCGAAACTGCTTTCCGACCCTTTTGTCTTCTTTGGTGCTCTCTACGGAGGCGTGGTTTGTGGAGTCATCTCGTTCCCGTTCGCCTACTTTGGGACTCTGCACAGACGACTGCTTGCGTCGGCTCTTTTCGTGTTCGGGGTCGTGATCACGGAAATTGTGTTAGTTACACCGTTCGCTGGGTGGGACAGTCTAGTGGGTTCTATACCCGCGCTCGGTTTCGGCCTTCTCGTCTGTCGATACTCGGGTTGGAAGTGGCTTGCTGAGACTGAGATACAGTAACTGCGGAATTAAGGGCCCACGATTGGCGATAAATCCCGATCTCACCCAAAATCGTCATATTCGAGATTTCCCCGCATTCGCTGCTGTTTGTATCGAGGGCGTCATTTTGAGCTAATGCAAATCACGCGCAGTTTAAAGTCCCCTGACACGGTACAGCACAACCCCATGCGATGGAACCACTGCACTGATGGTGCTGCTTTTCTTCGTCTCGCCAGTCCACAGGTCGTCTAAGGAATAGCCGCTTGCGTTTTCGGGAAGGCCTACCGTGGACGCTGGAACGGAAACTTCCTCTGCCTTCTTGCCGGTGTTGAATAAACCGACGATCGTATCTCCGTTCGGTTCCTTTTTGGCGAACACCTGCTGGTTGCCGGTATTGACCACCCTTTTCGCGGCGATCGCATCCTGGTCGACAGCCAGGACTGCGGAGTTCTCCAGGTATTTCTGCAGATCCGTTGGGTCGAGGTGAGTAAGATCGATGCCGAGAATGAAGGGCGCCGCTCCCAGGGCCCACAAGCTGATTTGAGTCTGGCGTTCGTCCGGAGTCAGCCCGTCATTGCTGCCATTTCCTACTTCGATGGAGTCATAGTCGTTGAAAGCGCCTGGACCAGCGTAAGGCTGCCACTCCGCCACGTAGTTAAAGCGTTTGGCAATGTCGGCCCAACTGGTCAGCGGGTAGCTGCTATGGTGCTTTTCGCAGTGATAGCATTCCACGTCAGGCGCGAACTCCCATTGATTGGCATACTTCATCACTGTCGGCGCAATCGCGGTCGTAAGATCCCCCTGCGTGACGTCCAGGATCATGGGCCGCCCGCTTTGCCGTATCGCATCCGACCATGCCTTAACGTCAGCGGCGTTGCTGTCTGTCATGCCGTCAATCTTGATGTAATCGATATTCCATTCGGCGAGCATGTCTACCCATGAATTCGTATACTCCTGCGCTCCCGGCTTGTCATAGTTAATGCGGACCATGCCCTTGCAGTTGTAGTTGTTCTCCTTTACAGACGGCTCCGCAATCTGGGCAGCCGTGTAGGATGTGCCCTGAATCGGCGTGTTCCGGCTGACCGCCTGCCGGGAAATACCCGGCGTAACATAGATTCCGAACTTCATCCCGAGACTGTGGATGTAGTCAGCCATTACCTTCATGCCGTCGGTATCTCCCTCGGCCGGGAATTTCGATGAGTCTGTCACCCACCGGCCATATGCGTCGACGTTCGGACCTTGCGGTCCCGGACACTGATACCAAAAGTCGTCGAGGTTAATGTACTGGTAGCCGATTTTCTGCAATCCTGAATTTTGCAGGGCGACCGCCTGAGCTTTCACCACGGCTGCCGTGGGATTCTTGCGGAGGAAGCTCCAGCTACTCC
>JBAPQU010000294.1:0-4195 GCA_049280795.1 Candidatus Sulfotelmatobacter sp.
ATTCTGAAGCGAAGCGAGGGCTGTGCGCAAGGTCAGATGTCACAAGGGGCTGTGGAAGTATTTGGGGAGGGTCAAGTATCGAGCGGACTGTTCCCATCGCGTAAAGAGTCAAAGGCCCCGCCCAAACGAAGCTTGGACGGGGCACCTCGAACCGGTTTAGGCCGGGCAGCCCCTTCGTTCCTATCTTAAACTTCGATCACCCTCAGAGATGATCTTATCCAGCGATTTCTTTGGCGCAGTCCGCGGGCCAACAAAAAATACGTCGTAGGTTAGGCGGCCATCTTTTGATTCACCGTCGAGCGGATCGGGATTCACGGCGGATCGATAGTGGAACCAGTTGCCGTATTGATCGGTCATGGGCTCCTCGCGATACTTTAAGCTGATCGAGTACACGCCCAACTCCGACAGCGTGTGCAACTCGCTCGGCTGGGAGATGCCGTCATGGTTCTCGTCGATCCACAGTAGCAGCTTCGAATACACGGCATCGCGCGAGTCAATGATGCCGTCGCCGTTGCCGCCATTTTCTGGTTTGTCGAACTCCTCCAACGCAAGAAATCCGTTTGGGTTTTCCGAGGAAGGCTGCTGGGTGTGATTTCCGAACAACTCGCTGCCATTATCGATTCTGCCGTTATGATTGCGATCCAGCGCCAGGAAGGCGTTGCCGGAGCCAGCAGCGGTCCAGGCGATCTTGATGGGTATCCCGCTATTGAGAATGTCGAACTTGACGCCGTTCTGTAGCGAGGTTAAATGGAAGCCGCGCCCCGTTGTGTCGATGATAATCGGCGAAGCGAATTCACAATCGCATGTCGAAGGGTCGCACACATAGAGATTACCAGCTCCGCTTCGAATCCCGTCGCCACTGCATATTACGCTGCCGCCACAACAACCATCGCCTGAGCTTCCTCCCGGCTCCGACTGCGTGGTCACGGTCACCGCTGCACTCGGCCCCGACGTGCCGGCGGAATCGCTGGCTTCCACCGTGAAGGTGTACGTAGTCGAAGGCGAAAGACCGGTCACGGCAAAGGATGTGCTGGTAGTGCTTCCGATAGAGCTCCCAGTTTTGAGCACGTTGTAGCTGCTGATGGTGCAATCTGTGGGAGGGGCTGTCGCGTTCCAACTTAGTGTCGTAGCGCCGCTCGTCGTTCCGGATGCGCTCAATCCAGTCGGAGCGCTCGGCACGGCAGCGCAGTGATTCTTGGCCCCGCAAGTTATCGGCTGCGTGCCGACTGCGGATGTCCAAAGTGAGCCGCTGGCGTATGTGGCAGTTGAGCCGACCCCATCCGCCGTTGCGTTGATCGAGATGGCTACATTGCAGGTGATCGCAGTGGCGCAGGATTGCACCTCGGCAGCTACCACCCCGGTGCATTGAATCTGCGGACCGTTGCTGGACGCTTGGCCTGGGGCTGTGGAGTAGTTGCCGTAGTGTGAATCAATCAGGGTTGTGAGCGTCCCGTCGTTAGGTGGCTCGTTGATCGAGGCCCCTTGGACCGCCCCACTGCAAGTGATGGTACAGGCCGTACTGCCAGATTGGTTAGCGTATGTGCAGGCCCCTGTTATGGTGGCAACCGCTAAATGGTCGCCGGATGCGTGTTCTTGGGCACCGCTTGTACTCCACACAAAAGGTGTGGCGGAAAAGTTATAACTGGAGCAGTTCGCGTCTTGGCCCATGCACCAGTTCGTCGCCAGGACAACTGCAATCACAGAGAGCGTTGCGCGTAGCAGCCTAAGCATAAAATTCTCCTTGCTTTTATGCGGTTCTGTGTGTCTCCTTTTTCGGCCCATTCACAAATTCACTGGTGCAGAGGTTTGGCGAGACCTGCCGCCACGTCCTCGCGCCTTGGACCGCATTTCATCTTGACCAACTCGCAGCAGATATCGCCATTAGTTCCTGAAATAGAGCAGTTCGGGCCGGACATCTGGTTCGCGTCAAGCCAATCCGTTACTACGGAAGCGTTCCTCATGCGGGTGAGCACAAGACCCTCCGGAAACAATGGCTGGACGAGGGCGAATGCGAGACCGGGGATGCTTGTGATTTCGTCCTTCGGCTCAATGATCTCGCCTCCCCTGTCGTCATGTCCGAAGATGAATAGCGCCTTGTACGGGCCTCGGCTTTTGCCTTCGAAGCTCAGCGTGACGGAATAGGAGGCGTAGCGCTGCCAAATAACGCCCGGCCTTTGTTTGTGCCATATGTCGTAAACATCCTGCATAGTGAACGCCATCGCTGTCTCGGACCAGACGTGCGCGGGTCGCCACTTGGCTTCGAGGGCGCCCCAATGGGTTTCGAGGCCGTTGTCGTCATAGCCATTGAACTGGCCGTACGCCGTTAACGTTTCTCCCACCGGAGGCGAGACGAAGTCAGAGACTTTGCGGTTCATAATGTCGCGCAAATCTCCTACTACGAAATCCTGCAACAGGAAATTCACCTGCGCGACTGCTAAGCGTTGCCCAGCGGTCAGGTTGGCGAATGCTTCTGGAACCTGTCGCCCGATGGCCTCGCTGGCAAGGTCGCTGATGGCCTCCTGTTGTACGGCGTAGGCGAACTTGGCGTAGGCGGTCCGGACCATGGTTTCTTCATGGCTCATTTGAGCCACCGCTGACGAAAGCAAAGCAAGCAACGCGCATACTACAGCTAGGCATCGCATCGCAATCAACTCCTTGTCTGAATTTTCCGGTGGATTACAGCTCGGTAGGATCGGCCCGAGAGGATTCTGCCTCAGACCTCTCAGACCGTGTTCTCCTTTTTTGCTTTCGTTACGAAAAGCGAACATCCGCCCCGCTTTCGGTTAGACATTTCTATAGTGGAGAAGCACTTAGCTTGCACTCCAGCTAAACTCGCGCACAACGCCCCCGGCTAAAGCTTCATCATTGTTACGAAAGCCGGACAGTTAGTTGGCCAGGTGCTTATCCAAGGAACGAAACCCTGCATCCCTAGGCCGTTTTGGGCCTTGTCCCATAAGTGACCCTCCCCGGTTACTTTTGGTCAAGAGCCGTGGACACGTTTACCCCCTGTCCTTTCTCCCTTACTGTGAAAACTCCAATCCGGTCCGCTCCCTCGGCCTGGATCCCCTTGGAGTAAATGAATGGGTACTATGCCTCAACAGAACTTTCAGCTCGGAATACTGCCCGAACGCAAGATCGACAAGCGTGCGCTCGGCGCCAGCTACACCATCATGGTGTTGCTGCTTTTGCTCCTGGTGAACCTGGGAGTTCTGTTTCCGGACAGGCTGCAGCTCAAGCAGTATCGCGTCACAGAATTGATTCCGCTTCCTTCTTTGCGGCCGGAGCACAATGCGCCCATAAAGCCGAAGTCGGCGATCAAGGTAAAGCTGCTTCCGCCTGCACCAGTTTTCGAACAGCCGAAATTGATTGTGCCGCGTGAGGTTCGTCACACTCCGGTTCCGGAACCAGTGGTCGAGCCGCCGAAAGTAGTGATTAATACGTTTGCCGCTCCGCAGATCAAGATGGCCTCGGCGCGTCCGCAGCTCTTGCATACCGGAGATTTTGCCGGCAGCTCCGTAGCTCCGACCGTTAAAGCGGCGGTGGAGAACGTGCAAACCGGCGGATTCGGGGATCCCAATGGATTGAAGGGTACCGGGAAGTCGAACGCCAAGCTGTATGCCGCGCAGGCCGGTGGCTTTGACATGCCGGTAGGCCTGGGACAAGGCAACGGATCAGGCGGTGCCAAAGGTATTAAAGGGACAGTCGCCAGCGCCGATTTCGGTAGCGGTGTGGCGACCAGCGGCAAAGGCAACGGCGGAGCGATTTCAACCGGCGGATTCGGCGCCGAACAGGTGGTTCATGGCGGACCGAAGATTGCGCAGAACGAAGGACCGGCCACTACACCTGTAGAGATCACGTTCAAGCCGCAGCCGGTTTATACCGATGAGGCGCGCGGTCTGAAGCTGCAAGGCGAAGTTTTGCTGGAAGTGATGTTCGGGGCCAACGGCTCGTTGCACGTGAATCGCGTGGTTCGAGGACTGGGTCACGGTTTGGACGAGGCGGCGATTACGGCTGCCAATAAGATGCGGTTCAAGCCGGCGATGCGCATTGGACAGCCGGTGGATTCCACCGCGGTCGTGCACGTGGTGTTTCAGATGGCGTACTAGAACAGCTGCCAGTAGCCAGCGGCCAGTGACCAGTCAAATTGGCCTAGCGCTGGCGGATGAAAACTGGCAACTGGTAACTGACAACCGAC
>JBAPQU010000295.1:0-12272 GCA_049280795.1 Candidatus Sulfotelmatobacter sp.
CCGTGAAGACGGGAACGCATTGATCATAAGCAGTAGGAAACGGAATTGGTAAATGGCAATATTTTTAACGGGATCGACGGGATACATTGGGTCGCATGTGGCGGCGAATTTGCTGCGGGATCATGGCGCGGCTCTGAATGTGCTGGTGCGGGCGCGGGATGTGGCCGAGGCTGAAGGCCGATTGTGGCAGGCGCTGCAATTGCATTTGGAGTTTCCGCAGTTTTATGAATTTCTGCAGACCCGGGTGCGCGTCTTCCGCGGCGATCTGACCGAGCCCGGCTTCGGATTGGCACGCGACGAATATGACCGGTTGGTGCATACGACCGATTCGGTGATTCACTGCGCGGCGTCACTAAATCGGAAGTCAGAAAAGAGCTGTCTGAATGTGAATTTGCGCGGCACGCTGGCGGTGCTGACGCTGGCGCGCCAGGCCGAGCATTATCACGGACTGCGACGCTTCAGCCAGGTGAGCACGGTCGCGGTGGCGGGTAAGCGGCAGAATGAAGTCGTTACTGAAGATAAGTCGATTGACTGGGAGCGATCGGATTACGATCCGTATGCGCGGACGAAGAAATTCTGCGAGCACATGATGCGCGTGTTGCTCCCGGAGACGCCGAAAACGATTTTCCGGCCCAGCATTGTGCTCGGCGACAGCCGGTACGCGGAGACGACGCAATTCGATATGGTGAAGGCGTTTGTCTTTCTGGCCGGCCTGCCGGCGTTGCCATTTCGGCCGACGGACAAGATCGATATTGTGAACGTGGATTTTGTCGCGGAAGCGATTGCGACGCTGCATCAGAAGGAGCGTCCGGAGCACGATACCTATCATCTTTCGTCGGGCGTTGGATCGCAGACGTTTCGCGAGATCACCAAGGCCCTTGCGGGAGCGCAAGCCAAACGCGCGCCCGTGTTCGTGCCGGTCGCGGAGCGGCCATTCGCGGGATCGGTAAATTTTCTGGCGAACCGCAAGGGAGCGATTGCGAAAGGCGCATCGCTGATGAAAGTGTTCATGCCATATTTAACCTGGAACACGGTATTCGACAACACGCGCGTGACGCGCGAGCTGGTGAAAAAGCCGGTGCCGTTTTCGCAGTATTGCTACCCACTCTTGAAGTTCAGCCGCGAAAATAATTTCGCCTACAGCTACCAGCCGTGGCCGGTGAAGGCCGGAGGTACAGCGGCATGATGGACTTTATTCTGGAAGCCTGGGTGAGCACTTCGATTGAGCGCGCCAAGGCGGGATGGGTGCTGGGCGAAGGCAAGCGCTGGAGAGCGGGCGAGAAGCTGAAGCTGCTGTTTGCGGGTTATAACGGCACGCGCAATATGGGTTCGGACGTGCGCGTGGAAGAGATGTTGCGGCAGATACGGCACATTCTGGGCGCAGAGCGGGTTGAGTTCAGCGTGATGAGCCAGAATTTCGATTTCTCGCGCGGATATTTTGAGGGAACGAAGCAGGTACATCTGCCGGATATTTTCCCGCCGTTTCTGGCCAATGAAGTTCCGCAGCATGATGGCGTGGTGGCATGCGAAGGGTCGATGTTCAAGAGTAAATTCGCCAATGCCCTGACTACGATGATGATTGGATCGCTGGGAATTGCGGCGGCACAGAACAAGCTTTCCGTGGGGTATGGCGCGGAGGCTGGCCACATGGATCCGCTGGTGGCGAAGATGTGTGGACGATATTGCCGGAACTCTTTCGTAATTACACGGAATGAAGAGTCGCGGACGGTGCTGCGCGAGTTGGGCGTACCGACGGAGTTGGGAACTGATACGGCGTGGACGTTTGAACCACGCCCGCCGGAGTACGGGCAGAGCATGCTGAGAAAAGTTGGATGGGATGGCCGAACCCCGGTGCTGGTGGTGTGTCCGATCAATCCGTTTGAGTGGCCGGTAAAGGCGTCGGTTGCGAAGTATGCGGTGCGGAGTTTGACCGGCGCTTATAAAGACAGCCACTACCGGACAGTATATTTTCATAATTCAGGACCGGCGGCGGAGCAGGCATATCACAAATATTGGAACGCGATTGCGAACGCTGTAGATGCATTCCGCAAGAAGAAAAATGTTTTTGTAATCCTGGCGGCGACGGAGCGGTTGGATGCACGCCCAGCTCGCCGCATCTCCGAAAAACTAGGCGGCGTGCCGGTTCTCACCTCGGACGATTACAACATGTACGAACTGGTGAGCATTCTGCGCGCATGCCATATGATGGCGTCGTCGCGCTATCACGGAATTGTGACCTCGATGCCGGGGCTGGTGCCTTCGGCGGGCATCACGATGGACGAACGCATCCGGAATTTGATGCGCGAGCGGGGGCATCAGGATTTGCTGATGACGGTGGATGATCCGGAGCTCGAAGGAAAACTGCTGACGGCGTTGGAAAAGTTGAGTTGTGAGGGCGAAGCGATTGCCACTGGGATTGCGCAGACCGTGGTGCGAAATTTGAAAGTGATGGCGCGCATGGGCGTTTATTTTGAAGAGGAAGTGCAGAGAAGATATCCGGAGTTTGAGACGCGGCGGGGCGAATGGAGTTGGGAGGATTATTTGCCGCCGATGGGGCAGGGTCTGCGGGAGTTGGTGGCGGCGTATAGCTAAAGTTTGTAATCCACATCTTGAGCGCATTCACTCCATTCATCGAAGAAATATTCTCGCAACTGCAGGCGGCTGCGGATACGCAGATTCTTGCGGAGATGCGCGACGGTGAAATCACAGGCGTAACCGGTGGCGAGTTGTTGGAATTGGCACGCAAAGCGAGAACATTCGTTGCTTCGAAGAAATTGAATCGGGGCGACCGGTGCGGATTGCTGGCGGCCAACAGCATTCGCTGGGTTGCGATGGATTTGGCTCTCATGGCCGAAGGCCTGATCGTGGTGCCGCTGTATTCGCGGCAGGCGCCGGCGGAACTGGTTGCGATGATGAAAGATTCGACGCCGTCGCTGGTGTGCTGTGGAGATGCGACGCTGCGGGATGGAATTGCGCAGAGTTGGGCGGAAGCTCCGCCGCAGTTCCTGTTCGATGAGATTTTCGTGGGTGTTGACGGAGTGCCGTTGGAGCGACTGCAGGTAGGCAACGACAGTCCGGTGACGATTATCTACACGTCGGGGACTTCGGGTGAGGCCAAGGGCGTTGTGCTGACGGCGGCAAATGTGGGCTTCATGCTGGAGCGGACGGCGGAGCGACTGAGTGAGTTGATGTCCGGTGCGACGTCCGGTCCGGCCAGACAAGACCGCGTGTTTCATTATTTGCCGTTCACCTTCGCGGCGTCATGGATTGCGTTGCTTACGTTTCTCAAGCGGCGGAGCCTGGTCACAATCAACATGGATTTGTCGAAGATCGCGAATGACATGCGAGTGGTGGCTCCGGATTATTTTCTGAATGTGCCGCAGTTGCTGGAACGAATGCGGCGCGCCGTGGACGAACAACTTTGGCAGACTGGAGGAGTGGCGCAGGCGATTTATGCGCGGGCGAAAGCGGCATGGGTGCGGCAGCAGGAGAAGCAGCCGCAATCCGGTGATGCGCTATGGCTGGGGCTGGCGAACCGGCTGGTATTTCCGGCGATCCGGAAGAAAATGATCGGGAAAAATCTAAAGGCGCTGATTTGTGGATCGGCACCGCTAAGCGCGGAAACGCAGCTCTATTTCATGATGCTCGGAATTCGCGTGCTCCAGGTTTACGGACTCACGGAGACAACTGCGATTTGCACCATGGACGATCCTAACCGTGTAGAGATTGGGCGCGTGGGCCCGGCGATTCCGGGCATGGAGATGCGGCTGGGAGAGAATGACGAAATTGTGGTGCGTGGGCCGAATGTTTTCTCCGGCTACTGGAACCGGCCGGAGCAAACGGCTGAGGCGCTGCGCGACGGCTGGTTTCATACCGGCGATCAGGGCGAAGTGAACGCCGCGGGGAATTGGCGGATTGCGGGGCGAATCAAAAATCTGATCGTGCTGGGCTCGGGGCACAAAATATCTCCGGAGCCTATCGAGACTGCGATTACGAAGAATTTGCCGGGAGCGCAGCAGGTCGTCGTCGTGGGGAATGGACGTGGATATTTATCGGCGATCGTGACCGGCAATGTTACGGCGGAGCAGGTGCAGTCCGCGTTGGATGCGGTGAACCCGGAGTTGCCGCACTATAAGCAGGTGCGGGCGTTTGTGGTGCAGGCGGAGGCATTTTCGATCGAGAACGGCTTGCTTACGGTCAATGGAAAGCTGAAGCGGGATGCGATTGCGGCGCGGATGAAGAGTGAGATTGAAGAGATGTATCGCGTGAAGCAGGCAGTGTAGCGTGAGCGAGGAATGCTGGGAACCGCGAAGGACACTAAGGTGCACGAAGCGAAGGCTGAGGCGGAAATTATGAGCCGGGGCGATGGGAGTGCTTTGTCGTGGTCGTTTAACGAAGGCGTGATCGAATTGGCGCTGCATCGGGAGCCTTGCAACGAGTTGGGGTCGGCGGCGCTGGTCGAGTTGGAAAAGTTTGTGGCGGCTTTGGAAGGCATGCAAGCGGAAGCTCATGTGCTCATTATTTATAGCGAGATGAAGCCGGGGTTTTGCGCGGGCGCGGATTTACGCGAGCTGTATCAGCGGTCACGAGCGATGGAAAAAACTGAGGCCGCGGCGGGCGTGCGGGATTTTCTGGAGCGCATTCACCGCGTGCTGAATATGATTGACGCATCTCCTCTAACTACGATTGCGGCAGTGCATGGAGTGACGTTTGGCGGAGGGTTTGAGCTGGCGCTGGCTTGTGATTTGATTATCGCCGACAAGATGGCGCGCTTTTGTTTTCCGGAGTTGAGATTGGGATTGATTCCGGGCTTCGGCGGGATTCCGCGGCTGAAGCGGGATTTGGGCAATGCGGTGGTGCGGGATTTATTGCTGACAGGGCGCAGCTTCAATGCAACCAAGGCGCAACAGATTGGTCTGGTGTGCCAGGTGGTGGGTGAAGGTGAAGCGTTGCGGTCGGCACGGGCCACGGCTATACAGTTAAAGAAGTTCGATCACGCGACCGCGGCCGCGGCGAAGAAGTTTATCAAACCGGTTCCGTACGAGGAGTTGCGGCGGGAGATCGATCTTTTCTGCGAACTGTTCGAGCGTCCGGCGGTGCAGGCGGGGTTGCGAAAGTTTGTGGAGAGTACGGATGCGCTGCCTTACTTGCCGTAATGAGTACCGCGTGGCGGCCGACTAAGCATGGACCAAAAACAAAAGCAGGTTCCTCACCGCGCCTTCGGCCCGGCTTGGAATGACACAAATTTTATTTGATTGAAGGAAAGATGCCAACTGAAGACCAGACACTGGACGAAATATTGATTCTCGCGGCAGCTCACTTCAAGATGCCGCCGGAGAAATTGCATCCGGATGATGATTTTTTTAAGACGCTGGGAATTAATAGCTTGCAGACGCTCGATCTGTTGACCAAGCTGGAAAATCATTTCCGGGTGGAGCTTCCGGATTATGAGTTGCAGGGAGTTTCCGATTTTCGCACGCTGGCGGGAAAGATTCAGGCGAGGCTTTAGCCAAGACCTCCAATGTTGATTGCGGATTGCTGATCGATGATTAACGTGTCAGAGCCAGGTTGTTAATCCACAATCACCAATCTACAATCAGCAATTCTCTTATGCTCGATCTCCAAAAATATAGCTGCCTGGGCGCGGTATTGCGCGATGCTTTGGACCGTTTTTCGGCGGAGACCTGTCTAATCGAAGCCGATCGCGAGCGCGAAAAAGCGAAGCTGACCTACTCCGATTTCAAAGAGCTTAGCCTGCCTTTAGCGCGCGCTCTGGAAGATGCCGACTTCGACGCCGGGGATCGTGCGGCCATCCTGATGACGAATCAGTCGAAGTGGCTGATTTCGGCGTACGCAATTTTTTATAGCGGCGGCGTGCTCGTCCCCCTTGATTACAAACTGACCGCGGCGGAGCAGTTGCAGTTATTGGCGCACTCCAAGGCGAAAGTATTGGTGGTGGAATATTTTATTTGGCGGGCGATTACGCAGTCACCGGAGTTCAACGAGATCAAGACGAAGATGGTACTGGTGACGGAAGCGCCGCTGGGTGCGGAGTTGGCGGGCGCGTTCCGTTGGGAAGATTTCAAACGCAAGGGCGCGCCAGATTTTGTAATGCGGCAACGGCAAGATGTGGCCTGCATCGTGTACTCGTCGGGGACGGGCGGGCGCCCGAAGGGATGCGTGCTGACGCACGAAAATTATCTGGAGCAGTGCCGTGCGCTCACTGCGTGGTATCCATTCTGGCCGGGGGTGCGATATTTGAGCATTCTGCCGACGAATCATGCCATCGATTTCATGGTCGGATTCATTGGGCCGTTTGTGTGTGGAGCGTGCGTGGTGCATTTGCGGACGTTGCGTCCGGAATTTGTGCGGGACGCGTTTGTGCGCTACCGGATTACTTATGTGGCGCTGGTGCCGATGATCGTGAAGAATCTGGAGCGCGGACTGCGGGCGAAATTTGACGAGCTGCCGGGGTGGAAGCGCGCGATTCTGAATCGAATGATCGGGCTCAACCGAATGCTGACGCGGAGCAAGCCGCGGGTGAAGGTCAGCCGGATGTTGCTAGGGCAAGTGCATCGGGCGTTTGGGAGTGAGCTTCTGGCGCTAATTACCGGCGGCGCGTTCATGGAGCCTTCGACGATGCAGTTTTTCTATGATCTTGGAATTTCCGTGGTGAACGGATATGGTCTGACGGAAGCGGGGACAGCTCTCACCTTGAACGACCTGAAACCATTTCGCGCGGATACGGTGGGCAGGCCGTTGCCGGGCGTGGAGCTGCGCGTGCTGAATCCTAACCAGGAAGGGATTGGGGAAATTGCAGCGCGAAGCAAGACGGTGATGTCGCAGTATCTGGACGATCCGGAGTTGACGCTGGAGACGATTGTCGATGGATGGCTACTGACGGGCGATCTGGGGCGCTTCGACAAGAGCGGGCATCTGCAGCTTTTTGGGCGGAAGAAGAACATGATCGTTACCGAAGGCGGGAAGAATATTTATCCCGAAGATATTGAAACCGTTTTCGATGGACTCCCGGTGAAAGAATATTGTGTGTTCGCTGCGAATTATGTGTGGCCGCAGAAGAAATTGGGACAAGAGATGCTGGTGATCGCGTTGCGGCTGGAGCAGAATCAACGCTTCGACAGTGCGCTCTTGGGGGAGATCGTGACGCGGAACCGGCAGTTGCCGGACTTTAAGCGTGTAGGTGGCTACGTCATCTGGGAGAAAGATTTTCCGCGAACAGCATCGATGAAGGTCAAGCGGCAAGTGCTGGCGGATGAGATTGGGAAGACGACGGAGCGGGGAGCGGTGGTGGGACTGTGAACGCGCGGCAATCGTATCTGGCCATCGCGAATCCGGCCGCGGGAGGGGGTAAGAGCCGCAAGATGCTGGGTCCGGCGCTAGAGCGGCTGCGAAGTGGCGGGGTTACAGTCGAAGTGGTGGAGACACGCTGCGCTGGCGATGCTATGCGGATTGCGCGGGAAGCTTACAGGTGCGGGCAGCGGAAGTTTATTGCTGTGGGCGGCGATGGAACTTCGTATGAAGTTGTGAACGGGCTTTTCCCTGAGGCGGGCGCGGGTAGTGGTTCCGACGCCGGCAAGGCAGGTGAGGGCACCCGCCCCACACTCGGATTTTTGCCGCTGGGAACGGGGAATTCTTTTCTGCGGGATTTTAGCGACCGCGGAGTGGAGCACGCGATTGAGTCGCTGGTTGCGGGGCGGAGCCAGAATTCCGACGTGCTGCGTTTGCGGCACGGCAGGGGAGTGATTCACTACATTAATTTGCTCAGCGTTGGGTTTCCCGCGGATGTAGCAACCTTGCGTGCACGGCGCTTCAGCCGCCAGGGGGAGTTGGGATATTTCATTTCGATTTTTCTGGGGCTGGCGCGGTTGCAGAGGCGGCCATTTCCGGTGCGGGTGGAGGGGGTAACGGAATTTGACCGGCGGCGCTGTTTGTTTCTTACCTTTAACAACAGCAAATTTACCGGCGGCACCATGATGATTGCGCCCAAGGCTGAGGTGAATAGTGGGTTAATCGAATACGTCCGCTGGGGTGCGATCGGACGGCTGGGGCTGATTCGAAATCTGCCTAGACTTTATGACGGCACGCACATTGAGCATCCGCTGGCCGAGCGCAAAGCCGTGCGGCGTGTGGAGTTTGATTTGAGCGCGCCGGTGGATGTGATGGTGGATGGGGAAGTGCTGACCCTCGACTGCAAAGAATTGGATGTGCTGCCCGCGGCTTTGGAAGTGATGGCTTGAGAGCGTGATATAAGAGGGGAATCATGTCAGAAGAACGGCGAAAGCGGCACGAGGGGCGGGTTGGTGAGACAGAAGCGGATCCGCAGGCGCGGAAGAGAATGCTGATATGGGGCGGGATTGTGATGTTGTTTGTTCTCGCCTGGATTGCGGGCTGGGAATATAGAAATCATCGCTACGATGGCTTCGCAAGGTGTTTGGCTTCCAAACAAGCGAAGATGTATGGGCTCTACTGGTGTCCGCACTGCGCTGAGCAGAAGGCCATGTTTGGGAAGGCGTTCCGGTACGTGCCCTATCAAGAATGTGCGATCAAAGGAACCAATGGACTTGTGCCGGCGTGCGCGGCGGCCGGGGTGAAGCTATTTCCGAGCTGGCAGTTCGGGGCGAACAAGCCGATTGAAGGAGTTTTTCCGATGGAAGAGTTGAGCGATAAGACTGGATGTAGATTGCCGTGAGTACTACTGGAAATCGACCGGCTGAGGCGAGCGCAATTCCCACGAAGAACAATCGATTGTTTCTGGCGATTGCAATGTTGGCGATCGCGGGTGCGGCAGTGTCAGCGGTCTCTTTGCAGCGGCACTATGCGAAGTCGGCGACGGCATTTTGTGAATTGGGAGAAAAATTCAATTGCGATATCGTGAACCGGAGTGAGTATTCCAGTGTGATGGGAATTCCTGTGGCGGGGGTTGGCATTGTGGGATATGGAGTGCTGCTGGCTCTAGCGACGGTTTATCGATCACGGACGGGAACGCCGATGCGCTTACTGGCGGCGGCTTTGGCCGGATTGGCATTTGCGCTGTATCTCACGTATGTCGAAGGTTACGTGCTGGAGACGTGGTGCATTTTGTGTTTAAGTTCGCTGGGGCTGATTGCAGGGATCACGGTATTGGCGGGCGTGGTCAAAGTTCGTGCGCGACCCCTCGGCTGAAGTTCTTCGGATGGGAAAAATCCCAAAAATAAAAAAGGGTGCTGGTGCGGTTTCTGAGGCGATTCACGCCACTGGAGCGACGGGCGACCTGCGCCTGCATGAATTTCGCAGCCGCGTCTTTCGGAATACCAGATTTTTGCGGGTATGGCTGCCGCCGGGATATGACGATGCGGAGAATGCCGGTCGGTCCTATCCAGTTTTCTATCTCAATGATGGGCAGAATTTATTTGAGACCTCGACAGCTTTTGCCGGAGTCGAGTGGCAGGTGGATGAGACGGCGGATCGAATGATCCGCGAAGACACCGTGCCGCCGATGATTATCGTGGGCATGGATAATACCGGCAAAGATCGGATTCGAGAATATATGCCGCATCGGTCGATGAATCCGGTGATGCTCCGTGTACAGGGACGGCATTATCCTGATTTTCTGATGAAGGAAGTGATGCCGTTTGTTAAACAGACTTATCGCATTGCGACCGGGCCAGAGAATACGGGGCTGGGCGGTTCGTCTTTAGGTGCGCTGATTGCGCTGTACACGGCGATGGCGCGTCCTGGAGTGATTGGGCGTTTGCTGCTGGAGAGCCCGTCGCTGTGGGCTTCGGGAAGGCAGGCGATTAAAGAGAGCCGGTCGGTAAGAATTTGGCCGGAGCGAATATTCTTGGGAGTAGGAACAGCCGAGGCCGGGAGCGCGGAGCGCAGCCGTTCCGTGGTGGACGACGTGCGGGAGTTGGCTGCCGTTATACGGCGAGCGGTGTTGAGCGAGAGCCGTTTGCGGCTGCTGATCAAGGACGGAGCCGGGCACAACGAAGCTGCGTGGGCAGAGCGGTTTCCTGAAGCGCTGCGATTTTTGTTTGGACAGTAGATCCGAGCCGGGGCAAGTTTCAATATTCGGGTTTCAAAATCAGGGTTCAAAATCAAAGAGAGTTCGGATCTGGCGATTTCCTGCCGAGGTTCCATATCCCAAACAAGAGAGCAGCCATCACGGGGACAGAAAGCTGGAGGTGTGTCCAACGCGCGAGCGGGCCGAGCAGCGGGAGTATGAAGGCTAGATAAAGAAGAAGTTTGAACTGGGGCGTGGCAGGGTGGTCGAAGTGAGTGATGATCCAATCGGAGAGCAGCAGAAATGCGGGCGCGAGGATGACGAGATCATAGACGGTTAGATGCGGAGCGAGCAGGATGCTGGCGAGCAGTAACGCCGAATAGCGCAAGGACAGTGGGGTTTGGCTTCGCCAACTCGCAACGGCAACGGCCAATACTAATATTGCACTGATGACGTAGAGCGCGAGAGATGCCGGCGGTGAGGGAATGAGCATCGTCCAGAAGGTGCGCAGAGAGTGAGTTTGGTAAGGGCGGGGCTCAAGCAAGGGAAGAAGGCGAGGTGCGTCGAGCAGCATGCGAATCCATTGGCGAAGCGGGCCGATGCCGTAATAAAGCCAGGCTGCAGCGATCTGCGCGGCGGCTGAGAGAAGCGCACCAACGATAACTCTCCAGCGAAGTGTTATCAGAAAAATTAGAGCAGCAGCGAGAGCGAGTTGCGGCTTGAAGACGAGACATCCGAGAGCCAAGCCAGCCAGAAATTCACGCTGGGCGCGCAGAGCGAAAAAGGCGAGAACAAAGCAGGCAAGAGCGAGAGCGGAGGTTTGTCCCCAGGCGATGAGGTGCCAGAAGGCGGGTAGGGCGAGGGCGAGAATCAGAACGGTAAGTTTGTGGTTGCTTAGGTTAGGACATGCGCGCCAGATCGCATAGCAGCACAAGCCATAAATGAGCGTGCTTATTGAGAGCCATAGAATCAGGGCATATGGATAAGACACGTGCGCAAAGGGCGCAAAGAAGATTGAGACTTGCGGAGGGTAGAGCGGCAGATAGCGAATACCCGCGGCGGCGGGAATGCGTTGGGCAGCGAGTTCGGATTGCGCCTGCATGTTGTATAGATCGGCGCCGCCGTGAGCGAGAGCGAGCGAGCCGAGAGTGTAGAAATGCAGGAAGTCCGTGACTTTGAAGTTGCCGGCGCGATCGAAGAGGCCGGGCGTGGCCATATTCCAGATGTAAACAGACCAAAGACAGAGCGCGAGGATTAGGCCGTGTGCGCGCAAGCGGCGAGGGGTGAGCAGCAAGGCGAAGCTGCGTAGACGCGCCACGCTAGGGCTGCCTTTTGGTAACGCTGGTTGCGGGTGGGCATACCGCCGGCATTGCGGTCAGCTTCCGCAGCAGGATCAGCATACCAAAGGCGGCGAAAGGAAGCGCCATACTGGCAGCGAGCGGCAGAGACCACACTTTCAGAAGCCACTCGTGGTTTGAAGCGAACGGGTTGGCGACGGTGACGACGGCCAGTAACCAAGGCAGGAATGCCGCAAGGCAGAAAACAGAAGTTGCCGTCCGCGTTACAAGATTGCATTGTCGAAGTTCCTGCCAGTGGCGAATCGCGAGCAGTACCACTGGAAGAAGCAGGATGTGATTGAAGGGCTGAACCACAGCAGGAATAATCAGAATCGTAAGAGTGAGGACAGACGATAGTGCGAGTGCAAAAGGAGCTGACTCGGCCGGCTGCCGCCGTGCCCGCCAACAAAAATCTACCACCGCTGCTAGCGCCAGGACCGCAACCAGCCAATCCAACGGAGAAGATAACAGAACGCCTAGAAACGATCTGGCCTTCGTGTACTGGGCATAGGACCTCAGCACTTCGGGGTAGCGCCTCAGCCAGCCCGGCAGCAAGCCCTCAGAAGCTAACACTAGCGCGGCCAGCGTGACCGCGAAGCCGAACAAAAGCGGGCGTCGGCGCTTCCAGTCGCTGCAGAGCCACAAAGTAAACCAGGCAAGGGGTAGCAGGCAGATTTGTGGTTTGACCGTGGCGGCTGCCAGCAGCGCTCCGGCCAGGAACAAACGTCCGGAAGCTGCGGCCACTGCCGCTCCGGCGAGGAAACATGCGGGCAGCAGGAACGGTTGCAGAATACTAAGATTCTGCATCACCGGAACGCTAGTCAGAACAAGTGCGAACAATATGACCAGAGCCGGCAAAGACAAGCGCAAGTGAAGAAAGCGCAGCCAAAGGAGCAGGTTGACGACCGCACATGCGGCCAGCACCCACCAGA
>JBAPQU010000296.1:0-2437 GCA_049280795.1 Candidatus Sulfotelmatobacter sp.
CGCGTACTCCGGCATCTTCTCGCCGGCCCGCAGCCGCACATACGCCTTCTTCCAGTCCGGACGGTAGCCGGCAAACTTGCCGCGCCGCCGCTCTTTTCCCGGATACATCGCCGTACGCACGGACAGAACCTTAACTTTGAAAATCGTCTGTACCGCCTGCTTCACTTCCGTCTTGGTCGCACCCGGAGCCACCTGGAACACCAGCGTGTTCTGCAACTCCTTGATCGCCAAACCTTTTTCGGTGATCACCGGCCGTCGAATAATTTGATATGCGGATTTCATATTGATTCGGCTTACGCCACCTCCGCCGCTTTTTCATGCCGCGTACGCTTGCGCGGAGCCGCCGACGCCTTCTTCGCGCCTTTCTCTTTTTCTTTGGCCGCCTGGTGCTGCCGCTTGGAGACCGAATTCTTCAGCGTGAGCTGCAGCTTCTCGATCGCCGGATGCGAAAAAATCACGCGGTCATATCGCAGCAGGTGATAAGGATGAACCTCATTGCCCGGAACCAGCTCCAGCCCTTTAATGTTGCGCGCGCTCAATTCCAGGTTGCGGTTCGCTGAGTTCGGCGCTTCCACAATCAACACCGTCTTATCGACCTTGAGCGCGTCGAGCACGGCCTTGAACGCCTTCGTTTTCGCATCCTTGAGGTCGAACGCATTCACCACGGTCAGCTTGCCATCGGCAAACTTCGCCGCCAGCGCCGAACGCAGCGCCCCCAAAAGTTTTTTGCGTGGGAACACGTAGTCATACGAGCGCGGCACCGGACCATGCACCGTGCCGCCATGCCGCCACAGTGGCGAACGGATCGAGCCGATACGCGCCCGCCCCGTGCCCTTCTGCTTCCACAGCTTCTTGCCCGAACCGGAAACCTGCCAGCGGGCCTTGGTGGCGTGCGTGCCGCGGTGCTGCCCGGCGCGGTAGTGCTTCACCGCCTCCCAAAGCAGGTCTTCATTCACCGCGCCGAAAATCTCATCGGCGAGATCGAAGGTTCCCACCTTCTTTCCGCTCAAATCGTGAATATCTATAGTTGCCATATTGCTCTCTGTAGCGCCGGCGTCTCGCCGGCACTCCTTACGCCTTCTTCGCCGCTCTCTTCGCCGCCTTCAACGGATCGACCGTAGCCGAACCCGCAAATCCACGGCGCTCTCTGGGCGGCTTCTTCGATTTCGTAATCACGATGTATCCGCCCTGCGGCCCCGGCACGCTGCCTTCCACCACCAGCAGATTCTCGTCCTTGTCCACACCCAAAACCCGGAGGTTGCGCTGCGTCACGCGGGCATTGCCCATGTGTCCCGACATGCGCATTCCCTTGAACACGCGCGAAGGAAACGCGGACGAACCAATCGAACCCGTAATCTGAAACATTGAACCGTGCGACTTGGGACCGCCGCCGAAATGATGCCGCTTCACCACACCCTGGAAGCCTTTTCCCTTGCTGACTCCCACGATGTCGACAAACTTTTCGCCTTCGAAAATCTCGACCAGCACCCGGTCGCCAACCTTCACGGCTTCGTCGCCATCGCCATCACTCTCGAGCGGCACTTCGCGCATGAACTTCACCGGCGGAAGATTATTCTTCGCCAGATGACCTTGTGCGGGCTTGGTCAGCTTCGATTGCTTGACGAACTCCACCAGTCCAATCTGGGCCGCTTCGTAGCCGTCTTTGATCGCCAGCTTGTGCTGCGTCACCACGCAAGGACCAGCCTGCAGCACCGTGACCGGGCGCACATCGCCCTTCGAGTCAAACAGCTGCGTCATGCCGACCTTCTTACCCAGAATGCCCGTAACCTTCGTTGCCATTTCTATCTCCGTCCAGCATGGCTCGCAGCCTCTCGACTCCGGCTATTGGCTGGGAAGCATCTCGCATCAACTGAAAGCTGATGGCTGAGAGCTGAAAACTTACTTATGTTCTTTGCCGAACGCCTTGATCTCCACATCCACACCGGCCGGCAGATCGAGCTTCATCAGCGCGTCCACCGTCTGCTGCGTCGGCTCCAAAATATCGAGCAAGCGCTTGTGCGTGCGGATCTCAAACTGCTCCCGCGACTTCTTATCCACGTGCGGCGAACGCAGCACGCAGTACTTGTTCTTCATCGTGGGCAATGGAATCGGCCCCGCGATCTGCGCTCCAGTACGCCGCGCCGTCTCCACGATTTCGCCGGTCGACTGATCCAGAATGCGATAGTCGTAAGCCTTCAACCGGATGCGAATTCTTTCTTTTCCAATCACGTTTCACTCTCTCTAACTCCTCCCGCTTTCTGCGGAAGGAAAGAACCGGCGGCAGGCCGCAAGCCGCGTTGCTCGTCTGGCGCGGGCGCCCTCGCCCGCGAACCTTTTATCGGTGCCGCATGCAAAGCGGGCGAGGGCGCCCGCTCCACAAATTCATCCCTTACTGCACAATCTCCGAAATCGGTCCGGCGCCTACCGTGTGTCCGCC
>JBAPQU010000297.1:0-1808 GCA_049280795.1 Candidatus Sulfotelmatobacter sp.
GCCCCACGCGCCGCGCCGGCTCGGTCGGCGGCGTGCGCAACATCAAAAACGTGTCGCTGGTCTCGAAGGCCGTGATGGAGCACACCGGACACGTCATGCTGGTGGGCGAAGGCGCCGAGCGCTTTGCCGTTGCCGTCGGCTTTCCGCGCGAGAACCTCCTCACCGATCGCTCCCGCAAGATATGGTTGCTCTGGAAGGAATTCCATTCGAACGACGACTGGTGGGGACCTGGCCTCGCCGACCCGCACTGGCAAGCTCCCCCGTCAAATCTGACTGACAAACCCCAGGCAGAGCTTTGGCAAGAGCGCATTCAGAACTTGCGCGCCCGCGCCGCCGATCTGGGCATTGAGCCGGAACAGCAACTGGCTGCCGTGCACAAAGTGATCTTCCCTTCCACCGGCACGATCCATTGCTCGGCATTGAACGATAAGGGAGAAATTTCTGGCTGCACCACAACCAGCGGCTTGGCGTTCAAGCTTCCTGGACGTGTAGGCGATTCGCCCATCATCGGCGCAGGCTGCTACACCGATCAGGATGTGGGCTCAGCCGGCGCGACCGGCAGCGGAGAGGAGAACATCAAAGTTGCGGGCGCTCATACCATCGTGGAAAACATGCGCCGCGGCATGTCCCCGCAAGAAGCGGGCATGGACGCACTGAAGCGCATCGTTCGCAACTACAACAACGACATGAACAAGCTGCGCTTCCTCGACATGACCTACTACGTCCTGCGCAAAGACGGTGCCTACGCCGGAGTTTCGCTGTGGGAGGGCTACTCAAAGGGCAATCCGCATAAGATTGCCATCCATGACGGCACCCGCCGCGCCGAAGCGACCGTGAGCCTGCTCAAGGGACCTTCCGAGGAATTTCCGCCGTTCCCGAATGTGCCGGAGGATTTGAAAAAAGGTTCGGAGTATCTGAAGTAGCGCAGATTTTCAGGGAAAGAGCGGGATACCAGCCTTTTTGGCAGCCTCGACCAAAGCACGGTCCAGCGTAGCCAATGGCAAGTGCTCCGTGCGTGCCAGTTCAAGATATGTGGCGTCGTAGGCCGTCAGCCGGGATGCATTCGCCACCGAGAACGCCTGTCGAACCGAAATGGCGCTCGCGCTGTGATCAATCACCGAAGACAGCAGCCCCTCTATGTCGCTAAGGCAACGGTCAATGAAAGACGTTGCGAGGGAGCCGCGACGCTCCACAGTGACCAATCCATTCGCCATTTCCAGAACCCACAACGCGGGAACCAGCGCTCGCGATCCGTGTCTCAGGCTTTGCCGCACCTTCGTCGCCAGGTCCGGCACTGGATCATCCAGGAACCAGGCCAACCCCACGGACGCATCGAGAACAAACCGGCTCACCTGCGCCCCTCCTCGATCAATTCCTTAATGGTGAACTTCTTCGAGCGGTCGACGTGCTTTCGGATGTCCTCGATGTCAGCGAAAACTTCCTCAAGGGTCATCTCGCGGCGCGGTGGCATGATGACAGCTGCGAGTTTTCCTCGCTTGGTGATTCCTATTTGCTCACCTTCGCTCGCGCGCTCTACAAGTTCCGACAGTTTCTGCTTGGCTTCGAACAGGCCGATAGTGCGCATATGCCAGCTCCTACTACCTAGATAGTTAGTCTAGATGATTAGGTGAATCAAGGCAAGCTCCTACGCGAACCTCACCTTCACATCCGGTCCCTTTTCCAGGTGTATGCTTTCGATGAAGCGCACTTTGGCGGTCTTTTGGGTGAGGATCACTGAAGAAGTGCGCGTGCCTTCGCCGAAGAAGCGGACACCTTTGAGCAGAGCACCGTCGGTAACGCCGGTGGCG
>JBAPQU010000298.1:0-3131 GCA_049280795.1 Candidatus Sulfotelmatobacter sp.
ATCTCACTCCGCTCAGCATGACAAGCGCATGAACTCCAGCGAGTGCGCAGTATCATGGAGGCATACGTCCTATGCTTCCCTTCAAGCTGATCTACAGCGACGGCTACTACCTGCCTATCGGCGCACACGTCTTTCCCGCGGAGAAATACGGGCGCATTCGCGGACGACTGCTCGCTAGCAACGTCGCTGACGCAAGCGATTTTCTGGAACCCAAACCCGCCAGCGACGAGGACATCCTTTTGGTACACACGCCGGAATATGTGGACAAGCTGAGGACTGGAACCCTGAGCGCCCACGAGCAGATGGAGCTTGAGATTCCTTTCTCACAGGAATTGGTCGCGGCATTCTGGCTGGCGGCCGGAGGAACGATTCTCGCGGCGCGGCAGGCTTTAGCCTACGGCGTCTCGGTCAACATTGGTGGCGGCTTCCATCATGCCTTTCCCGGCCACGGCGAAGGATTTTGCATGATTCACGACGTGGCTGTAGCCATCCGGCGGCTGCAGCGTGACGGCATGATTCGCACAGCTATGACAGTGGATTGCGACGTTCATCAGGGAAATGGCACGGCGGCGATTTTTGCCGGGAAACGTGCGCCCGGAGATCCGCTGCCATCCGTTTCCGGATTGCCGGCCAATACGCAAGCAGCTCACGGGCATAACGCGAACACAAGCGATGTCTTCACCATCTCGCTGCATCAGCACAACAACTATCCGATGTGGAAGCCGCCATCGTCGATTGACGTCGATCTGCCTGACGGCATCGGAGACGACGACTACCTGGCCTGGCTCGACAACGCGCTCAGTTCCGGGCTGCGGCAGTTTGAGCCCGACCTGCTCTGCTACATAGCGGGCGCTGATCCTTATCAAGAAGACCAACTGGGCGGTCTTTCTCTCACCATCGAAGGATTGAAGAAACGCGACGAGCTCGTCTTCCGTGTGGCGCGTGCCCGCAACATTCCCGTGATGGTGACCTACGCCGGAGGCTACGCGCAGGACGTGGAAGATACCGTGACCATTCACTCCAACACGGTGATTGCGGCCAAAGAGATTTTCACCGTAACGAAATGAGCGTGTGAAAAGTTATACTCGATGAAATGATTGTCAGCCCGTCCGACCTTCAGCACGGCGAACTTTACGGCATCCTGCTTAATTCCGTTGCGCCGCGGCCGATTGCGTGGGTGTCCACGATGAGCACATCAGGCGCGCTCAACCTCGCGCCTTTTTCCTTTTTTAATGCGGTTTCCGTCGATCCTCCGCTGCTGGCGTTTGCGCCCGGCCTTCGGCCACCCAAACAGCCGCAAGCTAGCGGCGGTGAAGCTAAGGACACGTTGCGCAATGTTCGCGAGACCAAAGAGTTCGTGGTGAACATCGTCACCTATGAATTAGCCGAGGCGATGAACCTAACCAGCGGAGAATACGACGCATCGGTGAACGAATTCGAAATCGCAAAGGTTACACCGGAGCCATCGAAGATCGTGCGCCCACCGAGAGTGGCCGAATCTCCGGTGAGCTTCGAATGCAAGTTGCGCGAAATTATCGATTTCTCTCCGCGACCCACCAGCAGCAGCCTTGTGATTGGCCAGGTTGTTTCGATTCACATGAACGACGCGCATATTAAAGATGGCAAGCTGGACCGCAATTCACTGGACCTCATCGGACGCATGGGCGGCATTCAATACACTCGGACGACGCAGAGATTCGAGATGGTAAGGCCGAAGGTGGAGTAGGTAGCTAGTTGTGATGCAAATCCACGGCCGATCGCCGACGAACTATTGAAGAGAACCGACGATTCTTCCGACTCCCGCACCCAGGAATACCAACCCGATGCAATTCGCCCAGCCCCAAGTGCGGAGCCAGGTTGGACTGACAGGTGCGGATGACTGCGGCAACCCGCTCGAAATCGATTCCAGATCTTTCTGCAGCTTCTCATCTGCCAAGCGTTGTAACAGAAAGTGGCGGACCAGAGTCCAGCCTGTCAGCGAAAACCATAATAAAGTGAATAACACCACCAGGTCGGAATGTGCCTTCCAGAGCCAGTCATCGTACTTTGAAAGCGTGAGGGGATAGGCCACGAAAACGAACACCGCGGTAAAGGACCCACTCAACCGCCACGCTTCGGCCCCATCTGTGCTACCAGAGGCAACATACGACCACAAAAACCGGTACCGGATGAAGAACAAGAGGAATGCGCCATTATCAGAGGAAACCGCAAGGCGGCAAGCAATTCTTGACGAGTTGGCCCCAGCAGAAGTGTCATCTCAGTATGTTATTCTTACGCAAGATACTTAGTCATCATAGATCTCCAAGGCTTTACTCCTATCTTTTATGTTCGAGAATCTTCAGGAAAAACTGCAACGCGCATTTAAGTCCCTTCGCGGCCAGGCCCGGCTGAGCGAGGAAAATATTGGCGAAGCCCTGCGCGAAATCCGGCTGGCGCTGCTCGAAGCCGACGTCAACTTCAAAGTCGTCAAAGAGCTGATCGACCGCATCCAGGCTAAGGCCGTCGGTCAGGAAGTGCTGACCGCACTTTCTCCCGGTGAGCAGGTCATCAAAATTGTGCGCGACGAACTGGTCGAGACGCTCGGCAAAGACACCGCGCGCGTGAAGTTCGCTTCGCAGCCGCCCACGGTCGTGCTCATGGCTGGACTGCAAGGTTCCGGCAAGACCACCACTTCGGGCAAGCTGGCGAACTGGTTCAAGACCGGCGGGCATCGTCCGCTGCTGGTTTCGGTGGACGTGTACCGTCCCGCGGCGCGCGAGCAATTGAAAATTGTGGCACAGGCCGTGAAGGCGCAGATTTACGAAGGCGAAGTTGGCGAGGCGAACACGCCCGAGCAGCTCACCCAGGCGGTTGAGCGGTTAGTAAAAGAAGCCCGGCGCGAGGCCATCGTCTCCGGCTGTGACGTGCTGATCGTCGACACCGCCGGCCGTCTGCACATCGACGACGAACTCATGAACGAGATGCAGTCGCTGAAAAAGCTGCTGAATCCTTCAGAGATTCTCTTCGTTGCCGATGCCATGACCGGACAGGACGCGGTTCGCTCTGCCGACGAATTTCACAAGAAGCTTTCGCTCACCGGCATCGTGCTCACCAAGATGGATGGCGACGCCCGTGGCGGTGCTGCGCTTTCC
>JBAPQU010000299.1:0-28939 GCA_049280795.1 Candidatus Sulfotelmatobacter sp.
TGGCAGGAATGTGTTCGCGCCGGCCGGTCACGCGCAGGTGCTGCGCAAAGTCGTAAATGGGAGCCTCGATAGCTTTGCCTGCGGCGTAGGCGCGGATATGGCTCTCCAGCAGCGGCACATCGATGGCGTTCGGCGCATCATAGTTCTGTTTCGCCCGCTCCTCCAGGGGAAGATGGTTCATCTCACGGGAATAGACCTCCATGGAAATGGCGTGCCCGTTGAGACGAGAAGCAACGTGCCGGGCTATGGTTGACTTGCCGCTTCCGGACGGCCCAGCCAGTCCAACGATGAAGGTTTTTTCCCGAGTCCCGGTGGTACTCATAGTGGCGCGCACACTTGCGCACGATTTCTTACTCAGGATACCCGGTAAGTGCACAGCTCGGTAGCGGCTTCGCCCACCCATAAGGCCATAGTCGAAGCGTAAGTTCCAAATTGAGAGTGAACAAAAACTTAGTCCCGATTCCAACCCGCCTCACCACACATCGCACCGCCGTCGCTCCGGGCCGCACCATTGCGGCATCGGTCTTGCAACTCCATGCTTTTTGAAACTCCGGCAGATTGGAGAGTGGGCCGATCACGCGATATTTTGCGATGGGATGCGGATCGATTTGTATCATCATGCGCTGCGTCTCTGGGCGGATTTCATCGCCGCGAAACTGCCCCCAGCTGATAAAAAATTGCTGCTCCGGGGTGAAGCCATCAACATCAGCCGAAGACTGAGAATTGCCCCGCAAAGCTGCGTGTACCTAGAACCTCTTTCGAAGAAATTCAAGAAGGATGTAACCGGTGAATGCGGCGATCGCTGCGATTTCAAAATTGGCAGCGGTAAAAACATCTTCGATTGCCCAGGCCATACCCCTCTTCGCGCCCACACCTGAGCGCTCAAACTCCCCCATCAACAGATTGGAATAAAAGAGGAAGATGATAAACCCTACCTCAATTGCGGCTCTGCAGATATTCTTCTTCATCGTTAGTTGTCAATTTCCGCCGGACAGGCTCGCTCTCGAATGATTTCTGGTGTGGTTGCCATTCTAGACGAATCGCAGCGCGCCAGTTAACGATTCGCAATGACGGGAATCCCCACTGCCATCCCAAACGAAAAAATCCATTGGAAGCATAGCAATTCTCAATAGAAACTTTACGGCTTCCTTATAAGCCACAACTTATGCTTCCTCCTCGAGGACAGCCAATCACTTGATCTCTCACAAAGCACTTTTTCTCGCGCTTTTGTCTCTGCTCCAAATCGCAGCGCTGTTTTGCTGTGCGTCTGCGCTTGGTCAATCGACATCCGGAGAATCTCCCGGCGCCCCTGCCGCCACCGGACTCAACATAGGGCCAGATCAAGGCAGCTTCTTCCGGCGGCTATCCAAGGTATACGCCGATGACTGGTGGCCGAAGACTAACGCAAGTGCGAGCACCGCGCCCGCGCCGGCCTTTCGTGGCGATCCCGCGCCGGTCAATGGCCCTCCGTTCCCATTCTCCACCTGGCCCATCGGCGGCACGGTATCGATCGGCCAGCCCTGGACACAAGCCAGCCCTTTGATGACGGCACTCTGGAGCGGTCCGCACGGCGACTTCTGGAAGAAGAGCAAGATTCAGATCTATGGCTGGTTGAATGTCGGCGCAAACTTCAGCACTTCGAAAGGCGGAGTGAACCCATCGGCAGGTAAGTACGACAACTTTCCCACCGCCTATGACGAAGTGCCGAACTCGATCCAACCCGATCAGGAAGTGCTCTACATCGAGCGCCAGCCCGACACCGTGCAAACCGATCACTTTGACTGGGGGTTCCGTCTCTCCGGCCTGTGGGGTCTCGATTATCGCTTCACCACGGCAAAAGGTTATTTCAGCCAGCAGTTGCTCGGACACCCTCCAGGCAAAGAGTATGGCTTCGATCCGGTCATGATGTATCTCGATCTGTACTTCCCTCACGTCGGCGAGGGCACCGATGTTCGCATCGGACGCTACATTTCTCTTCCCGATATCGAAGCCCAGCTCGCGCCCAACAACTACACCTACAGCCACTCCTTGCTCTATACATTTGATTGCTACACGCAGACCGGAATCAACGCGACCACCCGGATCAACTCGCACTGGACCACGCAAGTAGGCCTGTCTCCCGGATGCGAATCTGCGCCCTGGAATCTGACGGACTCGCGCCTTACGCTGAATTGGTGCGTGCAATATTCGTGGCGCACCGGCGGGGATTCCCTCTATCTCTGCGACAACGAGACGAACCTGTCGAAAGACAGCGGCCAGTATGCCTACAACAATCTGCAGGCTTACTACCTCACCTGGTACCACAAGATCAACAACAACTGGCATTCAGCGACGGAGAGTTGGTATCAGTGGATGAAGCAGGTGCCGAACCTTGCCTACAATCCGCCTGCCGGTTCGGATTTGCCTCCAATCGATCCCATCCAGCCGGAGACCGGTTCCAATGGCGCTGTGTGCAGCAGCGACACTGCCTTCACTTGTTACGCCCCCGAGTGGGCCATCGTAAATTATTTGGAGCGGCAGTTCGGAGCGCACAATTACATCTCGATTCGGAATGAATACTTCGACGACATCGTCGGCCAGCGTACCGGAACCAAAACGCGCTACACGGAGCACCTATTCGGTTGGGGTCATTGGGTTGGAAACACGGTTCTATTCCGCCCCGAAGTGCGTTTCGAACACTCTTACGATGCCCCGGCCTATCAGAACGGGACGAAGAAGAGCCAGCTGATGGCGGCAGGAGATGTCATTTTTTTCTTCTAAAAAGGGAAATATTACTCGATAGACAAAAGTCACCCGCACAACAAGCGTATGTAGGGGATCTCTATTTATTAGGAGCGCCAGTCGTCGTTGGGACCACGCCGACCAGTTTCTGCACGTCCTGTACGAGGACCGATACTGCCTTACTGAAGTTCTTGCGAGCGGTAGCTCGTCGTGCTGCCTGCCGCACATATTCGTCTAACGTCCAGAGAGCCAGCCGAGTTTTGGGATCAAGAATCACCAATCTGACGTCGGGTAGCGTGCCCGGCACGCTGGGGGTGGCGATTTCGAAAACCACGTCAGCATCGGCGGGAGACGTCACAAGTTCATACCGTCCCCAATTTTTCATGTCGGCGTAAAACTCGTTGTAAGGCTGTTGAGGTGTGCTGCAGTAAAATACGCCGCACTCCCCTGAGCCGTTGGAAATGAATACCTTCCGGGCAGCGATGATCTGTGCGGGGATCGGGCCGATATCTTTGGGCTGTTGTGCTTTCAGGGCTGAAGGCAACAGGAGAGCAGCAGGAAAAATCAGCGCGAGAATCCCACGTTGGATTATGTTCAACATGCTTGCTCCCCCCGACCGGTCAACACGTACCGGCCTCATCTACCTCAAACTCAGGTAGCAACCGAATGTTGTGGTGCCGCGCTTGAATTGGCCGTAAAGTTTCGTGAACTACGACGTGAAGGTGAGTGTGCAATCGAACGGAACCAATCGTACGCCGACAAAAATAGGAAACCTTACCTAGCCGCCGGCCTTCAACTCCGTCAACACCTGCTTGGCAATTTCCTTCAAGGTCTCAAACACGCCCACACCCTGAAACGCTACCGCCTCCACCACGGCTTCATTCTTCTTGCGCAGTTCCTTGTTAAGGTCATCCGGGGACAGGATATTAGGCAGGTCGCGTTTGTTGAGCTGCAGCACGTACGGGATTTTGTTGAAGTCGTAACCGTGCTCTTTCAAGTTCGCCATGAGGTTGTCCAGCGCTTCCACGTTGGCGTCCATGCGCTGCTCCTGGGAGTCGGCCACGAAGACAATGCCATCCACGCCGCGCAGAATCAGCTTGCGGCTGGCGTCGTAGAACACCTGCCCGGGCACAGTGTAGAGATGGATTCGCGTTTTGAAGCCACGCACCGAACCGAGGTCCAGAGGCAGAAAATCGAAAAACAACGTACGCTCGGTCTCAGTGGCCAGCGAGATCATCTTGCCCTTCTGCTGTTCCGCGGTCTTCTGGTAGATCACCTGCAGGTTCGTGGTCTTCCCGCCCAATCCGGCGCCGTAATACACGATTTTGCAATTGATCTCGCGGGCTGCGAAGTTGATGAAACTCAAGGCTTTCCTCAAAAAGCGCGGGCCGCACACTCGTCCGCGCGCAAAAATATCCCTATGGGGGCTCGCGTCTTTATATCACATGCTCAGATAGAAGACAGGTTACTCAGGTGACCCCCTGCCGGCTGGGGTGCGGCAAAGAGCCTCAAACAATAAGCAACGTCAGCACTTAACCAGTCAACACGTAGCAACGACTCCTACCGCGGCACGATCGCCGGATAATATCCATCCTTGGCGACGACTTTCAGCCCCGGGCGGTCGACCAGAACCTCGATGCTGTGGTAAGCCACGGCAGTCGGAGTCTTGGGCGCAGTGGGCGTATAACCCAGCGTGTACTGGTTGCGGGCTTCGTCCATGGCACGGCTGTAGGCGTTCTCAATCGTATTGCGTGTAAGCTCGGCGTATACCGCCCCGCCGGTAGCCACCGCATATCTCGGCAGAATGTCGTTATAGCCGCGGTCGGGCAGGTGCAAGTGTTCGATTTTGTCGTAGATCGGCAATGCCCCGCTATCCACGGCCACGCCAATTACCTCAATCTCATTTGAAAGCAGAACCTTTCTCACATCCCGGAAGCTGGCCTGGCTGCCAAATTCCCGTCCATCGCTGATCACGAAAATGATCTTCCGCCGCGCCCGGTCGCGTTTTCTCAAGTCCACCGCCGCACGCAGAACCGCGTCGTTGAGCACGTGCGACTCTTTCGGCGGCGTATACACCGGCTCGGTCGGGCTGCCCACCGGAACGCCGTTGATGATCGGTCCATTCGGTGCCAGCGGCCCGCTCATCACCGGAACGCCGTTATTGCGGCCGCGCTCCGTTTTCATCTGGTTCAATAGCGCGCTCAGCTTCTGGCTCGCTGCCGTGAAGTCCGTGACCTCGCTCACCGTGCTGCTGTAGGTGTAAAACGCCACTTCGTCGTAGGGAGCAAATGCTCCCACCAGCGCCGGAAACGTCTGGTTGATCTTCTGCACCGCCGCGTCCGGCATTCCCAGGTCAAGGACGATCGCCACCGATAGCGCGAACGGATCGGCGGTAAAGAAGCTCAACTTCTGTACCGCGCCATTTTCCTTCACCACGAAGTCTGTGGATTCCAGGCCCTCGACCGCGCGTCCGTCCTTGGTCTTCACTGTGACCGGGATCTGCACAAAGTTGGCGATCTTGTGCAGCGTATAGAGCTGCTCCTGTGCGCTCTGTCCCGGCTTCGTCGACGTCCCCGGCGGCAACGTCCGAACCGGCGGCATCGGCGGCGGAGGCGTCGAGGTCTCGTCACCCGGAAAAGTAGTGGATCCGTTGTTGGGTGCGCGATTGGGTGTGTTCGCCGGCTTATTGATCGGCTGGTTGGTCCACGGATCACGCTCCACGGTCGCGGGCTTCTTTTCCTCTGGCTTGGGAACCGGCGGCGGCTCAGTCGGAGCTGCGGACGGCTGTACTGCAGGAGCGTCAGGAATGTCGGAGTTCTGCGCTGGCTGTGTTTGCGACGGCTGAGTCTGCGCGGGCTGGTCAGGCGCGGGGTTTCCGGAAGCTGGGTTGCCAGAAGACTGTGCCGCCACGCCCGGAGCGCCGACGCTTAGGCATCCGGCAAGCAGAGCCGCAAGAACCGCCGGCGCAACCAGAGAATTCGGTCTGCCCCGCCCTGTTTTGTCCCCTGTCGCTACCCGCGTAGACTGCTCCATTAGACCGGCCTCAGAAAAAACATTCTCACTTTGCTTCGGATGCCCAAACGCGTCCGTTTGGTGCATCTAACTTTCAGGAATAGACTAACAAAAACCCCCGAGAGGGAACCATTCATGCGCAAATTATCCGCTTACCGAAGACTCTTGCCGATCCTGTTCGCTGCCTCAATCCTGTTTTTCCTCGTATCCCTGTCGGAGGCCATTCCGCCTGCCCTGGCTCAGAACTCCAATCCCTCTGATCCTGGCGACGTTCGGAAGCCTGCCCAGCAGTCCGATACCCAGCAATCCGGTGCCCAGTCCGACAGCCAGCAGCAGCCTAGCGAGACCCTCAAAGTCAACGTCAACGTGGTCGGGGTTTTCTTCAACGTAAAAGACAAGCACGGCGCACTCATTCCCAACCAGACCAAAGACGACTTCGAAGTCTTCGAGGACGGCAAGCCGCAGACCATCAAGTACTTCGCAGCCAATTCGGACCTCCCGCTCACTCTCGGCATCCTCATCGATTCCTCCGGCAGCCAACTGAGAGTTCTCGATATGGAAAAAGAAGTTGGCGGAGCGTTTCTTCGCCAGGTTCTCACCGACAAGGACGAGGCCTATGTCATTGACTTTAATATTGACGCCGAGCTGGCGCAGGACTTCACCCGCGACGTTCACCGTCTGCAAGCCGCCCTCAACAAAGTAAAAATCAACTCCGGCGTCACCAATCCAATGCTCGGTTCCGGCGGCCCCGTGCCCACCGCGCACCAGGCCGGGACCGTGCTCTATGACGCGGTCTATCTTTCCGCCCACGACATGCTGGCCAAGGAAGTCGGTCGCAAGGCGATGATTCTGCTCACCGACGGCGAAGACGAAGGCAGCCGGCTCAAGATCCAGGACGCCATCGAAGCCGCCCAGCGCGCCGATGCCATCGTCTACGTCCTGCTGTGCGCCGACCGCGGCGGCTATTACAGCATGGGCATGGGCTACAGCGGCGAAAGCGAGATGAGAAAACTTACCGAGGCCACCGGCGGCCGGGTCATCAATGTAGGTAATAAGTTCGACAAGCTGAAGGAGGCTTTCGACCAGATCTCCGCCGAACTCCGCAGCCAGTACAGCATCGGTTATACCTCCACCAACACCAAGTTCGACGGCAGCTACCGCAAGCTGGAAATCAAGAATAAACAGAATTACAAAATCCAGGCCCGCGCCGGCTACTATGCAACTGCCAGGGACCAACAACCTCAATAGCCGAGATAAAAATATGGGAAGAGAGTGCTCATGTGGGGGCAGCCGCCCTCGGCGGTCCTATCGGAGCGGAGCTCGACTTATGTCTCCCGCACCTTGGCTGTTGTGGCCTAAAAGTTAGTTAGCCTCGCTCGGCAATACGGAGTTACCTCTTAGATATCCTGCCAAAATGTGAATAAACCATAAGAATCGTGGCCTCCACTAGACGTATCTCCCTGAAATGGCATCCCAAAGCCGTGACCATTCCTTCCCCGCATCCGTCGCAAGAAATCCGCATCCTCGTAGTGGATGACAACGCCTTAATGCGCCGCAGCCTGCGAACCCTGCTGGAAGCCCAGGACAACTGGAAAGTGTGCGACGAGGCCACCGATGGCCGGGAGGCCGTTGCCAAGTTTAACCACGAGAAATTCGACGTGGTCGTGCTCGACTTTCAGATGCCTGAAATGGACGGTCTGGAAGCGGCGAAACAGATCACACGGCGCTCATCTACTACCCCGATACTGATGGTCACGATGCACTCCTCCCCACAACTTGCGGTTGAAGCGCGAAAAGCCGGCATTCGCGGCATGTGCGCCAAGGCCGATACCAAATGTGTAATCGAAGGAGTCGCCGCCGTTCTGGAGAACAAACCTTACTTCCAAAACTGAATCGCCTTTCACTCCGCCGCTTCACCCCACTCCACGGTCCGTCGCTCCCGGCTGCTCTTGTGCGCCAGAATCACTGCCCGCATCGTCCGCAGAGCCTGCTGCGGCGTGACATCGAGCTCCGCCTTCTTCTCAATCGCATCGCGCACGTTCGCATAAAAACCTCGGTAATCTCCGCGCTCGGTTTTCACTTTCAGGCTCGGCTCTCCCACAACACTCAGCGTGCCCCAAATCTCTTCGGCTTCTACTCCCCAATCGGCGCCCCAATCCGTTCCCTGCGGCGAATTCTCTCCCCGCAACTGCGCCTCCTGCGGATCCATTCCATACTTCACAAACGATCCCTTCGTTCCATGCAGCAGAAAATGTGGACCCGGCGCAAACGCGATAATCCGTGCCCGCAGCATCGCCCGCAATCCAGCTCCAAAATTTGGATACTCCATGCAAACGTCAAACGAATCATCCACCTGCGAGGTCGACCGCTCGCAGAACGCCGAAGCCGTAATCGACTTTGGTTCTCCAAACAACACCAGCGCCTGATCGAGCACATGCGGCCCCAAATCAAACAACACGCCGGCTGCCGGTTGACCCGCGCGTTCCCGCCACGCATTCACCTTCGGCTCCGGACGAAAACGGTCATAGCGGCATTCGTATTCGACGATCGTTCCCAGCCGTCCCGACTGCACAATCTGTTTGATCGTCCCGAAATCCCCGTCCCACCGGCGGTCCTGATACACCGTAATCAAGAGCCCGTGCTCCGCCGCCAGCCGCACCAGCTCCTCGGCTTCCTTTAGCGTGGGCGCAAACGGCTTGTCCACCACCACATTCCGCCCCGCCAGCAGGCAAGCCTTCGCAAACTCGAAATGTGAATCATTGGGGGTCGCAATTGCGCAGAGTTGGATTTCTTTATCGGCGAGCAATTCCTCAATCGACCGCGCGATCCTGACTCCAGGATACTTTTCCGCCGCCTTCCCCCCTTTGCGTTCCAGAATGCATGCCAGCTCCATCCCCGGCACTCCCCGAATCACCGGCGCGTGAAACGCCTGCCCCGCCACCCCAAATCCAATCAGCCCCACTCGTACCATCACAGCTCCTTGTGGATTTCCGGTCTTCTACGACTCCGCGCTCGAAGAGCTACAGTTTTCTACCGATACTCTGCCGTCCCTGTCTGCCTTATAAGCAAGAAGTATGCGAGTCGACAGGTCAATGTTTAAAGGCAGTTAGCGCACTGTCGGAGGCGGAAGATGCGGCCCGGGCCATTTCTCGTGATTTCCATGCTGCTGCTCATTTTCTGGGCGGAAAGCTTTTTGCTTCTTCATGTAGCCAGCTTTCTGGTGCATCTGCTGCTCTTAGTCGCCGTCCTGTTTTTTGTCGGCTACCTGGTAAGGGACACTACCACAACCTAAGTTTGACTATCACGCCGCGATTGTCATCCTGAGCGAAGCCGTTTTTCAGGCGTAGCGAAGGATCTCAGTCTTAACCGGCACAGCGCGTAAGCTAAACTGAAGAAGCCTTCCCGAATTCATCCCTTTCGATCCTTCACCCGCCGCACAAACTTCAGCCCCGACCACACTTCCGTGACCGCGCACACCTTCACATCCACCAATCCCGCGTCCAGCCCAATTCCCCGGACTCCATGCTCATCAACGTCGGTCGCCACGCCAGAACTCTTCTTCGGCCAGCTCACCCACAACATTCCTGCCGGGGCCAGCAGCTTGGCGATCCGCGAAAATTCTCTCGTCAGCTCCGCGCCTGCCTTGGTGAACACCATCGCGAAGTCCAACGCATCGCCCTTCTTCGCCACCTGACATTCGGCCAACGCCTCGCGCAATTCCGCGCGCACCTCCGCCGGAGCATTCGCCAACTGCACGCGAAATCCCGCCTTGATCCCCAACTTTTTTGGAAGTGGCGTCCCCGAATATCCCCGCATTCTTAATTGCCCGTGAGAAGAACTGCCCGACCTGCTCCAACAGCGAAAGCCGAAGCCCGCTACTGCCCCGTCGCGTAATATCCCCGCCGCGCTCTCACCCGGAAATTTTTGCGGTCACTCGCCACAATTTCAATGGTACGAAAATGCCCATCCGCCTTGAAATCCGCCGGCGTATAGGAGACCGCATACTGGCTGCGCAACTCCTGCTGAATCTCCGCCAGGTCGTTGGCCACATCGCGAATCTGGAAAGGAAAAAACGCCCGTCCTCCGGTCGCATCCGCGATTCGCTCCAGCACCTTATCGCCCTCTCCCTTGGTGCCGCTCACATTCGTACTGATCGTGTAGATAATCGCTTCCGCCCGCTGCGCCATTTCAATTGCTTCCTCGCGCGTCACGTGGCTCAGGTTGTCTTCTCCATCGCTCAGCAGGATAATCGCCCGCCGCGTCGGCCCGTTCTGCGCCTTCTTCAGCAATTTATCGCGGCACGCATAGTACAGCGCGTCGTACAGCGCCGTTCCGCCCCCCGGCCGCAATTCGCGCACTCCGTGCGCCAGCAATTCTGTATTGTCCGTGAAGTCCTGCGTCACTTCCGGAGTCGCATCGAACCCCACCACCATCGCCTGGTCAAAATTTCGCCGAATCGTCTGGTTCAAAAACTCAATCGCTGACTCCTGCTCGAACTTGAACCGATCCCGCACCGAGTTGCTGGCATCGATCAGCAAACCCACCTGCATCGGCAGATTCGTCTCCGCGTGAAAACTCCGAATCTCCGCCGCCGGCTTGCTGTCATCCACAACGTGGAAGTCTGCCTGCTTCAGATCCGTGACGCGTTTCCCATGCTTGTCCGTCACCGTGAACACCACATTTACTTCGTTGGTGCCGATCCGGATACGAGGAATATCTCCGTTATCCGTCTCCTTTGCACCCGACTGCGCGCTGGCAGTCTGTGGAGTTTGTTTTGAAGCCGGCTGCGAAGGTTGCGACGCAAATGGCGCAAAAGACAACGATGGAACCGGCGAGGAGTTTTGGGAGGAAGCCTGTGACGTTGACTGCGAAGCGCTCACCGGGGCCTGCCCCAGCCCACCCTGGCACGCTCCCACGACCAGCAACAAAACCGCTGCCCATCGTGACCAGTAGATTTTCGCGAAAAAGTCCGTCGTAAAGATGCCCTCGTCTACTTATTAATTATATCCGTAACCGCCGCAATTCGACCCTATTCTATAGAGCACGTCATCTCTCCGCGGGATGTCTGCGGGAAATCGAAAAGTATTGACAATACCAATGTTAATACTACTGACGTTGGTAATACCGTGGAAGAGCGGCGCTTCGGCAGCCTGCCCTGAGCGAAGCCGAACGGGCCGCGCAAAACCAACAACGCGACGCAGGCTTTTAGCCCCTGTGGTTGCATCTTGCTTCTGCGCGCTCTTTCCGCTACTCCTCCACCCTCCCCAAAAACTCCCCCAACTCCTCCGGCAACTCGCTCCTCAGCGCAACGATCTCCCCCGTCCCCGGATGCCGAAATTCCAACTCGGCCGAGTGCAGGAAATTCCTCCCCAACCCAATCACTGCATTCTTCCCGCGCGCCTGCCGCGGCGCCCCGTACGTCGTATCCCCCACCACCGGATGCCCCATCGTCGCCACATGCACCCGGATCTGGTGCGTCCGTCCGGTATCGATCTTCACATCGAGCAACGTAAATTTCCCAAACTTAGTATCCAACCGCCGCACTACGCGATAGTGAGTCACCGCCGTCCTGCCACCTTCCAGCCGCGTCGTCATCCGCATTCGCCGAACCGGATCGCGGCTGATGCTCTGCGCCAGCGTCCCCGAATCCTTCTTCACCCACCCATGCACCAGCGCCACATACTTCTTCTTCACCTCCCTTGCCGCAAACTGCGCGCTTAGCTTGCGATGCGCCTCATCGTTTTTTGCTACCACAATCAATCCGCTGGTTTCTTTATCCAGACGGTGCACAATCCCCGGCCGCAAGTCCCCGCCCACTCCCGACAAACTTCCCAGATGATGCAGCAGCGCATTCACCAGCGTCCCCCGATTGCGCGCGTCGTCGTTCGCTCCCGCTCCCGCATGCACCATCATTCCCGCCGGCTTGTTGATCACGGCAAGATCATCATCTTCATAAACAATATCGAGTGGGATTTCTTCGGCGATAGCCTTGAGCGGCGCCCGCTGCGCCTTCCCCAGCACGCTCACCCGTTCCCCGCCGCGCATCTTCAGCGAAGCCTTCGCCGGGGCGTCGTTCACCAGCACCAGACCTTCGGCGATCATCTCCTGCACCCACGCCCGACTCACCGCCTCCAGCCGCACAGCAAGAAACTGATCCAGCCGTTTTCCGGCATCTTCAACCGCGACCGAAATAAGAATGGGAAACGCTTCCGGCATTCGCTGGAGGATACTACATGCCGCCTCTCATTCGTCTCCTGCATCCGCTGCCCATCTGTTAACCTTGATTCCCCAAAGGTTGCGCTTGTCATTGACTCCCAACATCGTCCGCGACAACGGCGAAGCTAAAGAATCCGCTCCCCCGGAAAAGTCGCCGCAAAAGGCAAAAGAAGCGCAGACCAGAATCTTCACCAAAGATCTGCGCCACCATCCCGCCTACCGCCCCGATATCGATGGCCTGCGCGCGCTGGCAATCGTTCCCGTTGTAATCTTTCACGCCTTCCCCACTCTGCTGCCCGGCGGTTTTATCGGCGTAGACATTTTTTTCGTAATCTCAGGCTTCCTGATCTCCTGCATTATCCTCAAAGGCCTGCAGCGCGAAAGTTTCACCTTCACGGGCTTTTACGCCAATCGGATCAAGCGAATTTTTCCCGCGCTGCTTCTCGTTCTCGCGGTGTGTTCCATCCTTGGCTGGTTTTTCCTGCTGCCCGGTGAATACGCACAACTCGGCAAACACATCTTTGGTGGCGCTGCCTACATCGAAAATCTTATTCTCCGGGGTGAGAGCGGATATTTCGACACTAAAACTTATGTTAAGCCGCTCATGCATTTATGGTCACTGGGAATCGAAGAGCAGTTCTATCTGACCTATCCCCTTCTGCTTTGGCTGGTCTGGCGTGTGCGCCGCAACCTGCTTACCATCCTACTGCCCCTGATCTTCATTTCATTTTTTCTCAACATCTGGCGAGTACGAGGCAATGCCCCCGCCGCATTCCTTCTGCCCCAGACGCGCTTTTGGGAGCTGTGGGCTGGAGGCATCCTCGCCTACCTTGATATTTTCACGCCCAATATCCTCCACCGGTTCACCAAAAACTGGTCCCGAAACTGGCCCGATCTCGCTTCTCGATTTTCTGCGGTTGAACTCTCCCCGACAAGCGCGGCGAACTTAAAAAATGTTCTGTCCATCCTGGGCATGTTGCTCGTAGTCGCAGGTCTGTTTCTGGTGCATGAAAACGCGTTTCCCGGCTGGTGGGCGCTCCTCCCTGTTTTTGGCGCCGCCTTGCTCATACGCGGAGGGCCGACAGCGTGGATCAACCGCACAATCTTGTCCAACCCAATCGCGGTCTTCATCGGCTTAATCAGCTACCCGTTGTACCTGTGGCATTGGCCCATCCTGTCGTTTGGCCGCATTCTTCGAGGTGGAGAACTCTCTTCTGGGGCAAGAATAGCCGCCATAATTCTTAGCCTGATCTTGTCCTGGGCGACGTGGCGTTTCGTTGAAGCCCCAATCCGGTTTGGCCGCAAAATCTGGATCAAGACGGCCGCCTTAACTCTGACGTCTGTATTCATCGGCGCTTTCGGGTACACCATCCATTACCAGGATGGCTTCGCCCGCAGGTTCAAAAGCCTGCCCGAAGATTTCGGCTGGGCGACCGCAGAGCCCTACGCAACTCCGGATTGCCGCAAGAGGATTGGCTCGGACACGATCGCGTACTGTCGTAGCCTCGGAAGCGGCGATCCGGACGTGTTACTCATCGGCGATTCCCATGCCGCCTCTCTCTACCACGGACTAGCTCCGGCCTACGCGCAGCACTCGCAGACACTCATGAATCTGGGCGAGCCCGGATGTGTTCCGTTCTATGACACGGAAACCTACGCTCAGGGGATGCGAAAGGAATCGAATTGCCCGGCGATAGTCAATCGCATGCTCGAGTTCGCTACTTCCACGCCAAGCGCGCGCACCATTATCATCTCTCTACGTGGACCAATGAATATGTTGGGCAGCGACTTTGGTGATGACGCAAACGGCCGTCCGGAAGAAATTTTATGGCACGGTGCGCCAGAGAATTCCAGCCAGGCAGAAATGTTTGCCACTTCGTTTAGAAACACGGTTCGGCGGCTGTCCGCTGCTGGCAAGAATGTAATTCTATTTATCGACTGGCCGGAGCTGGGCTTCGATCCCAGATCCTGCCTGCCGCGGCCCGTCCCCCTGTTCTCGAAGGTCCGGCCTCTATGCGGAGTTCCACGGACGCAAGTGGAAGCCCGCAACCATGCGTATCGAGACGTCATCTTTCAAATGAAAAAAGAGTTCCCCGGATTAGGAATGTTCGATCCATTCCCTTACCTGTGCGATCCATCGGCATGCTATGCAATGAATGCCGGGCATCTTCTATACCGGGATGAGACTCATCTTTCCGCCGCGGGAGCGGTGTATCTGAGTGAAAAGTTCCTGGCGGAACAGCCTTCCCTCAGCCCCTAATTTACCGTGTCGCGCTCACGGGCTGCGCCGTCACGCTCTTAGCACCCGGCCGCAACCACCAGATGAATCCACCGCCGATCACCAGCCCAATCGCAATCAACTGTGTCCCCGTCATCGCCCCGCCAAACACTGACCCACGTCCCGGATCATCGCGCAAAAATTCCAGGAAGAACCGCGCAACTCCATAGACGAACATGAATGCGCCGATAATCTGCCCATCGAATTTCCTGCGCTTGAGCAGCCACATCAGGAAGAAGAAATTCGCCAGCTCCACCGCCGACTCGAACAACTGCGTCGGCTCCAGCGGTACGTTCAGCGGAGTGCCGGTAATCTGGTTCGCCAGCGGATTGCGAAACACCACGCCCCAGAAATGATGCGTCTCTTTCCCGTAGCAGCATCCCGCGGCAAAGCAGCCGATGCGTCCAATCGCATGTCCCAGCGCCAGCCCGGGCGCAAAAGCATCGCAGGTTCCCAGCGCCGGCATGTGATGCTTGCGCACAAACCACGCCGCCGCGATAAATGCCGCAATCAGTCCGCCGGAAAAAACTCCTCCGGCCTGCAGCGTGGAAATGCTGAAAATATCCGCAGGATGCGCCGCGTATGTACTCCAATCATTAATGACATAGAGCACTTTCGCGCCCACAATCCCGCACAGCACCACCAGAATCCCCAGGTTCCACGCATTCTCACCGTCAATCCCCAAGCGCTCGGAATTGCGCACGCTGACCCATAAGCCAACCAGCACTCCCATGGAGACCAGGAAGCCATAAGTCGGCAGAAAAAACCGCCCGAAATGCACTAATTGTGGATACACAGTAAGTTGGATGCAGAAACGAGAGAATTTGTACCAATCTCAGTCTAGCAGGATCGGGAAGGGCACGACTTCAGTCGTGCCGAAAGGCTTGGGGGAAAATAACGGGCTTTTAGCCCCTGAGGTTCCCAAAAATCAAGCCGACCCACTGTGCCGTGTGACGGGCCGAGAATGAACCGTCAGGTAGACGTTGGGAACCCGCCGAGACCCTTTAGGCATCTCCGCATGGCGGAGCGTTGCACACCGGATCCTAGTTCGAGTCGAGTCCCCGTTCATTCAGCATTGGTTCAAAAATCGGTTACCGCCATCACCAACCCCGCAGGCCGGCTTTCACCTGTGATGCTAGGAGAACTCGCGGTGAATTAGCAATAGGCAACCCGCAAATAGTTGGCAGACCACTTGCAACCAAAGTAATCACTTGGACCGATTTCGGCATTGCAATCCTCAAGGTCCGCTTATTTGTTCGCGCCCTCCGCCCAATAACTGCTCCGCGCCAGCACCACCCTGTCTCCCGAATCCTTCAACCGCACGCGAAGTTGATGCAACCCCTCATGCGGGCTCTTCGGCTCGATGCTCAGCAAGTAACGGCTGTGTACATGGTTGGTGAAGTCAATCATTCGCAGATCAAAGTGCTTTTGCGTGGCGAACATCTCATACTCGCCGCCAGTCATGGAAGCCAGTGTCTTCGGCGTATTTTTCTTCATGGCCTCGGCAGCCATCACCAACGGCGCCAGCAAATCCGGCGACGGATTCATCTCCTCCTTATTGTTTCCCCGCATCGTATCCAGCACATTCGATCGTGATGGCGAAAACGCCAGCGCGTACACCGTTGTATTGCTCTGCCCGATTTCCTCCACCACATCCTCGATCTTGGCCTGACTGCCGTGGTCGCGCGTCTCGCTGATCAACAGCAACACCCGCTGCCGCTCCTTCGGAGCCTTCTCCAGCATCTTCACCGAATAGTCCACTGCATCCAGAATCGCGGCTCCCTCGTCCCCAGGCTGCAATTCCCTCAGTATTTCCGCAGTCCTCCCGGAATTGCCGGCGAAGTCCTGAGCCAGCTGCACCTTGCTGTCGAACTCCACAATAGCCACGCTCCCCGTTCCGGCTTCGACCAAGGGATCGAGCATCGCACTCAACCCGCGAATTCGCGGAAACTCATAATTTGCCCGCCGCCCCCGCTGAACCGCCACCACCAACGACACGGGCTGCCCTTCCGCCGCTTCATCCAGATGCGCCGTCTGCTCCACTCCATCGTCTTCTACGATGAAGTCTTTCTCAGCCAGCCCATACACAATTTCGCCCTTCGCACTTTTCACCAGCGCGGGAATCACCACCACATTCGATTGGCTATGTAAGGTTGTTTCTTGCGATACCGCACCGCTAGAAAGCAGCGCTAATAGAAGAGAAAAAAGAAGAAGATATTTCCCAGACCGGCCCAGCTTACCCCGCCTTGCGCTTGTCATCCAAAACTTCATCCAGCGCATCCGCTAACAGATGCGCCCGCTTCTGGTAATCGGTTGCCCCGGAATCCTGTTTTCGTTTCAGTAGATGATATTCATCGGCAATATTCAACGCTGCCAGCACCGCCAGTCGCACCGTATCGATTGTATTGGTCGCCTGCGCCACCGCTCGCATCTTCGAGTCCACATACTCCGCCAGCTTCAAAATGTATTCCGGATCCGACCCTCGCAGGTTGTAAGCCTGATCAAAAATTTCCACCCGCACGCTGCCGTTCTGCGCGTCTTTCAACGTCGAATTTTTAGAAGCCGTAGCCATGATCTCATTTAGCCATTGTGCAATTATGTGATTCGGCGATTCAAACCGCCCCGCAGACGCTGGGCTTTCAATGGCCAAATCGCCCGATCACCTAATTCAGCCCTAGCTCGCCCGCTCCTCCGCAATCGTATCGATCTGCTCCAGCATCTTCTCCACACGCCCGCGAATTTCTTCCCGCTCTTTTCGCAACTGCACCGCCTCCCGGCGCAATGTAATCAGTTGCTCGTCGCGCTCCTCCAGTTGCTCTCGCACTCGCACCGCGTCGCGTTCCGCCGTAGCCTGCGCCTGCCGCGCCGCTTTGTACATCTCGATAGTGCGATAAATTTTCTCTTCCAGCGCCTGAAAATCGTCCACCGGAACCTGCTCCGTCACCTGCTCCACCGCGTCCAAAGCCATGATTGCACTTTCCCCGAGAAGATTAAAAACTTTCCCGCAGTATACTCCACCTCCCTGTGGATCAAGCATGGCCCATTCGTGCCCGCATAGCACGTCGCCACGAAGTTGGCTATAATCCGCCCATGAAACGGATAACCCTCCCCACGTTTGCGACAATTATCGCCCTGATTATTTTTTCGATTCCCAGCGCTGCAAAAACCAAGGTCGAAATTAAGGACATGCAAGGCAAAGCCGTCGGCACCATCACCCTATCGCCGCAAGGAATCGGCATCAGCCTCAAGCTCCGCCTGCACGACCTTCCGCCGGGCCAGCACGCCATCCACTTCCATCAAAACCCGAAGTGCGATGCACCCGACTTCAAATCCGCCGGCCCGCATTTCAATCCTGACTTCAAGAAGCACGGACTCGAAAATCCCGAAGGTCACCACGCCGGCGACATGCAGAATTTCGTCATCGACGTAAAAGGCAAAGCCGATGTGACGCTAGAAGACCCCGACGTCATCCTCGCCGACGGCCCCCACTCGCTCTTCAGCAACGGCGGCACCGCCATCGTCATCCACGCCAAAGCCGACGACATGAAGACCGATCCCTCCGGCAACTCCGGTGACCGCATAGCCTGCGGCGTAATCACGAAGTAAGATTTCCCTCGACCCTTGTCATCCTGAGCGCAGTACGGGCTTCGCAAAGCGAAGCCCGTACGAAGTCGAAGGATCTCCCGCCTACATGCAACTATTTCCGTCGCAGATAGGAATTCTCACCACAGGCGTCGATCACTTCCGCAACTTTCCCAACTTCCCCACCGCAGCATCCAGCGTCTCCACTCTCTTGCAAAACGCAAACCGCACCTGCCGCGCCCCATCCCGTGCATCGCGATAAAAACTCGACCCCGGCACTGCCGCCACTCCAATATCCTTAACCAAATACTTCACGAACGAAACGTCATCCTCAAACCCAAACCCCGAAATATCCGTCATCACGTAATAAGCCCCGCGCGGACGAAAGCACTTAAACCCCGCCGCCTCCAGCGCCGGAATCAAATGATCCCGCCGCGCACGGTATCCCTCCGCCAGCTTCGCATAATATTCCGCCGGCAAACTCAACGCCGCCGTACCCGCTTCCTGCAGCGGCGCAGGCGCCCCAACCGTCAGAAAATCGTGCACCTTCCGGATCGCATTCGTAATCTTCTCCGGCCCAACCGCCCATCCCACGCGCCATCCCGTCACACTGTAAGTCTTCGACATTCCATTGATCGTCACCGTGCGCTCGCGCATCCCGTCGAGCGACGCCATTGAAATATGCTTCGTCCCATCAAACAAAATATGCTCGTAAATTTCGTCCGTGATCGCGAGCACATCGAACTCCACGCACAAATCGCGAATCAACTCCAATTCCGCCCGTGTGAAAACTTTTCCCGTAGGATTATTCGGCGTATTAACAATGATGGCTTTCGTGTTCTTGTCGAACGCCGCGCGCAATTCTTTCTCATCGAAAGTCCACTCGCCGTTTTCGCCGGTCGGCGGACGCAATTTCACAAACCGCGGCCGCGCCCCGCTCAGCACCGCATCCGGCCCATAATTTTCATAAAACGGTTCGAAGATCACGACTTCATCGCCCGCGTTGCACACCGCCAGCAACGTCGAGATCATCGCCTCCGTCGATCCGCAACACACCGTAACTTCTTTTTCCGGATCGACCGCAATCCCCTGCCACGCGCCCATTTGCCGCGCAATCGCGTTGCGCAAATTCTTCGCGCCCCACGTTATCGCGTACTGATTCACATCCCCATCGATCGCCGCGCGCGCCGCCTGTTTGATCTCCGCCGGAGCCGCAAAGTCCGGAAACCCCTGCGCCAGATTCACCGCGCCATAAAGCATCGCCTGCCGGGTCATCTCCCGGATCACCGACTCGGTGAAGTGCGAAACTTTGTCGCTAAGAAAAGATTTTTTCTGGATGGATAAAGAAGAAATTATGTCGGCCATAGCTGGCAGATTAGCACAACGATTTTGTCATCCTGAGCGGAACATTGCTCCTGCGAAGCGGGAGCAATGTGGAGTCGAAGGATCCCTACCCAGTCGAAACTGCTCAAGGCCCGGCGAGGCGTTTCCGCCACGGCCCCTATGCTAAGCCCGCTGCACCCCGCCCAACCCTTGAAGCGCTCGAACAATCTTCTCCGCCCATTGCGCAATCTGCTCATCGCGCAAGGTCCCGTCATCCGATTGCAATCTCACTCGCAGCAGAATCGAATACTTCCCAGCCTCGATCGCGCCACCGCGAAAAATCTCAACCGGCTCGAAGTCACGCAACTCAGGAATGCTCAGCCCCATCACCGCCTGGCGCATCGCCTCGAACTCCACCGCATCGGCAAACACAAACGAAAAGTCGCGTTCTACCGCCGGATATTTTCCCGGAGCCGCAAACCTCACCGTACGCAACCCGCGCTGGTGCAGTCGTTCCAGATCGATCTCCGCCAGGAAAACATCCTGCCGCAGCTTGCGTTGAGACTTAACCTCATCGGCAATCTGCCCAAACTGCGCCACTACGGCCCCATCCATCAACGCCCGCGCCGATCGTCCGGGATGAAAATACTCCGCTGTCTCGCGATCGAAACTCAGTTCACGATGAGCGAATGCTGCCAGCAAATTCTCCACATCGCCTTTGAACGATCGAAACGCCTCCGCCGCCGCCGCATGTTCGCCTTTGCTCACATCGAGCGCACCGCTCACCGGCAGCGCGCCCTTCACTGCCGCCAAAGTCGCCCCCAAGCACGCGCGTGACGGCTCCACTCGTTCATTCACCATCTCATATACGCGTCCCATCTCGAACAACTGCACGTTCTCAGAATCACGATTGAGATTCCACGCGAGCATATCCAGCATCCCCGGCGCCATTGACGTTCGCATCACCGAAGCTTCTTCACTCAGCGGATTTTCAAGCTCCAGCACTTTCGCGGAAGAAAATTTCTCCGCGTCCGCGTGCGAAATAAACGTCAGCGAGACCGCCTCGTTATATCCCAACGCCAGTGCGCGTGCGCGAAAAGTGGCGTCCATGGCCGCATTCGGCGCTTCCACGACTGCCCCGCTGTAAGTCGGCAGGGTATTGTCGAATTTATCGTATCCATGCAACCGCGCGATTTCCTCGATTACATCGATCTCGCGCTCCACGTCGAGACGCCAGCTCGGTATGTGGACCCGAATCTGCGCATCCGCTTGCCCCTCGGGAATCGTGACGAACCCAAGCTTCTTCAAAATACGGAAAATTTCTCCTGACCCGAGATTTCCGCCGAGGATGCGCTGCACCTCGGCCAGTCGCAGCACCACCGGCGCCTGGTCCATTTTCTTCGACACGACATCGATCGCATCGCCGATCAACTCCCCACCGCCCGATTCCAAAATCAGCGCGGCCACCAAATCGCACGACAAAATCGTCGACTCAAAATCCGCGCCGCGCTCGAAGCGGTGCGAAGCATCGGTATGAATGCCATGCCGCCGCGACATTTTGCGCACCGTGAGCGGATCCCACCACGCCGATTCAATCAAAATATTCCGCGTCTTGTCGGTAATCATCGTGTCGTACCCGCCCATCACGCCGGCAAGTCCGACAGGCTTCTTACCATCAGCCACAACAAGATCTTCGGAAGTAAGCGTGCGCTCGACGCCATCCAACGTCTTCAACTTCTCGCCATGCTTCGCTTTTCGAATGATGAGCCGACCGCCTTCGAGCAAATCCATATCAAAAACGTGCGTCGGCTTACCCATCTCCCACAGAACATAATTGGTGGCATCGACAGCGTTGCTGATCGGTCGCTGATCCAACAACTGCAATCGATGAGCAATTTTTACCGGCGAAGCCTTGATCTTCGTTCCCCGTATTACTCGCGCCGAAAAACGAGGACAAAGCTGCGGCTCTTCGACGATGATCGGGAAGGGCACGACTTCAGTCGTGCCGTGAAAGACCGAAGAAGATGCGGCTTTAGCCGCTGAGGGCAGCTTCGGCTCAATCACTTTCAGCGGCAGACCGTAGATTGCCGCAACCTCACGAGCCACGCCATAGTGATTCATGGCATCGGGACGATTCGTCGTGATTTCGAAATCTATTGCCATCCCTTCCGCCAGCACCGCGCCTGTCGGCTCTATTGTTACAGTGATCCCCTTCGGTTGCTGCCCCGAATAGGTGGCGGCTAGCCCCACGTTCGTCAGATCTTCCGAGAGCCGAAGTGGCAAGGTAGAGATTTCCTTGATATCTTTCGGGAACGGAATCGGGACGAATTCCATCAGCCAGCCTACGGAGAGTTTCATACAAACTGCTCCAAAAACCTCACGTCTCCGTTGAAGAACAACTGCAAATCATCCACCCCATACTTCAGCAAAGCAATCCGGTCCGCGCCCATGCCGAAGGCAAAACCAGAAACCTTCTTCGGGTCATACCCATTGTCCTTCACAAACTCGAACACATTCGGATCAACCATGCCGCAGCCCAGAATCTCGATCCATCCCGTCTGTTTGCACGGACGGCAAGGATCCACTCCGCGCCTCCCACTCCCGCCGCAGATAAAGCACGAAACATACATTTCCGCGCTCGGCTCGGTGAACGGAAAAAACGACGGACGAAAACTCGTCTTCACGCTCGACCCGAAAAATTCTTTCATCGCATGATCGAGCGTTCCCTTCAAATCGCCGAAGGTAATATTCGTATCGACCGCCAGCCCCTCGATCTGATGAAACATCGGCGAATGGCTCGCATCCGGAGGATCGTTACGGTGCACGGTGCCGGGAATCACAATGCGAATCGGCGGCCGCATCTTCTCCATCGTCCGAATCTGTACCGGAGAAGTATGCGTGCGCAGCAACAACCGCTCCCGCTGCGGCTTCGCCTGCTGGCCAGCGATAAACAAAGTATCCTGCGTATCCCGCGCCGGATGATTCGGTGGAAAATTCAAAGCCTCGAAGTTGTAGTAATCCGTTTCGACCACAGGTCCATCGGCAACGGAGTAGCCCAGCTTCTGAAACACGCGGACCATCTCGTTCGTGGTTTTGACCACCGGATGCTCGGCTCCAATGGAACGGCGAACGCCAGGGAGGGAGATATCAGCGAGTTCGTTAGGGAGAGGAGTTCCCGTTGCAAGTTCGAGCCGATTAAGCTCAGCCTTCTGAAGAATATCTTCGATAGCCGCCTTCACCTCATTGACAGCGCGACCGATGCTTCTCTTGGCATCCTTCGGCGCAGCCTTGAGCCACAAATCATTGATTTGCGTCAGAATCCCATTCTTGCGTCCCATCCATCGATCTCGGAACACTTTTAGTTGATCATCGCCGCGAACTGCCGACGCTTCTTCCGCGCACGCACGAATGCATTCCGCAACGGACTTCTCTAGCGGCACAGCCGCATACTCCGTCAATTTGGAAACTGTATAAGCCACTTCTCAGTCGCACCCTTATAGAAGAATTGTCATCCTGAGCGGAGTAAACCGATTCGCTTCGCGAATCGGTTTACGAAGTCGAAGGATCCCTATTAGCTAAATCGAACCTCGGCGAGGCATAGAATTTCTGCCACCACCAAAAGCGGATTCCTCGCCAGGAACAACAAGTTGTAAATTAAGATCGGCAATTCAGCACAGCTGAAAGCCGTGCCCTTCCCGGTTTCACGAAGACCAAAAGGCTACGCCAGCGCCGTCTTGGCCTGCTGCGCCAAGCTAGCAAACGCCGCCGCATCCTTCACTGCCAAGTCCGCCAGAATCTTGCGATCCAGTTCCACTCCCGCAACTTTCAATCCGTGGATGAACTGGTTGTAGCTCAGCCCATTCAACTTCGCAGCCGCTCCAATCCGCACAATCCACAACGAGCGGTATTGACGCTTCCGCTGCTTGCGGCCGGAATAAGCGAACTTGAGTCCGCGCTCGACTGCCTCTTTTGCGGAGCGGTAGAGTTTGGATTTGGTTAGGAAGTATCCGCTGGCGCGGTCTAATATTTTTTTTCGTTTGGCGCGGCGTTTGGTTCCGCGTTTTACACGTGGCATGGTTTTCTCCTTTTTGCTTTCTCTGTACTGGCGGCTGGAGGTAAGGGACGAGCCGTGACCTCTTCACGCGCCTGACGCCATTGTCAATTAGGCGATCGAGCCATTGAAGATTCTAGAATCTCGATAGCTCTGGGTTGCGATTTTCATTCACAAAATCGCTAAATCACACAATCGACAATTCTTTACTGATACGGAATCATCCGCTTTACTTTGCGGACGTCGCCGTCGCTTACTAACGTGGCTGTGCCCAATTTGCGCTTACGCTTGTGGGCTTTGGACGTGAGCATATGGCGCAGGCCGGAATGTCCGCGCTTTACTTTGCCCGTCCCGGTTAACTTGAAGCGCTTCGATGCGCCTTTGTGCGATTTCAATTTCGGCATAAATCCTCTTAATCAGCCGCCAGTTGCCGGCTGCCAGTTCTCGTTGTTGACTGCTTACCTTTAATTAATTGCTTTGGATTTCGTTGGCGCGACTCGCGCCCGTTCGTCCTGGCAAACTAGGCTTGCGTAACCGGGTTCGGAGCTTCGGCGGCTGCCGCTACGGCGGGCTGCGCTTCTTTTGTCTCCGGTGCCAGCTTGGCTTGCGCCAGCTTTTCCTGCAGCATTTTTTCTTTCTGCTCCGCCTTGGCTTTTTGCCTCGCCTCTTTTTCTCTTTCCTTCTCGCGCTCGACCGCCGACTTCTTCGGAGCCAGAATCGCGTGCAGCGTATTCCCTTCCTGCCGCGGCCGGAACTCTACGATGCTGTGCGGCTCCACATCCTTAATCAGCCGCTCCAGTATTTGTCGGCCTAGTCCGGTGCGGGTCATTTCGCGGCCGCGGAAGAAGATGGTTGCTTTTACCTTGTCTCCTTCATCGAGGAAGCGCAGCACGTGATTTTTTTTCGTATCGTAATCGTGGTCGTCCACATTGATGCGGAACTTGACCTCTTTTACGGTGATCGTCTTCTGGTGCTTCTTCGCTTCGCGTTCCTTTTTTTCCTGCTGGTAAAGATATTTCCCGTAGTCCATGATGCGGCACACGGGAGGTTGCGCGGTGGGCGAAATCTCGACCAGATCCAGGTTCTTGCTGCGGGCCAATTTGAGCGCTTCGAAGGGAGGCATGACGCCGATCTGTTCCCCTTCGTCTCCGATTACGCGAATTTCGCGGGCACGAATGCGGTCATTGGTTCGGATAAAACGTTTGTCGATACGGTCCTCCGCGCTATAAGCGACTGGGAATAAGGGATTATAACATGGGGAGTTGGGCGCGGTGCGTGAAACACAAGCTCGGTAGTGGTGCAGTTTAAGAGGGAAGCGAGCCAAACGCGCGATTATTGCGTCGCAAAGAACGCGACGCTTCGCGCGGCTCGCCCAGATCCTTCACTGCGCAAAGAACGCTTGTTCAGGATGACAAGCGAACTGAGTTTCGCGTTCTTTGCGAGTCATAGTCTATGTGGAGTATACTGTGTAATATATTCCACATATGCAAATCATTCAAATCGTGCTGGATAAAAAACTGCTACACGCTGCCGATCAAGCCGCGAAACGCACTAAGCGAAACCGTTCTGCTTTGGTGCGAGATGCTTTGCGGGAACATCTCCGCCGGTTGGAGCTGCGAGCCAGCGAAGAGCGCGACCGCCAGGGCTACTCGCGACATTCGCAAGCTGACGCGGAAGCGCGGGGGTGGGAGGCGGAGGCGGCTTGGCCGCAAGAATAAACCGAGGAAGAATAGCCCGGGGAGACGTTCGGCTCTACCAGTTTGCCGCGCCTGACAAAAAACGTCCGGTCCTCGTGCTCACCCGCAATAGCGCCATCGCGTATTTATCTAGTGTTACGGTTGCGCCGGTCACTTCCACGATTCGGGGCGTGCCGTCGGAAGTGGTGCTGAATGAGCAGGACGGCATGAAGTCTCCGTGCGCGGTAAATTTGCATAATGCAGTTACGGTGTCGCAACAGCGGCTGGGGAGACGCGTGGCCCAGCTTAGTTCTGCGCGGATGAATGAGGTGTGTGCTGGGCTGCGGTTTTCTTTGGGTTGCGATTCAAACTGATCATTGCGAACGTTTCGCTTGTCCTTGAATTCCTCCCGAATTGGTACGGTTCCCTAAATATTTATGAGCGCACAGTTCGTTTCGCGAATAAGCGCCCATAAAATGGCCACGGTGAACGAATCGTTTAGGAGGGTATTGCCAGTGGGTACTGGACGGCGTTCGCCAAATGTCGAGTGGCTTTGCAGCCACTAGGGTTCAACTCCCTTGCCCTCCTCGGGTTACTCGACACCGAAATTTATTGACAATCGCTTCCGTTTATTTATCATTGTAGATGTTTGGCGAACGCCGTTTAGTATCTCGAAGCCCCGAGTGATCCTCGGGGCTTTGGCTTTTTGGGGAGCATGAAGTCCCCGTGCGCGGTGAACCTGCACAATGCAGTTACGGTGTCGCACCAGCGGCTGGGGAGACGCGTGGCGCAGCTTAGTTCTGCGCGAATGAATGAGGTTTGCGCTGCGTTGAGATTTTCTTTGGGCTGCGATTCGAATTAGTGGCCGGGGACGTTGTATCGCATTATGGACTTACGATGGCGAATCCTTCTAAAAATTTGGAGCCGCGGTGGCCGGTAATGCTGGCCCTGCTTGCCGTGGGCGGGTTGCGGCTGTCTCTGCCCGAGTCCCTGTCAGCGGGCCCGGACTGGATGATCCTCGCTGTGGTTGGAGTGCTGCTGATTCCGACAACGTGGGCACGCCAGCGTGGCAAAGATGACCTGAATAAGTTTTTGGGCTATCTGCTGATCTCCATTGTGACCGCCGACATGATCTGGTCGCTGGGATTGCTGGTTGCGGCTCTTCCCGCGCATCGGCAGGCTCCCAAGGACCTGTTGCGTTCCGCAGCTGCTTTATGGATCACGAACATTCTGGTCTTCGCCTCGTGGTACTGGCGACTCGATGCAGGTGGCCCACGCGAACGTGAGCTGCGCGGCGTGCATACCGACGGAGCATTTCTTTTTCCCCAGATGACTCTCGACCAGCAAGCCAAGCGCGAGATGGGAGAGCAATGCTGGAGTCCCGGTTTTGTGGATTACCTTTTTCTCGCCTTCAATACCAGTACGGCTTTTTCACCAACGGACTGCCCTGTGCTATCAGCATGGGCCAAAATCCTTATGATGATTCAATCGCTCATTTCACTGACCACCGTGGCTCTGTTGGCAGCTCGCGCAGTGAACATTCTTTGAGAATTCAAGGACCGGGAGCGGGTGATGGTGCACGATGCATCGGGTTACTCGACACTAACGTTCATTGACAATCGCCTCGCGTTATTTATCATTGTAGGTGTTTGGCGAACGTCGTTTAGTATCTCGAAGCCCTGAGTGATCCTCGGGGCTTTGGTTTTTTTGGACGGCATGAGTCCAGTGCGCGGTGAACCTGCGCAATGTAGTTACGGTATCGCAACAGCACCTGGGGAGACGTGGGGCGCAGGTTAGCTCTGCATGGACGAATGAGGTGTGTGTTGCTCTACGGTTTTCTTTGGGGTGCGATTCGGGCAAGTTGCTGGGAGCGTTCCGTCTGTTACTGGATTCCTCCGTCCAGCGCTGAACTGCCCCACTCAAGCCACTTGAATGGGCCCCTCGCTGGTTTTTATAATCATTTCTCGCTACTTCGGTGACGGCCAAATTATGAGCTGGTCTCAAGTATGGGAGCTGTTGGGAGCTGGCACGCTCGGTGGCTTCGTTGCAGGGCAGGTGAATCGGCTGCTCATTGCGCGGGACGAGCGCCACGGTCATTGGGGAGAGCTTTGGCAGACCTGCTTGATGTTCGGTACCAAGTCCTCACGGTCGCTGCGGTCCAGAAAGAAATGGCAGGCTTGACCGATGTGCCCTTAGGTCCTCAAATCTACCCCGTGGTACATTCTTTCCTGCCTGACTCCAGCGAGATTCACGCACGCTACGATATCGCGGTCAGCGCAATCGCTGCTTTCAATCCGCTGCTGGCTTACGAGTTAAGGTCGAAGGATACTGCTCGATCATTCTTGACGACGATGGGAACGGTGGCTTTACGCGACGGGCCCGCCACAGAGGCGTTTGCACGGATAGAGCCGGTGTTGCGGCCTGAGATACAGCGCGCCCTCGATAGGGCGATCCTTCTATTGGCGCGAAAGCATGGCCTTCGAACGTGGCTTCGAACGAAAAGTGTGCTTCGCAAGGAATTGGAGCTGCCCGACGGTGTGAGGGAAACATTCAGGTCGGCTATCGCAGCTGCGCGTGCGCTTGCTTCGAAAGCTGTGCCTGCAACCGCCACCGGCGCAAAGATTCCCTCGGCTGTAGGAGCGCCCAACTCGAGCCAAAACGAGGCTTGAGTCGGCCACCGGCCCGCCGAGAATCTGATAAATTTGGATCCAAATGCCCACTGACGCTGCAACGGCGATCGCCTATGTGGGAGCGTTCGTGGCTCTTGTGGGCGGTGGTGTCGCTCTATTTAACGCAAGGAAGGCAGTGTGCTGGAAAAGGGCCGAACTTGCTAACACCTACATGAAGGATTTCAACAATAATCCCGAACTAGTCTTTGCAGGTAGATGCCTAGATTGGCAGGGTGGCAAGCTAATCGTGCCAGAAAATTTACGTGGATACTTGCCAGATGGAGCAAAGGTCATCGAGCATGATCGCACGCTTTACGCCGCTGCAGTCAGTCCATTCCTTCAGATTGGCGACATGGACGAAGATCCACGAGTGCAGATTTACAGAACATCATTGGACATGTTTCTTTCGTGGCTCGCCCTTGTTGGCAGCGCGCTGGATCGCAAACTGTTTTTGGTTGCTGATATCCAAGATGTTGGTTACTGGGTTGCGAAAATCGAAAGCGAGGTCGTCATACATCCATTCATCGTCGCATACGGGTATGCGACGAGCCTACAAAAGCTCGTTCGTCTATATCGCCATAAGAATTCCGACTATAAGAACTAGATCTTCCCAGTAAACATTCCACTGCGCGCAACGAAAAAGAAAAATTAAACGCAGTCGGTAGCCCGCTCGAACCCGGTTTTGGTTTGAGTGGGAGGTTCACGCGTCGCAGACTTAGTCCGATGAACAATACTAGATTGTCGGACGAGGGTCTATTCGTAATTCTCTTTCGCCCCTTCGGGGCTTTGCGATTTCCAAGGGTGTGCTGTCCCAGGGCTTACGCCCTGGGCTGTATTCTTTCGCCGCTTTGCGGCTGGGCGTGCTTTGGGCTGGTGCGGCGCGTAACGTCGACAGCAGATTCCTCCGGGCTGGAGTGCGCCCGTTCGGAATGACAAGGTTTGGGTACGGGGCGGTGGCGCGTGGCTTTTTCTGGTTCCGAGCAGAGCCTCAGGCGCTGAAGCGCGGTGTCTCTACGTTCCAACGGCACGAGTGAAGCTCGTGCCCTTCCCGATCGTGCGCGATGCGATGCAGCCACCGGGGCTGAAGCCCGGTTCATTATTTTGGGAGCTTTACGCGGCGCTGAAGCGCCGCTCTTCCACGGTGCTGTCGGGGCTGGGGCGCCGACCCAAATCAAAGTCAAAATCGGAGTCAAAATCAGAGGGCAGAGTCAAAAATCAGAGTCAAAGGCAGCGGACAGGAGTGTCAGCTCCACACGTGCTGGGATGCGGCACGCGGGTGGCTCGCCTTGCTATCCCTATGGATGCGGGAATCCCACTTCTCGCAAAGGAGGCGAGAAGTGGGGCACCCCAGCATTTCCAATTTCACATTTCCGCTTTGTGATTTTTCAAACTTTTTCGGCTGTGGAAAATG
>JBAPQU010000300.1:0-4684 GCA_049280795.1 Candidatus Sulfotelmatobacter sp.
ATCTGCGCCTGCGCATTCGCGCTGCCACGGAGGTATTTCAAAGATCCCGCTGACCGAATCATCGCTGGCACAGCTTTGACCGAAGGACTCACGTTGATCACCGCGGACCGGGAGATTCGGAAGTCGGGCATCGTTACCACCATCTGGTAATTCTCGCACCCGGTTTATTTCTGACGCTTCCCCAGCGAACTCCGTTTTGCAAGCCTCTGACGCTTTCTCTTTCCCCGCGAATCTGCTTAAATCAAATTAAGCGCAATTCAAGTTGCTGGCATTTCAACAATCGTGGTCGACATTCACTCCCATATTCTTCCGGAAGTAGACGACGGATCGAAGTCGTGGGACATTTCCGTCGCCATGTGCCGTATGGCGGCGGCCGATGGCATTACTCACCAGGTCGCGACGCCTCATGCCAACGACCGGTATCACTATGATCGCCCGTATCTTCAGGGACTGGTCACGCACCTGCAGGAACTCGTGGGCAACGCGCTCACGCTGAGCCTGGGCTGCGACTTCCATCTTTCTTACGACAACCTGCAGGATGTGCTGGCCAACCCCTCGCGCTATGCCATCGAAGGCTCGCACTACATGCTGGTCGAGCTGAGCAATTACAGCATCCCGCAGCAAATTACCGACTGTTTCATGAAGCTGGGCGACTGCGGCATCACCGCGGTCATCACTCATCCCGAACGCAACCAGATTCTGCGCGAGAACCTGCAGCGCGTGGTCGAATGGGCGGAGCAGGGTTGTATCATTCAGATGACCGGCTCCGCGCTGACTGGATTTTGGGGAGAGCGAGTGCGCCGCGCGGCGCAGTGGCTGCTCGAACACGATTCCGTCCACGTGCTGGCGACCGATGCGCACGATGCCGAGAAACGTGTGCCCGTCCTCTCAGCCGCTCGCGAAGCCGCAGCGGAAATCTGCGGCGAAGAAGTTGCGGATGCGCTGGTTGAGGCAAACCCGACGGCCATTATTCACTCACAACCTCTGCCTTATTTTCCGCGCCCGGTGATGGGAAGCTATCGGAAGACGCACGGCGCGTAACAGCGGCACTCCCCTTAGACCTTACAATTCACACACAGCCCCTCATCCCCTAAAGTTGTCAGGGACCTTGGTGTCTGCTCGCAGCGGCGACGATGTTGGCGCAGGCAAGAACCGGGATTCCTCGCTACGCTCGGAATGACAATCAGATTCGGAATTACGATCAGGTTGGATTATGACGACGACTACTGCGGGCCCGTTCCGTCGTGATTCGGACTGGTTGTGGCTCCAGACGGATCAGTCGGCAAAGCTGGACTCGTATTGATGCGCGTGCCCGGCTCCGCGCTATGCGATACGGGACTCGACGACGCCGAGTTCGCAGACGCCGTATGCAACGCAACCGGACCGGTAGTCATCGCACTCTCCGGATTCAATAGATGATCGTGGCTCGGCCCCAAGCCTAGACTGATCAGCGCTCGCGAATCGGGAACCGTCTTCGACTGCCATCCATGATCCGCCTGATACTTGCGCATCGCATCTTCGCTGGCCTGATTCCAGCTTCCCGCCGCTTCGCCACTCAAATAATGTTCGCGGATCAGCGCTTCCTGAATGGCCTGCGCCCGCTCCGGATCAATCTTCTGCTGGCCCCGCGCGGTCGTCTTCTTTTTACTTCGCGCACTGGCGCGTTTCACTTTGCTGTTATGAGCGATGCCCGCGGTATTCGACTTGGGATGCGTGCCCGTTGCGGGATGCGAGGCTGCATGCGCCTTGGCCTTAGAAGTCGTGCTTGTGCCTGCGGCAGATGTCTTAGCTTGCGCTGTCGTGGTAGCAGGCTTCGCGCTGCTTGTCTTCGTGGCTGACGAATCGCCGCTGGAAGCCGTGTTGCTGGCGGGACTAGCCTGCGCAAACGCACTGCCCGCCAAACCCCAAACACAAACCAGCGCCAGAGCGCAGATTGCGCCCAACCCTGCCCCGCCGGTTTTCACTCGATGCTTTGCTTCCAACGGCAATCCCTCAAGTCGTTACAACCCACCCACCCCAGAACGGGCCAACTACGCGCGCGCAAAAAAACAAAACCCAACGGAAGCTGGCATTGTAATCATCCTCCGTTCACAGAGGCAATGCCAGTTCCCGTTGGGCTTAGACCAGGTTACGGAAGTGTTCCAGCCAGGAAGACGGTTCCATCCTGCCGGGTCGCGCCTCGCGGGCGCACCAGGAATACCACGTCCTGGCCGCTCTTCAAGCTCGACTCCACTTTGGCAAAATCATCTTCGCTATTTACCGGCTGCTTGTTGATTTCGAGAACCACGTCGCCGCGGCCCAAGTTAATGTCCTCGGCAAACGAGCCCGGCTTCACGTCCTGCACAATCACGCCTTTGCCCGCGGGCATGTCGAGCCGTTCGGCCATTTCGGGCGTCAGCCTGCGCACGGTCGCGCCCAGCTTGCTCTGTTTGGGAGTGCTGTCATCGCCGCTGTCCTGGTCTTCGCCGAGGCGCGCCGCGAACAACTTGGCGCGGTCGGCAATGGTCACGCTCGTCTCTTGCTGCTTGCCATTGCGCAGGAAGCCGAGCTGCACTTTCGATCCCGGCTTGCGCGAGGCAATGTCAGCTACCAACTCGGCGCCTTTGGTCACCTTATGGCCGTCGACTGTGGTGATGGTGTCGTACACCTTCAACCCCGCCTGATCGGCCGGACTGCCGGGCACCACGCTCGATACAGTCACACCCGTGCCGGCGCCATAAACCCGAGTGATGGCCGGGTTCTCGACTGCATCAAACATAATGCCAATGGAACCGCGCGACACGCGGTGCTCAGGCCCAATAAGCTGGTTGTAGACCTGCACCACGGTATTCGATGGAAGCGAGAAGCCTACGCCCGCGTATGCGTTAGTCTCGCTTAGAATGGCGGTGTTGATGCCGATCACTTCGCCGTCCATATTCACCAGCGGCCCACCCGAATTCCCCGGGTTGATTGCGGCGTCGGTTTGAATAAACGTTTGGAACTGCCGGCCCGGCACAATGTCCCGTCCCTTGGCGGAAACAATGCCAGCGGTCACGGTGCCAACCTGACCAAATGGGCTGCCGATGGCCAGCACCCAATCGCCCACCTGCATGCTGTCGGAATTTCCCATCTTTGCCGTGGGCACGGAACGATCCATATCAACCTTGATGACTGCGAGATCGGTCTCCTGGTCTTCTCCAATCACTTTGGCATCATGCTGCACGCCTGGTGGATCGTCCTGCAGCCGCACGCGGATGCGGTCTGCTTTCTCAATCACGTGCCGGTTGGTAACGATGTAGCCCTTGGGATCGACGATCACGCCGGAGCCCAGCGAACGTTCGCGAATGGCGCCGTCGCCCTGGCCGCCTTGCCCGCCAAAGAAGCGGTTGAAGAAGTCATCCATCCCGCCGTTGCCACCACCGCTGTCATCGTCGTCGGGATTCTGGTCGCCTCCGCGGCGCCGGTGCGGATTCTTGATGGTCGATTCCGTGTTGATGTTGACCACGCACGGCCCCAGCTCTTTCGCGATCTGCGAGAACGCATTCGAAAGCTGCTTGGGAGAAGGCACCGCCAGCGGAGTCGCATCGGCGGACTTCTGCCCTTCCTTGCCCTTCACGCCGTAGGAAACCACTGTGCCAATCAAGATGCCCAGCGTCAGCGTAGCCGCGATGCTGAACGAATAAAGCCACCGATGCGTCTTCAACCGCACCAAAAATGCCCGCGAATCCATATGCCTACATTCCTCCGAGAATTAGCCCCTTTCATTATACCCGCCTGCAAAGCTTCAGACTCTGGAGTTGATATTCGGCAGTGTTGCAGTTTGACTATTACACGACGAATGTCATCCTGAGCGAAGCCGTTTTTCAGGCGGAGTGAAGGATCTCGGACTCAACCGGCCCAAGGCGTAAGCGAAATTCCGCCACTAGTTATTCGCCGGATTACTTCCAACGCGCTTACTTCGCCTCGTATACCGTTTTCCCGCCAACCACCGTCCGCAGCACCTTGGTCGCCAGCACTTTTTCCGGCGACGCCGACGTCACATCGTGATCCAGCACCACAAAATCGGCGAGCATACCTGGCACCAGCTTGCCTTTTTCTTTTTCCTCGAATTCGGCAAAGGCCGAGCCGGTGGTGTAAGCCGCAATCGCTTGGTCCATGGTCAGCTTCTGCGCGGGAAAATACTCCTGCTTGCCATTCTCGCTCTTGCGTGTAACGGCCGCGTACAGCCCGCGGAACGGCGTCACCGGCTCAACCGGATAATCCGTACCAAAAGCCAGCGTCACACCCTTGTTCAGAAATGACGCCCACGCGTAGGAAGTTGCAGCTCGCTTTGGCCCCAAGCGGTCCTGCGCCCAGCGCATATCAGTGAGCACATGGCTCGGCTGCATGGACGCAATCACCTTCAGTTCCTTAAATCGTGCAATCTGCGCCGGAGTAGTCACCTGCGCATGTTCAACGCGCAGCCGAAAATCGTCGCCGCCGTCCGCCGCTTTCACTTTCGCTTCCCGCGCCGCCTTCTCTGCTTCCGCAAAAGCATCCAGCGCCATCTGCACACCCTTGTCTCCAATCGCGTGAAAACCAAGCTGGAAGCCCGCCAGCACGCGCTCCTTGGCCATCTCATTCAGCTTGTCCGCCTCATACTGCGGCAGGCCGGACTGCTTGGGATCGTCCGCATACGGTTCGAGCAACGCCGCCGTATGCCCGC
>JBAPQU010000301.1:0-11906 GCA_049280795.1 Candidatus Sulfotelmatobacter sp.
GACAAGAACCATCCTTGCAATGTGCGCGATCCGAATATCTTCTACTGTATGGGCTCCGAAACGTGTTCGTGAACGATCATCCACTTACCGTCCTGATTCTCCAGGACCACGGTCCAGCGAAAATTGCCCGTCTCTACCTTGCCCGCTTTTGTCGTCATTTCCTCTTTTACGGTTGCGGTCGCCCAGACCAAATCTCCGTGAGGGTGGATAGCGACATCGTCGTTCAGCGTGAACTTTGCGTTCTTGTAATCTGCGACTACCGCTTTCACTCCGTTTTCGTATTCCTCCCAGCTGTTGTATTTCAATGGTGCGATGTCGAAGAAGGTGTGCGGGCCGCTGGCATAGAATTTGGCCACGTTGGCGGTGTCGAGAGTTGACCAGCCATCCCAGATTTTCTGGAGGTAGGCCTTGTTGGGAGCGGGCGGGGCGGATTTGCCGCGAGCCGGCTTGGCAAAGGCAGAGAATGTAAAAGCGAACAGGCACAGCAAAACGGCGAAAAGACGCTTCATGCTTGGGTTTCTCCTTGGGGTTCTTCCCAAAATTATCCGATGATCGGCGGATTCTCGCACACGCACGAGCGATCTGCAAACCTGCGCATTGACCGATTTCCACAGCGCACGCTAGAATAGTTGAGTTTGGCTGTACTCGCCGACCCGTTCTGGGGACGCCTGCCGTGGCTGCTGACGCGCCGTGGCGGAAAACACAGCAAGCACAAGAAGTTGAGCAGGAAGATCATCCGAACCCCAATGTTGCGTTGGTGTGCGCGCAGGTTGCATTTGCTGATCTGATCTTCGCGATAACGATATTTTGACGGAGGCGACGTATGTACGCGGTTATCCGCGCCGGTGGAAAGCAGTACCGAGTGGCGCCCGGGGATGTGATTCGAGTGGAGAAACTAGCCACGGGCACCGATGGCCAAGTCGAGTTTCCGGAGATATTAGCTGTGTCGGGCGGCGAAGGACAGATCGGCAAGCCGCAATCGGAAGCACGCGTCGTCGGAGAGTTGGTCGAAGAAGGACGCAGCCCCAAGATTCTGGTCTTCCACTACAAGCGTAAGAAGCAGTACAAGAAGCTGCGCGGGCACCGGCAGTCGTTCACCGCGGTACGCATCACCGAGATTGCTTTTGACGGGCAAAGCTTCAAGGCTCCCAAGTTGGCGAAGAAAGAGCCCAAGGTGAAGAAGCCTGCGCCGCACGCAGAAGAACACGAACACCATCACGAAGCCAAGGCCGCTAAAGGGCACGCTAAGAAGAAGGCTGCGCCCAAGAAAGCTGCGGCGAAGAAAACCGCACCAAAGAAGAAGAAATAGTTTGCGAGGGCAGGAAGCCTTAGCGGTTGCCGGCGGGACGCCGGCGCTACTTTCCAGCGCTGCTTTCAAAAGCCGCTACTTTTTAGAATAGAGAGTGATTCATGGCACATAAAAAAGGACAGGGAACTTCACGAAACGGGCGCGACTCTAATGCTCAGCGGCTGGGATTCAAGGCATTCGGTGGACAGATCGTGCCTGGTGGCACGATCATCGTGCGCCAGCGCGGCACCCGTGTAAAACCGGGGCTGAACGTGGGCCGGGGCAAGGATGACACGCTGTTCGCCAAAATCACGGGACGCATCAAGTTCCTGAACAAGGGCTCGATGGGCAAGTTCGTGATGGTGGAACCGATGGAAATCGCGGAGTAGTTCGCCGCCGAACAGTCGCGGGCGGGGCGCCCGCGCCACACAGCCTCGCCTTCGGGACGGGGCTTTTTGTTTTGTTGGCCAACACTGACGATCATGTTTATCGATGAGACAAAAATTCGGGTCAAAGCGGGCGACGGTGGCAATGGCTGCATGGCCTTCCGCCGGGAAAAATATGTTCCGCGTGGCGGTCCATCTGGGGGCGATGGGGGGAACGGCGGCGATGTGATCATGGAATCCAGCGAACGCCACAATACGCTGGTGCACTTCCGTTTCAATCCCGAATACAAGGCGGAGCGCGGACGTCACGGCGAAGGCTCGAACAAGAGTGGCCGCGAAGGCGAAGACATTGTTCTGAAAGTTCCAGTCGGGACGATTGTGTACGACGAGGAGACGGGCGAAAAAGTATTTGATTTTTCCGGCCCCGATCAGAGCATGGTGATTGCCCGTGGCGGACGCGGTGGACGGGGCAACGCGCGATTTGCTACTTCGGTACATCAAGCTCCGCGGGAACATGAGCCTGGCCGACCCGGCGAAGAGCACAACTACCGGCTTGAACTGAAGTTGCTTGCCGATGTAGGGCTTGTGGGTTATCCGAACGTTGGCAAATCTACGCTGATCTCACGCATCTCAGCCGCGCGCCCGAAAATCGCGGACTATCCTTTTACAACCCTGGAACCGAATCTCGGCGTGGTTGCGGTGGGCGATCCTAACAACGAAATCAGCTTCGTGGTCGCCGATATTCCAGGATTGATCGAAGGCGCGCATACCGGCTCGGGGTTGGGAACGCAGTTTCTGCGGCATATCGAGCGCACGCGTCTGCTGGTTCAACTGATCGATGTATCAGACGCAAGCGGGCGTCCTGATGTGGTGAAAGATGTGGAAGTGATTCTGGGCGAACTCGCCAGCTTCGGCGCTCACCTGGAAGAAAAGCCGATGATCATGGTGGCGTCGAAGATTGACGTTGCCAATAAGGACAAAGTCGCCGCGCTGAAGAAATACTGCAAGAAGCACAAGCTGAAGCTTTACGAGATTTCAGCAGTGACCGGCAAAGGGATCGAGGAATTGAAGTACGCCATGGCCAAGGAAGTGGATGCCTTGCGTGAGCAAGCTAATCGAGCAGGCCGAAACTGCGGGTGTTAGTATCCAGTACCTAGTACCCAGAAATGCTCAGCGTTACTGGCTACTAGGTACTGAGTACTGGCTACTTCTTCACGCCCGCGGCAAATGCGCCCCATGCTGGAAGTGATACTGCAGGATCCTAGCGGCCAGCGCTGGCGGCATCTCCGCTCCGATAGGTTGCACCGTGCGTACGATTTCCCCACGGCAAACCACTTCGGTCGCCGACAGGCCGGCAATCTCCGCCGGCAGCACCAGATTAATTTCCAGCACAACGTTCGGCTGCAGGAGATCTTCCGCCTGAAACAACAAGCCGGAGCGGCTGATATTTTTGGTTTGGCCGTCGTGCCATTTCTCCTCATCGAGCCGGCGATATTTCAAAGGCAAGTGAAGCTGGAAGCGTTGTGCACGTGCAGACGGCAATTGTTGCAGGCCTTGCGCTGCCGCTTGAGCGTTGCGAGCTTGCATGGAATCCTCCCGGGGAATTGGGTTTGAATCGAGCACTTCGCGGACTTTGCTTTTCAGTTCGCGGAGGGTGAAGGGTTTCTGGAGCAGCCGCACGCCTGCATCCAGCGTGCCGTTGTGCCCAATCACATTTTCAGTGTAGCCGGACATGTAGAGCACTTTCGTATTAGGACGAATTTCCGCCATCCGCTGAGCCAGTTCGCGGCCGTTCATGCCAGGCATGATCACATCGGTCAACAGCAAATGAATCACTCCCGAATGCGCTACGGCAATCTGCACGGCCACCACGCCATCGGCCGCTTCGATTACCCGGTAGCCCTGCTTTTCGAGGAACTGCCGGGCGAGATAGCGCAGGTTGGCCTCATCCTCCACCAGCAGGATAGTTTCGGTTCCAGGCTCGGCGGCGACCGAGTCCGCCGGAGTTACGAATTGCGGAAGACTTTCAACTCTTTCCGCAACACGAGGTAAATAGATTTTGAATGTGGTGCCCTTGTCCGGCTCGCTGTAAACCCAGATGTAACCGCCGCTCTGCTTGATGATGCCGTATACGGTAGAGAGTCCCAGGCCGGTCCCTTTCAGTCCCTTGGTCGTGAAAAAGGGTTCGAAGATGTGCGACTGAGTCTCCGCATCCATGCCCAGACCGGTGTCGCTGATGGTGAGCATCACGTAGTCTCCCGCCCGGAGGGGGGCGTGAAAACGGGCATATTCCTCGTCGAGTGAGACATTGGAGGTTTCGATGGTGAGTTTGCCCCCGGAGGGCATGGCATCCCGCGCGTTGACGGCAAGATTCATGATGACCTGCTCAATCTGCCCGGCATCGGCGCGCACCGCGCCCAGCCCTGCGGCTGGAACCATGACGAGATCGATATCCTCGCCGATCATGCGCGTGAGCATCTTCAGGTTCTCGGTGACGATGCCATTCAGATCAAGAATCTTCGGCGCCATCATTTGCTTGCGGCTGAAGGCAAGGAGTTGGCGGGTGAGCGAAGTAGCCCGCCCGGCTGCGCTGGCAATCTCCTGCGCTGGAGCGCGCAGCGCAGGCTCCGGACCCAGGCGGTCGAGGAGGAATTCCGAGTAGCCGGAAATGACCATCAATAGATTATTGAAATCATGGGCGATGCCACCGGCAAGCCTTCCTACGGCCTCCATTTTTTGCGACTGGCGCAGCTGCTGCTCGAGCGTGCGCCGTTCGGTGACGTCTTCGGCGAATAATTCGAAAGCTGTTCCCTTATCGCCATCGGAAACGGCACGGCCGGAGACACGAACCACTGTAGCCGTGCCATCCTTCCGCTTCCACTCGACGATTAAACCGTTGAGGGGCGCGGCAGAGCGCAAATGGTCGGCCAGCTCGAACCACTGATGGGTGTCGGCATAGAGCGCTCCCAGATGCTTGCCCACAAGCTCCTCGGCTGAGGAATATCCGAGCACAGCCAGTAGGGCGGGATTCATATCCAACAGCTGGCCGGAAGAATCGCAGCGGCAGATGCCGTAGGGGGCGTTGGTCACCAGAGAGCGGAAATTCATTTCCGAGCGCCGCAAGCCTTCCTGGGCGGCGCGCAGCGCGGCGTTGAACCAGCAGATCAGAGCTGCCAGCACCACAAACAGCGCCAGCCGCAACATCGTGGAACGGAATTGCGCGGGCGTGTGTTCGCCGGAGAATGAGAAATATGCGCTCACCGTCAGCGCGAATGAAGTGGCGACCAGTCCGGGCTTCCAGCCGCCATACCAGGCGCTCACCATCACGGCGACGGCGAATACGGCCAGGCGGCTTTCCGTGATGTTGGGGAGCAGAAGCGCCGGGATGAGCGCCAGCGTGGTGCTGAGCACCGCGACACCGTAGCGCAGAATTGGTGCACGGGCAGGTTGAATGCTGAGTAGGGGGAGGGTTACTCGCATATAACGATGCTATTACCAAATTGGGAAACATGCGAGATTACAGGAGTTCATTCCAGATTCTCGGAAGGGGCGTCTTAGTGGCGACGGGTTTAAGGCCGACAGGACAATGGTTCAAATCGACAGTCGGCCATGCCTGTGTCTGCGTCGGGTAGACATAACAATCGAGTGCGGGCTGGCATTCGACTTGCCAACCGACCCTGCAAACCATGACACTAGCGGCGCATGAATATTGGTCTTTTCGGCGGTACATTCGATCCTGTCCATCGCGGGCACCTCGCGCTGGCCCGCGCCGCGCGCGAGCGCTGCAACCTTTCCCGCATTCTCTTCGTACCGGCCAATATTCCGCCGCATAAGCAGCGCCAGCCGCTGTCAGCCTTCCCGCATCGCTATGCCATGATTGCCCTGGCCACGGCACAGGAGAAAGACTTCGCGCCTTCGGTGCTTGAAGCGCCGGAGGAGTTTGAGGCAGGTGTGGCTCGCACTGAAAAGGCGCGTGCGGCGAAGCCGGACCCGTCCAAACCGAACTACACGATCGATACCGTTAAGCGACTGAAGCAGTCGTTCAAGAAGGTGGACAAACTCTTCCTACTCATCGGCATCGATGCCTTCGAGGACATCGCCAAGTGGCATCAGGCAGAGGCGCTGTTTCGCGAGTGTGAGTTTGTGGTGGCCAGCAGGCCGGGTTACTCCCTGGCGGACGTCGCCAACGCGCTGCCCGAGAGCCTGCGGCCGCGGCAAGAGGTGACGCGTCCATTTCAAAAGCAGGCAGCCACCGGAGATTTGGTGCTGAGCGGCGTGAACATTCATCTGCTCGATAAGATTTACCAGCCGATTTCTTCCACGACGATTCGTGAGGCTGCCGGGGTAGGCAAGCCGCTGGGACGATTCGTGGAGCCTGCAGTTGCGGATTACATCAAGAAGATGGGGCTGTATAAGAGCCGTTAGTCTAATCGTTGTGGTTCGCCAAAAACACAAGCGGTGTGAGCAGTCGGCCCTCGCAGTGGAAAACGCGACAAAGCTCTGTCGTTTACAATGAGAACTCAATCGTGCCGTACCCACGACGAAGGATCAACGACTAACAACTAAGAATTACGACGAGCAAACAACGACCGACTCTCTCACCGCATGAAAAAAAGCGATCTGAAGCAACAGGTAACGGCAGCGATTCAGGCTTGCCTCGACAAGAAGGCCGAAGAACTTAGCATCCTGGAAATGGAAAAGGGGTCGGGAGCATTTACCGACTACTTTGTGTTGTGTAGTGGCACGAATCCGCGGCAGGTGCAGGCTATTGCGGATGAAGTGGAACTGCGCCTGAAGAGTACCGGTGTGCGTCCGGCACACGTCGAGGGCTACAAACAGGGCGATTGGATTCTCGTGGATTATACGGACTTCGTGGTGCATGTGTTTTCCGAAAAGGCACGCAAGTTTTACGATCTGGAGCGGCTGTGGAAGACGGCGAAGCGGCTGGAGCCCTCGGAGTTGAAGTCGAAGCCAAAGGCGAAGACAACGCCGAAGCCAAAAGCCGATTCAAAGGCAAAACCGGCTCGGCGCAAGCGGGCTGCCGCAGGTACTCTTCGCAGCAAGAAAGCTTAATCGCCAAGAAAGCTTAGCTTTGTCGTCCGTGGAGCTTTGCTCCGTGCTTTCGTGGCGCTCATCCTCTCGTCGCAGCATGACAATTTCTTCCAATGCGGAGCCCTCCAAGGCAGAAGCTGGCTGGGGAACTTCTTACCGCCTCATCGCCTCCGAGAAGTGGAAAGCGAAGTCCGCGATGATGGGTAAGGCTGTGACCGAAGCGTTGGTCGAGTATGCGCAGCCGAAGCCCGGCATGCAAGTGCTGGACCTGGCGAGCGGCACGGGCGAACCGGCGATCAGTCTGGCCGCGCACATAGGAGCCCAAGGGCACGTGACTGCGCTTGATCTAAGCGCGGAGCTGCTTGAGATCGCAGAAAGAAGAGCGCAGGAGCGCGGCCTGGATAATTTTTCTACCCAGCGGGCCGACGCACAGTCGCTGCCTTTCGTCGACAACAGTTTCGATCTTGCCACCTGCCGCTTCGGGGTCATGTTTTTCCGCGATGCGGTCGCTGCTTTACGGGAGCTGCGCCGGGTTCTGCGAGCGGAATCCCGTGCATGTTTTCTAGCCTGGGGATCGTTTGATCAGCCTTACTGGCGGAGCACGATGGGCGTGGTGCACCGGCATGTAGGTGGTCCGCTGTTGCCGCCGGGTGGCCCCGATCCGTTCCGCTTTGCGGCTCCGGGGAGTCTTTCGGAGGTATTGCGGAGCGCTGGCTTCCGCGAAGTACAAGAAGAAACGAAGATGCTGCCCTGGACCTGGCCGGGCGCACCAGAAGAAGTTTGGGAGCAGGCTCAGGCCGTCGCGGTTCCGTTTCGGCCCATGCTGGATCGTGTGCCGGTGGACATGTGGCCGCAGATTCACGCGGACGTGCGGACGGCGATCGAGCAATACGTTGAGGACGAGAACATCAAGTTTGGAGTTTCGGTGGTGCTGGCCTCTGGAAGAAAGTAAGATTCATCCCGTCGTGAAACTTAAAGTTACGTGGGTTGGAAAGACGAAAGAGCCGGCGATTCAGTCGCTGACGGACGAGTATCTGAAGCGCATATCGCGTTATGTACAGGTGGAGGGGCTGGCACTACGGGATGAAGCCGCGCTGCTCGAAATATGTGGACGGGCAAAGCCAGCCAGAGCGAGCAAAAGCGGAAGTACCGGGAAATCCACGCTGGTGCTGATGGATTCGGGTGGGAAGCAGTTATCGTCAGAAGAATGGGCGCGCTTTCTGGAAGACTATTTTGATCGCAATGCGCTGCCGCTGGTCTTTGCGATAGGGCCGGCGGATGGATTCAGCGAAGTGGCGCGGGGCGCGGCGCAGCACGCCATTTCACTAGGCAGGATGACGCTGGCCCACGAACTGGCCCGGGTGGTTTTGCTTGAGCAGGTCTACCGGGCATTTACCATTCTTAAGGGTCATCCTTACCATTCTGGGCATTGAGTGACCGCACCGGAGAACTCTTGTACCTTCGTGTATTGTCTTGGTGCATGTTGGCTACTTAGAGTTGTTGAAGAGGTAGACTGGGCATCAGTTCCACGAGTGCAATCATCCGACGTCATTATTGGAGTGTAGGGTCATGAGAGATGTGATGGAGTTATTGCGGGCCAAAGAGCAGGAGTTGTTGAAGGTGAAGAAGCAAGTCGAAGCCTTGCGAATCGCATTGCCGCTGCTGGGCACGGCGGAGGATGATCCGCTCGTGCCCAGAACGATGCCCGTGTCCATCAAAGGAAACGATAAGGCTGTTTGATTCTTCGCGTCCTGGGGGAAATCGAACCCGCCAAATTACTGCGTGACCGTAGCCTGATAACTCACGACCTGCCACTGGCCGTTGCGGCGAACCCAGACGCGAGTATAGCGGTAAGGTCCGCTGAAATCTTCGCCTAGTTGATGGCCTTTCACCTCCGCGCGGGCGGTAACCACTGCCGTGTCGCCATATACCCGTACTACCATATCAGTAATATTCATGGCTTCGTAGCGGAGTTGGCCGCTGCGCCGGGCAGAAATCGTCTCATCTTTAGTAGCGACTTGGCCGAGCGGCGTAATTGCGACGTAGTCAGCGGCGAGCATACGCAGGGAAAACTCGGAATCGCGGCGGAGGCTGGCCTCTTTGGACTGGCGTTCCAGGTCGACAATCAGGCGAATGGTTTCCTGTTCGCCGACATCAAATCCCGGTCTGGGGTGAATGGCGACGTGCTGAGCGGAAAATGCAGGCAACGCTGCTAGGAAACAAAACAATAACGCTGCACATTTGTTGACCACGACGAGACCTCCGCAGTCTGCCAGGGGACAGAGATCTGCTTACACCCGAGTACGCAAAGTTGGATGCAGGAGTTCCGAGAAGAATTCCACACCCGCGAAAATAAATCGAAACCAGGCTAGGCAAGACGGCAAGATAGCGCACGCGGACCTTGCTCGTCTTAATCTTGCCTTTCGGATAACCGACGTTCGGCGATGCAAACCCACCTTATTCCTTCGTTTCTAGTAGAATCAACCGTCCTGCGCTTATGGCTGACGTACGTCGCGGTCTCATTATCGTGAACACTGGACCGGGCAAAGGGAAGACGACCGCGGCGATGGGGACGGCCTTGCGAGCGGTGGGTCAGGGCATGCGGGTGCTGATGCTTCAGTTCCTGAAAGGCTCCTGGCACTATGGGGAACTGGATGCGGCGAAGGCCTTTGGCGACAAGTTTGTGATGAAGCAGATGGGCCGGGGATTTGTGAAGGTAGGCGCTGAGAAACCGGATCCGGAAGATGTAAAGATGGTGGAAGAAGCGTGGGCTGAGGGCGAGTCGGCGATCCAGTCGGGCGAGTGGGATCTGGTGGTGCTGGATGAGATCAATTATGCGATCAGCTATGGCATGCTCGATCCGGCGAAAGTAGTGGAGAGCCTGAAGAAGAAACCGGAAATGGTGCATGTGATCTTGACGGGAAGGAATGCGCATCCCACCATCATCGAGGCCGCCGACACGGTAACGGAGATGCGGCAAGTGAAGCACGCGTACGAGAAAGGCGTGATGGCGCAGAGAGGGATTGAATATTGATCGGGCGATTTGTGATCGGGTCATTGAGCGATTGGCTTGACGGTAAGGTTTTCAATCGCAAAATCACCCGATCACCCAATTACTAAATTCTTATGGCTTGGTTCAAGCGGGAATCCGGGGAACTTAACACTTCGGGCGAGAAGACCGTGCGCACTGAAGGGCTGTGGGTGAAGTGTGAGAGCTGCCGGCAGATCATCTGGAAGAAGGATCTGGAAGAGAATTTGAATGTGTGCCCGAAGTGCGAAAAGCACTTCCGCATCGACGCTCGGAAACGGCTGGCTCTGCTGCTGGATGAGAATCAATATGAAGTATTCGACGGGAATTTGTCTTCGACCGATCCGTTGAAGTTTGTGGATTTGAAACCGTACTCGTCGCGGCTGCGGCAGGCCCAGCACGATACCGGGCTGAAAGATGCGGTGATCAACGCTCAGGGCAAGCTGCTGGGACGGCCCGTGGTTGCCAGCGTGATGGAGTACGCGTTTATTGGCGGTAGCATGGGTGCCGTGGTGGGAGAAATGATCACGCGGGCAGTCGAGCGCGCGCTGGATTCGAAGACGCCATTGATTATTGTTTCGGCTTCAGGCGGGGCGCGGATGATGGAGGGCGTGGTCAGCCTGATGCAGTTGGCGAAAATCTCCGCCGCGCTGGCGCGGCTGGATAAAGCGAAAGTCCCCTACATTTCCGTGTTGACTGACCCGACTACAGGCGGGGTAACGGCGTCGTTTGCAATGCTAGGCGATCTGAATATTGCTGAACCCGGCGCGCTGATTGGCTTTGCCGGGCCGCGCGTGATCGAGCAAACGATTCGACAGAAATTGCCCGCAGGCTTTCAGCGCAGCGAGTTTCTGCTGGAGCATGGAATGCTGGATGCGGTGGTGCCACGCAAGGAACTCAAGCCTTACATCGCGCGGGCGCTGGATTTTATGGGCGGAGCAGCCGTCAGCCACCAGCCGTCAGCTGCCAGTTAAACCAGCCTGGCCGCGCACTACGCTTCGAATCTTGCTCTCCAACTTGATAATCTGAAGAAAGTACAAGCTGACGGCTGAAAGCTGAGAGCGTTCCTATGTCCTACGAAACCGCGGTGGCGCGCATGTTTGCGCTCGGGCACGAACTGGCGCAGACGCCTTCGCACAAATTCGATCTGGCGCATATGCGGGTGCTGCTGGCTGCGATGGATCATCCTGAGCGCCGGTTCCCGAGCCTGCTAATCGCGGGCACCAACGGCAAGGGTTCGACGGCGGCAACGTTAGCTTCGATTCTGCGCGCTTCGGGATTGAAGACCGGTTTGTATACCTCGCCGCATCTGGTGAGGATCAACGAGCGCATCCGGGTGAACGGAGACGAAATCGGCGATGATGATTTTGCGGAGCTGCACGGAAAAATTGATTGCATAGCAGAGAAACTTGTCAAAGAGACGGAGTTGCCGTGGCATCCCAGTTTTTTCGAGATGATGACGGCGATTGCGTTCGAGTATTTCGCCCGGGAAAAAGTCGAACTGGCGGTGCTGGAAGTCGGCATGGGAGGGCGGCTGGATGCGACCAATGTGGTTGAACCGCGGGTAAGCGTGATTACCGACATTTCGCTGGATCATCAGAAATTTCTCGGAGATACGGTAGGCGAGATTGCGCGGGAGAAAGTTGGAATTCTTCGTCCAGGTGGCGCGGTAGTGACGCTGCCGCAGCAGCCTGAGGCCAACGATGTAATCGGGAATGCGATATTGGACATGGGAGCGCGAGGGGTGAACGCGGTTCCGTACGTGCCGCCGGTTTCGCCTGCCAGTGCCCAGTACCTGGCGCGCAGTACCCAGTACCCAGTACCGAGTACCGAGCAAAGTAGAGCTGGGTTTGTTTATCGCTACCCGCTTGCGGTTTTGGGAGAAGAGATTCTGGTTGAGACGCCGCTGGTGGGGCGGCATCAGTTGCGCAATGTGGCACTGGCGATTGCGGCGGCGGTGGAGTTGAAGCAGCAGGGATTCGGCGGCATTACGGCGAAGAGCATCGAGACTGGGATCCTGGAGACACGCTGGCCGGGGCGCTTCCAGGTAATCGGCGCGAGCGCGGGCTGGCCGGAGATGGTGATCGATGTGGCGCACAATCCGGCGGGCGCGTGGGCGCTGCGATCGTGCCTTTCGGAGCGGTATGAAGGC
>JBAPQU010000302.1:0-13596 GCA_049280795.1 Candidatus Sulfotelmatobacter sp.
GGAGGAACCGCGGGCCGTGCGCTGTCGGAGTCAGACGTGTGGTCGGGGTTTTGATGGAACGGCAGATTTTGATCGGCGTTGGTGGGCGGCGAACCGGAGCCCGGCTCGGTGCCATGGATAGCGTTGGGCTGGCCACATCCCTGGACCAGAGCAACCGCGAGGCAAAGCACCACGCCAGCTAACGCGTGCCAAGTTCTTCGCAGTGTTGGCATTGTAGGCATGGTCGCGCGATTTCCTGCGGGGAAGTAAGTGGCAAGTGAAGTACCAATTTCTGGGTTAAGGGAATCAGGCACATACAGATGTTATGGGTATCCTTGCCATGTAGAAGCTGCCTATATGGGCGGTCGAGATGTTCACCGGGGGGGTACCCAAAAAAGCAACCAAAGAACACGCTTCTAATAAAAATAAATCGCGGAGAGCGTCACCGCTCTCCGCGAAGTTTTGGTGCCTACACCACGCCTTATTGCTTTTTGGTGCTCTTTTTGGGCGCGGGCTTGACCACTTTCTTTTTGGCTTCGCCTTCCCTGCCGCCGATCAGAGTCAAGGCATCGGTAGCGTTGAAGGGGAATTGACGAACCGAAGTTTGGCCCGTCGTGCTCAAAGTGACGTCCACGCGGCGATTGCTCGCCATCCTGATCGTCACAATGTTGCGAAGAACCCTCGCCTTCTCTTCAGCACTCAGCTCGGAGTTACTATCGACCTCACCCTGCACCTCTTCCGTGGTCAGGTTGTGGTCCTTGCCAAACGCTTTAGTGTCGATGCTGGCCTCGGGAACACCCTGTTCGATCAGGAAGCTCTTGGTCCGGGCGACACGGCGTTCGGAGAGGGCCTGATTGAATTCCACGGAGCCCCGATGATCAGCATGGCCTCCAAGAATCAAGTGTGCATCCGGTTTGCTTTGCAGATATTCCTTGAAGTCCACAGCCAAAGCGACCAACGTCTTCTGTTGACTGGGCAGCAGACCGCCTTTGGGATTCGCAACCGTCGGGTAGTTGGTCGCAAAGTAAATGCTGTGCAACGAGAGCCGGGCTTCCAATCGCACGATCTCTGGATTAACTGGCGGTGGCGGCGGGTTCTCGATCATCACTTGCGTGCTGGCTTGAGCGGTCAAACCGCGCGTGTCAGTGCAGGTGGCGCCGATTGTGATTGAACCCGGCGACGTGCCGGTGGTATTCAGCGTGGCCGAACTGCCGCTCCCGGCAACGGTTCCGCTGCTGGCCGTCCAATTGGCGACCGAGACCGAAACGCTATCCGGGCTGGCGCAGTTGGCCGATAAGTTCACAGTTCCACCGGCCTGGAGGCTCGCCGGACTAGCAGAGATGGAAACAGTCGGCGGGTTCTTGGGCGGCAACGGCTTCACTGTGTAGGTCGCCGAGCAACTCGCTTCGTTGTTGTTCTTTGCTTTAGGGTCGGTCACATGGGCACTAACGGTGTAGCTGCCGGGAGCCATGTTGGTGGTATCGATCTGGGCAGTAGTGTCTTTCCCAGTAACCTGACCTCCATTGCCGGTCCAAGCATACGTAACTGCGTGCTTGGGATTGAAGTTGCTAGCGGTGACGGTCGCCGTGATGGGCTCACCCACCATCACTTCGGTCGGCTGGACGGAGCAGCCCGCAGCCGGTGTCAACTCAGGCGCTCCGCCCCAGCTGAAAACGAATCCAGTACGCAACCGCACACCGTCAAATGAAGGCCGCACCAGTGTGGAAAAATCTGCGGAAGCAAAATCGGAGTAGTTGTGCTTGCCCCAGACATAATCAGCTTCAAAAAGACGGAACGCGAGCCATTTTTTAATAGGCAAATCCATACCACCGCCAAGGACGGCTCCGATTCCGTCCTGTGCATTGAGGCCACTCACCGCTGCCCGGTTCAGACTCACCAGAGTGTGCAAGAAGTAATTCGCACTATCAGTACGCCAAATGAAGCGTGGGCCTACAGATACAGTAGTCTCGTAATTGCTGCTCCCCCAATTATGACCGAAGTCCGCTTCCAGTCCCCAGTGCGGATCGATGTTGTAGGTGAGAGAGGTACCAAATCCTTTGGACATGTCGGGGACATTGAAGCCGACGGGGCTGTTGAAATCCGTGAAAGGAGTGGGCACAGTGCCACCCGGATGCAACCACTGATATCCCACAAACACGTCCCACTTTGGGTTCGCGTCACTCTGCGCGAACGCAGGGCTCGTAATAAGTGATAGTGCCAGAATCGCTAAGATGCCCACAGCTAAACGGCAACGGCTAAGACTCCAACTAGGTGACATTCCGTCCTCCAAATAGATACGCGACTACGGTGGTGCTTCCATGCGCCGACCGCGTTGCAACAGCTACACTGTCCATCTTGAAACTAGGCCCGTTTTGGAACTCGCAATTCTAACCCACCGTATCGGTGAATTCAAAACAATGACAGCGAGTAGCAGTAGTGTTTTGCAAGTGCATGAACAAACTCTCGCGTTGCAAGACCCCGTGCACCCGAACTGGTTAAATGGGAAGACGTAGAAATACTACAGCGGATGACCATCTTTCAAGGGCTTCCGATGCGATTCCGAGTCATATATCGCAAACCGCGGTATACCGCGTCTCAAATTGACACCCTAATCGTTATACAACTGGTCCATGAGCCCAAGTCAGTTGCGAATTGCCTTCCCCGGACTCTTGCCCCGCAGGAAGCTGGCCGCGTATGGTTGTAATCTTGATATCCAGCGGCGCAGGTTGCTGGAGGTGATACTAAAAAGGCGGTCGACAACCACCGGATGAGCCACGAAAAAGTACTAATTGTCGAGGACGAAGAAAACGAACGTACGGGGCTGTCAGAGTTAGTTTCCTCGTGGGGTTACCGCACCGAGACCGCTCGGGATGGGTATGACGGTCTGGAAAAAGCGACGCAATGGACCCCATCAATCGTGATTACTGACCTCAAGATGCCACGTATGGGAGGGATCGAACTGCTCGAGCGGCTGGCGGAGCAGACACAAGCCATGGCGGTGATCCTGGTAACGGCGCAGGGGACAATCGACAGCGCTGTGCAGGCTATGCGCATGGGAGCGTACGACTACATCACCAAGCCCATCGACACCCAGCGCTTGCGAGCCATGCTGCAAAACGCATCCGCGCTGTTGGGTACGCGCGTCGAACTGGAAACCACACGCCGCAGGCTGCGGGATTCCGGTTCTCTGGGCCAGCTTCGCGGAACGTCCCGCAAGATGCAGGAGATTTTCCGGCTCATCGAGTTGGTATCTCCCAGTACAGCGTCGGTGCTGATTACCGGGGCCAGCGGCACGGGCAAGGAACTGGTGGCTCGTACCATCCATCAACTGAGTGCACGGCGCGAACGGCCCTTCGTGGCGATCAACTGCGCGGCTATTCCCGAAACGCTGATTGAAAGCGAGATCTTCGGCCATGAGAAAGGCGCTTTTACCGGAGCGCTCGAACGTCGTACGGGATGCTTCGAGTTGGCCGAAGGCGGAACGATTCTGCTCGACGAGATCGGCGAAATGCCGGTGGGGACGCAGGCCAAACTGCTGCGCGTGCTCGAGGACCACAAGCTACGCCGGCTAGGCAGTAAAGTGGAAACTACGGTGGATGTGCGCGTGCTTGCCGCTACCAATAAGGTTCCGGACGATGCGGTTGCGGCCGGCGAACTGCGCAGCGATCTCTATTACCGCCTCAACGTCTTCAACATCCACATGCCTCCCCTGCGGGAGCACAAAGAGGATATTGCGGATCTGGTGGAGTTGCTGCTTTCGGAAATGAGCTCGAAGCATAACCGAAAGACTGTTGCCGTCAGCGAAGCGGTGCAGAATTTGTTTAACAACTATACGTGGCCGGGAAATGTACGTGAGTTGCGTAACACGATTGAACGCGCAGTGATTGTGTGCGACGGCGGCATGATCGAGACCAAGCATCTCCCTCCCGGCTTCGGCCACACCACGCTTCGTACAACGGCGCATGATCCGGATGCGATTCGTCTGGGGGTGGGCACGACGGTGGGAGAGGCGGAAAAGATCCTGATCCTTAAGACGCTTGAATCCACCAGCAACAATAAAACCAGGGCCGCGGAAATTCTGGGCATCAGCCTGAAGACCCTGCATAATAAGCTTAAAGAGTACGGCAACAGCACGGCGGACGCGGACGCCGTTAAGGAGGAATCTTAAGTGCAGTTGCCAGTTGCCAACAAACGGCGGAGCCACTTTCGCAAGCGACTGATAGCCCGCGTCCCCGCTGCACTGCTTCAACTGGCCACTGACAACCGGCCACCGTCCCACTGCTTTCGCCATGCGACGTAAAGTCATTATCGTGCTCGCCATCACCTTCATGGTAACTGTAATGGTGGCTGCCTTTTCGTATCTCTATATATCGCAGATTCTTCGCCAGCGCATTGACAGCACTTACGAGAGCGCCGACCGGCTGACTAAGCAACTAGCTTACTTCGCGGAGAATGACCTGCCCGATCTGACCAGCACTCGCGTCGACACCAACGATCCCGTGGCGGTAAGGCGAGCGCTCGCCGAATATCTTCCGATGGACACAAATCTTTTGAATAATCTCGAATCGGAAGTGGACTTGTGGCCCTACATTTATGACGCCTCGGTGGTAGATGCAAATGGCAAAGCCCTGCTGCATTCGAATACAAAACTCGTCGGCAAGCGCGCCCCGGAACGGCCGGATTTCCTGGGGGTGAAGAGCGCACGATTTTTTCGGCAGCTCCGTCTGGTGTATAAACCGGCGGCCGTTTACGACATAAGTTATCCGCTGCAACTGAATGGAGAACCGTTTGGCACCATTCGCATTGGTGTTTCCACAGTCCTTCTGCAGAGCGAAATTACGCCCCGGCTCATGCATGCGCTGTATTTCTCGGTTGCGTCGATTTTCGCGTCTCTGTTGCTCGCGGCAATGGTCTCTAATGTGGCTCTCGGGCCACTGAGGAGAATCAGCCTCAATCTGGATAGTGTGAGCTCGGGATCAAGTGGGGCGCTCTCAGGTGACGAATCGGAACACGATGAATTCGGGTTGGTCACGCTGAAGATCGCCAACCTGGGCCGGCAGATGCGCGATACCAAGGAAATATTTTCCGCGTTGAAAGACAACGTGGACCAGTTGATGTCGAAGCTGCAGGATGGCTTGATGCTTTTCACGCGCGACTCCAGGGTGGTGCTGGTAAGCGCGCCAGTGGAACGTTTTGTCGGCAGACCCCGGGGGGAGATGCTGGGCAGAACGGCGCGCGAGATTTTCTCCCGCGACTCTCATTTAGGAATGCTGGTGCTGGACGCTTTCGAGCGTAAGCGTCCTCTCTTGCAGCGCGAGTTTGTCGCTGCCGGCGGCAGGCGGGTGCAGGTTTCTTTGGACTTTGTTCAGGAGAAAGGCACGCAGATTGGGGCGCTGCTGATTATGCGCGACGCCGAATCTGTCCAGCGCATCGGAGACGAAATCGAGATGTCACGGCGCCTCTCAGCCAGCGGGCGGGTTACCGGCGGCGTTGCGCATGAAGTCAAGAACCCCATCAACGCGATCGTGCTCCACTTGCAACTTCTGCAGAATAAGCTGGCGCAACTGGACCCCGACACGCGCAGGCACATGGACATTATAGGCAGCGAGATTCAGAGGCTCGATCGCGTGGTCCAAACCCTGGTGGACTTTATGCGTGCCCGCGAGTTGCACCTTGAAGAAGTAGACATGCGCCGCTTGCTCGAGGATGTTGCGCTACTGGCTTCGCCGGATGCGGAACGTCACGGCGTGAGAATCAACCTGGCTATGGGTGAAGAACGACTGCCCATCAAAGCCGATCTCGATTTGATGAAGCAAGCGCTGCTCAACGTGGTGCTCAACGGCGTGCAGGCGATGCCGGATGGAGGTCCGCTTAGCATTGCGGCGCATCGTGAAGGAAATGCGGTGGTGGCAGAAGTGAGCGACCGCGGAGTTGGCATTGCGGAAGATTCGCACGAGAAGGTGTTTGAGCTTTACTTCACTACCAAGAAGGATGGCAACGGCATCGGGCTGGCACAGACTTATCAAATTCTGCAGTGGCATTATGGATCAGTGGAATTTGAATCGACGGAAAGGGAAGGGACAACGTTTCGCTTTCGGATTCCCCTTGCTGCCTCGGCGCTGGATACGGAGCCGGAGAATTCAGCCCACCTCGAAACCTTAATGTAGAGACCCAAATGTAGAGACCCAGAAACTGAAGTTCGCTCCTTAAAGCCGCAAGGCGTAAAATTCAGAGCAGGCTTTTCGCGCCCTGGATTGAATATGATTCTGGCCTTAGTCATTGTTTACTGTCTGAGTTTTGGATGCTCGACGCTCGGACTCGCGGCCCGGCCTGTAGCACCGGGCCTGCCTGCGGCTAGGACGGCGGCTTCGAACATAGTGGCTTTGAGCCAGGAGAGCACGCCATCATCCCAACAAACGCCAGCCCAGCAAAACCCTGACTCCGCACCTCAAGCCGCCCCGCCCAGCCAGCCGCAAAATCCGCAAGCAAAGCCTCCTGCGGCGAAGCCTCACCGGCGTCGCAAGAAGGCAGGCACGCCCGATTGCTCGACTGCGCCAACCGCCCTAAATGTAGCCGCCGGCAATTCCGCTGGTTCGACTAATGCCGCTTCAAGCAATGCCGGATCAAGTAGTGCTGTTTCGAGTAATACCGACTCCGCAGCGCAGAAGCCCTGCCCGCCTCCGAAGATAGTTGTGAAAAATGGAGGATCGGATGAGCCTAACGTGGAACTCAAAGGGGGCAGTGCTGCGGAGGCATCGTATGAACGGACCACCACGGAACAGCTTGTGAAAGAAACCGGCGAGAACCTCGATAAGATCAAAGAACTCCAGCTCACGCCGAGCCAGCGGGAGACAGTGAATCAGATCAACCATTTCCTGGAACAGTCAAAAGCGGCCGTTGCTTCTGGAGACGCGGAGCGCGGACGCAATCTGGCGATGAAGGCTCGTTTGCTCTCTGACGAACTGCTTAAGCCATAGCCGGATTCAACCACTCTATCGCGGCGAACTTATTTCGCTGGTTCGACGAACACTGCGGTGCCGTAGGCCAGCACCTCGGTGACTCCCTGCATCACTTCTGTCGCGTCATAGCGAGCGCCGACGACAGCGTTGCCGCCCAGTTCAGCAGCATGCTGCAACATCAAATCAAAAGATTCTGCGCGCGTCCTTTCGCACAAATTTGTCAGCAGCGTGATGTTGCCGCCGACCAGCGTCTGCAGTCCGGCACCGATCGAGCCGAAGATGGAGCGTGAGCGCACCACGATGCCACGCACCACTCCCAGCGTGCGCGTTACGCGAAAACCGTCGAGCTCAAACTGCGTCGTGACCATGTTGTGTGCCACCATGCGACCGCCACCTGTGTAAGTGGGTGCCATCGTAGTTCCTTCCCTTCTGAGCGATTGCCGAGCCTGTCAAGCTCCTAACTATAACGCGAATGCTGGCGGGACAGAATCAAGAGTGATATCCACGACATATTCCTACATCCAATCATTCCAGCGCAGCTGTTATGAAGAATTCCTGCAACGAGGTGTCGTACTCAACGCTCAGCACATTTGGCTTGCAGCAGACTTGGCAGTCTTCGATGTAGCTTTGCCGCCGGCCCGCGGATTCGTCGACGCTGGTGGCGTTCCATTCTCCACAGCCTGCGCATTGGAAGCCTGCTTCCATAAAGCAATTATGCCGCAGGTCTCTCACAACCGACATAGAGACGGGTAGAAACTTCTGAAGTTTCAACTGCCCTATAATGAGCACGTTCTCATTTTAAAAACTGGAGGCTCCATGATTTCGCGACGGCGGTTTCTCGAAGTGAGCGGTGTGGCGGGAGTTGCTGCGGCTTCTCATCCGCTAGTCGCGGCCGCTGCTCCCGAAACGGCGGGCAAGTCTTCCCTGCCGCCGTCGCTTGCGCGGTTGAAGTCGCGAAAAAGTGAGGCCTCTCCCATCACACGTGAGGAGCGTCACGAGCGCCAGGAGCGCGCCCGCAAGCTGATGAGTGAGAACTCGCTGGATGCCATCGTCCTGATGGAAGGCACGTCGCTGAGATATTTCACGGGCATTCGCTGGTGGGGAGGCGAGCGCCTGTTCGCGCTGGTGCTACCGGTGAAAGGTTCCGCGTTTTATGTCTGTCCGGCATTTGAAGAAGGCCGCGCACACGAACAGATCGCCGGCGCTCCAGACGGTGACCATCCCGATCTGCGCACATGGCAGGAAGACGAGAACCCGTACCAGCGAGTCGCCCAGGGACTAAAAGAACGCGGCATCGGGAGCGGCAAGCTAGGGATTGAAGAAACCGTGCACTTCGTCTTCGCCGATGGAATTGCCCATGTTGCTCCGCAGGCTACGCTAGTGAGCGCAACGCCGGTTACCGCCGGTTGCCGCATGATAAAGAGCGCTCACGAGATAGCGCTAATGCGTTTGGCTTGTCAGGTAACGCTGACCGCGTACGAGGCCGTATATCACGCGTTGCGCGAAGGCATGACGCAGGAGCAAGTGGAGGATTTGATTGCCGCAGCTTACGGACAACTTGGTTTCCCGGGCGAGGCCAGTGTGCAGGTTGGCGAGTACTCTGCGCTTCCTCACGGGTCTAGCACTCCACAGGTCATCCGCGAGGGCACGATTGTCATGATCGACGATGGCTGCACGGTGGAAGGATATCAATCGGATATCACGCGCACATTTGTGCTAGGCAAGGCTTCGAAAGAAGCTGGCGACAAGATGAACAAAGTATTCGACATCGTGCACCGCGCGCAGTCGGCGGCGCTCGCTGCAGCGCGGCCGGGAGCGGAATGCGGCACAGTGGACACTGCGGCCCGAAAAGTAATTACCGACGCCGGATACGGGCCCAACTACAAATATTTTTCTCACCGCTTAGGCCACGGCATAGGAATGGATGAGCACGAGTGGCCCTACCTGGTTCGCGGCAACACTACCAAGCTTGTCCCTAATATCACCACCAGCAACGAGCCCGGCATCTATATTCCGGGGGAATTCGGCATTCGTCTCGAAGACGATATGCACATCACGGAAAATGGTGCGGAGTTGTTCACGCCGCAGAGCCCGTCGCTGGAAGATCCGTTCGGCAAAGCGTAAGAATCTACTTCGACGGGACCACCTGCAAATTGTTGGTCACTGCGAAGATGCCGGGAACGCTGTTGGCACGAAGTCCTGCCACATTCTTATCAGAATCGTTATCCACAACGCCTTCCAGCGTGACGCGGCCATTCTTCACGATGATACGGATCGGCTTCTGCACACCCAGGGCATACTTCTCCAGCGCCGGATATCCGTAGATCTCGCGGTATAAGCGGAGGCGCAGGCCCTCGTCCATGGACGAGGGTGGAAGAACTTCAATCTGGTTATCGACTCTCTCGACGCCCTCGATGTGCTTCACTGCGTTTTCTGCATCGGACTTGAGCGAAGGCCGCGTGACTTGCCCGAATAACGCGACTGTATTGCCATCCACTTTGTAGGCGATGTTGTCGAACACCCCGAAATAAGGAAGCATGAGAAGTTCATGGCGAACTTCCTTGGTGATGCGCTCTTGCGCTCTGGCCGAGGGCTGGTCGCGATCCTGAGCGAAGCCCAGCATCGCGAGCGAAAACAGAGCAACGACGATAAGTGTTAGCCTGCGCTTCATGATGAATCTCTCCTTGCTCGAAAGTTTCCAGCGAACGAGCTAAGTTTACTCCCGAGGAGCGGGTGCAGGTCCTACAGTGTTTGCGGTAGTCCGCAATTTGTGGCACAAATGAGACTCTTATAAGCGCTCCAGAAGTGATCGCGACGGAAGGTTGCGGGAGATTTATCTTTTCGTCAGCTTTTGCGAAGAGGTTCGGCCATGCAGCATTTGAGTCCGCACGACGTGATGACGATGTTCATGGCGCTGGCCGTGCTGCTGGGCTGCGCGAAGCTGGCAGCGGAGTTGATGCAGAAAATCGGCCAGCCCTCGATTCTGGGAGAGATCTCCGTCGGGATACTTCTTGGGCCGACCGTGCTCGGACACTACCGGCCACATTTGTATCAAACACTCTTTCCCACGACCGGGCCGATGCCGATCGTGCTTGACACGGTAACCACGCTGGGCGTGGTGTTTTTTCTGCTCACGGCTGGTCTCGAGATTGACCTGCGCAGCATCTTCCGACAGGGCAAGAGCGCTTTGCTGGTGAGTTTCTTCGGTGTTGCGTTCCCCTTTGTGGCGGGTTTCCTCGCCGCTACCGCCGCTCCTCGTTACCTGGGCGCGGAAGTCGGAGCGAGTCCTTTGATCTTTCCATTTTTCGTGGGCACGGCGCTGGCGATTTCTGCACTGCCGGTGATCGCGAGAATTCTGATGGACTTGAATCTTCTGCGCACGGAAGTGGGCACCGTCATTATTTCGTCGGCGATGTTCGACGATCTGGTGGGATGGATTCTGTTCTCGTTCGTGCTGGGGATGATGCATCCGCCGGCGGGCGGCAGCGTTGCGGATGGCGTGAAGCACACCATCATTTTGGTTGTGCTTTTCGTGGGCCTCACACTTTCTCTCGGACGCTGGCTCTTTGACAAAATATTGCCGTTCTTGCAGGCACACACCACGTGGCCGGGCGGCGTGCTGGCCTTCATCTTCACCCTCACTCTGGCGGGAGCGGCATTCACGGAATATGCAGGGATTCATGCGGTGTTCGGGGCTTTTGTGATTGGCATCGCGATTGGAGAATCGGGACATCTTCGCAAGCGAACGTCGGAACACATTCACGAGATTGTGACCAACGTGTTCGCACCTTTTTTCTTTGCCAGCATCGGATTGCGGACAGACTTTGCCGCGAACTTTCACCTCGGGCTGACCGCAACCGTAATCGGCGTGGCCTGCCTGGGCAAACTGCTGGGAGCGGGTTGGGGCGCGCGTCTGGGCGGTATGGACCGCACATCAGCGCTGGTCGTGGGTCTGGCGATGAATGCGCGCGGGGCGATGGAGATCATTCTAGGGATTCTGGCTCTGCAGGCGGGGTTGATTCGCGAGTCGATGTTTGTAGCGCTGGTGGTGATGGCGCTGTTCACTTCTCTGATATCGGCACCGGTCATTCACTTCCTGGTGCGCCGGAGGCGGTCGCTGACTTTGAAAGACACCGTCACCGCGAAGCTGTTCCTGCCCAGTCTGGTGGCGAAAACCCGGCTCGGCGCATTAAAGGAAATGTGTGAAGTGGCGGCGGAAGCGGTGAGCAACGCGCCGGAGAGGCTATTCCGTCTGGTATCGGAGCGGGAACGCATACTGGCCAGCGGTTGGGAGAATGAATTGGCCGTGCCTTATGCGCGAGTGAACGGGTTGGCCAGGCCGCTGGTTGTGGTTGCGAAATCAACGGGAATCGACTTTAACGCGCGCGATGGCAAGCCAGCGCGGCTGATTATTATGATCCTCACGGGAGACAGCCAGTCGCAACACGATTTGCTGGGAGACGCCAGCGAATTGTTTAGCCGCAGAGAGGCAGTGGACCAGGCCGTGAACGCCAACACTTTTGTGGAGTTAGCAGCGGCACTGAACGCGCCCGTCCAGTAGGGATTGACGGCGCGGAAGACGCAGCGGGGGTCGGGAACAAGGGGGCCGGTGCAGTAAGCACGTAGGGGATAATTTCTGCCTACTGCACCAGCCGCCTTGCCCGCTTTCAAGCCGTAACGCTGAGGCCTGTGCTCGGGGAAGCATTGCTGGTGGAACCGGTGCCTGTAGAAGACGCACTTAACAAGTTCAGAACAATCTGTTCGTTGCTATTGGGAGCCAGGTTGAACGTTAGCTCCTGCGGGGTAGACCCCTGCGGACCGAAGCTGAGCGCGACTTGATCGCCGCCGCCGCTGGTTTGATTGATGTTGATGGTGATCTGCTCGGGATTGGTAGTGCTGCCCGTGTTGGTGAGATTGAGCACGATCTCCGGTCCCGTGGTGGATGTAGGAGAAGTTGGGGCGGCCGGGGTAGCCGGCGCAGTCGGGCCGGTGGGCGTGACCGGCGGATCTTGTACCCGCACTCCCTGAAACGTGGTCTTGAGATTGGAGAAGGCTTGCTGAGCGGCACCCAGATCTCCCGATTGCAGGGCCGTTCCGATGGCAGTAAAATCCTGCTCGCGATTGTTGAGGGCGAACGGATTTCCGCTCGCAAACGGGCCGGTTTGGCCAAGCGCTGTAATGTTATTGAAGGCGCTCTGAGCGCCCGCCAAGTCGCCGGAGCTAAGCGCCTGCCCAAGTTGTCGCAGATCGCTCTGCCGGGTCTGATAATACTGCTGGTTCAACACACTCGTGGAAATAGCGGATGTCGACATAAGTCTCTCCTCAGAATCGAGTCTGCTTACAAGGAACTCTTCGAGAATCCCTTGCTATCAAAGGGCCAGATCGGCGAGGTATGAAGAAACTTTAGAAGTGAAATACTAGAGACGTAGTTTTATTTCCGCATTCCGCCCCGCCCTGCCGTTACGAAAGGACATGGCGCAGGCTCTCAACAGGTTGTTCGCTAACCTTGAACTGTGCGCGCCTCTGGCTCGGGGATGGGCTCGATGTGTCCGAGCAAGAAAACGTAGCCGACGATTCCTAGCAGCAAGATTATGGTCGCAGTCACGAAGGCGGCTGCGAATGAGTGCGTTGCGGAGACGATATAGCCGGTAACGATGGGCGCGGAAATTGCCGCAATCTGGCCGCAGAGATTCACGACGCCCGCGAGTGTGCCAACGCTTTCCCGCGGCGCGATGAGAGATGGGACGGTCCAGGCGACCGGCGCGGCCGCTGCCAGCCCGCCGAGGGCAAGGCTGATCCAGACCAATGCAGCCACCGAAGTGCGCGCGCCCGCTGCTCCGAAAATTGCCAGGCCGAAGGCCATCCCGGCCACCAGCACGGATTGGCGAACGCGGTTCGCATTCCAGCCACGTTGGATCAGCGCATCCACCAGCCATCCTCCGACCAGGAGATCGGTGAAGGTGGCAAACAGCCAGGGCACGCTGGTGTAGAAAATGGAGTGGAACAAATCGACATGCAGGGAAACGGAAAGATAGCTGGGCAGCCATGTCAGCAAAAGAAAAAAAGTATAGTTGTAAGCGCCCCATCCCAGCGCAAGTCCGTAAACTTTACGCTGCCTGAGCAGATAGCCGAGCGAGCTGCCGCTTCGCGCTCTTGTCTGATCTTCCTTTTGAGCCCCTCCGCGGAGGATGAATTGAAGTTCGTCCGCCGAGAGTCCTTTGTCTTCACTGGGATTGCGGTAGATCAAGTAAAACAAGATGAAGTAGAGAAAGCTGATCAAACCAGTGGCGGCAAAACTCCAGCGCCAACCAAAATACAAGAGCAACAGGCCGATCAACGGAACTCCGATTGCGCTGGATAATTTTGCCGCCGCATCGGTGATCGCGGTTGCGAGGCTTCGTTCTTCTTGGGTAAACCAATAGCCCAGGGCCTTGGCATTCGCCGGAAACGTGGGGGATTCGCTCACGCCCAGAAGGAAGCGCGCGCCGAAGAACCAACCGAGACCAGGCGCAAGGGCTGCAGCGAAGGAAGATATGCTCCACAGCAACGCGCTGATTCTGCCGACGGTTCGCACTCCCCATCGGTCGAGAAATACTCCGCAGGGCATTTGCATGAAGGCGTAAGTCCAACTGAAGGCACTGGAGAGGTAGCCGAAAGC
>JBAPQU010000303.1:0-6718 GCA_049280795.1 Candidatus Sulfotelmatobacter sp.
CGGAAATCCTTTGGAATCGAAAGACGTGACGATGTAGAGATCCAGATCACCGTCATGGTCATAATCGACGAGGGCTAAACCGGTTGCGGCTCCTCCTGCGGACACGACTCTCTCCGACCTTGTCACATCTACTGCCGCGAGACCCGCAGCATCGGTCACATCCTTAAACGTACCGTTGTGTTCATTATGGAAAAGTCTCACATGGCCGTTGACGGTGAGAGCGATGTCGGTGTAGCCGTCGTTATCGTAGTCCCCAGCCGTACAGCCGATAGCGTGGGACTTGGCATCCAATCCAGCCCCGGCTGTTACTTCTTCGAGTTTTCCATGTCCGAGATTGTGGTAGAGCGAGGTGCCGCCTTGAGCGCCATCGTCCGCTAGTAGCAGATCGACCAGCCCGTCGTTGTCATAATCCAGAAAGCACGCGCCGGGTCCGTGGAGGGATTGCGGCTCGCCCTCAGCCGCTGTGCCCACAATCCCCGCCCCCACCGTCACATCCACAAAGCGCACCTTGATCTGCGCGGGCGCTTTCAACACCGCCGACGATGACTCTACCGCTCGCGAGTATTGGCCCTGCTCGCCGTAGGCCAGGCTCATCGGCGCGCCAAGTTTGTTTTGCGTGATGTACTGGAACTTCTTCAGGTGCTCGCGGGCGTGGTCGATATCAGTCGATTGTTGATAGGCGCGCGATAATCCGAACTCGGCGGAGGCGTGCAGCGGGTTGAGTTTCAGCGCGTGCTGGAAGGCATCGATCGCTTGCGGAAATTGTTTTGCCTGCACGTAGACCGAGCCCAGAAAATACCAGGTGTCCGCATCGTTCGCATCGAGCTCGACGACGTGGTGAAAAGCATCAATCGCGGCTTGAGCGTCACCCGTGTTCTTCGCCAGCAAGCCCAGGTTGTACCATGCGTTTGAATTTTTCGGATCTTGCTTGAGCGCATCTTCCAAGGCGGCCTTGGCCTCGTCGATCTTCTGCAGGTTCAAGAGCGCGATGCCTTCATTCAGCCGCACCATCGTTAGTTTGGGATCGAGGTCCGCGGCTTGCTGAAAGGACCTGAGCGCCTTCTCGAAAAGCTGCTGGTTCATGTAGGCAGCGCCAAGATTATTCAGGCGTGCGGCCTCCGCGGGATTCGATTTGAGTTGCTTTTGCGGAACGGTCGCGAACAGACCAAGCGCGGCCAGGAGTATCCCGGCCAAAGCGACTGAAATTCGGGGAGTCATCTGATCAAAGATTTAAACACAGAGAGCACTGGAGAACACAGGGTAAATCGCTATCTGTGAGATTTCAGATGGGAATCTGGGCGAGAGCCATAGACGCGCGCATTGATGATTCCCTTCCCCTCCTCGACCGTGATCGTCTGCCCGGCGTTAATGTTTGAGAGCTTGTCGACCTGGCCGCTGAGCCATTGAATCTCGATGCCATCAGCTTTCGTTTGCGCACCCAGGCCGAAAGTCAGCACCAGTTCGCTTTGCGAAAGATAGCTTGACCCGGAGCGCAGCATCTTCGATTGCTTATCGGCTCCTGAGGTTACATGTACGACCGCTCCGATGCCATCGCGATTCGACTTCGTTCCAATTAGTTTGAGACGCAAGCTGTGATTCGTGCCGCCCTCGTTGTGGAATAAGTAAGCAGGGCCTGCATTCGTGGTGACGAGAACATCGAGAAAGCCGTCGTTATCGATATCGGCATAGGCCGCGCCCCGCGCCACTCTTGGCGCAGCGAAAGCTGACCCTAGCTGCGCCGTCACTTCCTGGAATTTACCTGCCCCCAGGTTGCGGAACAGATGTGAAGGTTCGGCATATGTCACTCGCTTCTGCACGCGCTCAATGGCGTCTTCGATGTGGCCGTCGGCGACGAAAATATCAGGCCAGCCGTCATTGTCATAATCGAAAAAGAAGCAGCCGAAGCCGAGCGTGACCAACGTAGCGCGGCCTACTTCCGATTGCGGAGCCTCGTCTACAAACAAACCATTCCCTTCGTTGTGGTAAAGCGAAGCCATCTGATTGGCGAAGTTGGTGATAAGGACGCTGGCATGCCCGCTGCGGTCATAGTCAGCAGCGTCGACGCCCATGCCGGCGCGGGCCACGCCATCTTCGCTGAAGCCAATTCCCGCGGCCACGCCGCGCTCTTCGAACGTGCCATCTTTCTTGTTGAGGTAAAGTTTGTTGGGCTGGGTATCGTTGGCGATGAGAATATCGGGCCAGCCATCACCGTTGTAATCAAGGATGGCGACGCCGAGACTCTTCGAAGTTGGATCGCCGAGGCCAGCCTTTTGCGTAGCGTCTTCAAACTTGCCGCCCCCTAGGTTATGCCACAAGCGCACCGATGTTCCCTTGTAGGATTCCGGCGTGCAATAAGACTTGTGTACGCCGTCGAGTGTGCAGTAGAGGTCGCCCGGCTCGGTCCACTGCACATAGTTCGCTACAACAAGATCGAGTTTGCCGTCGCGGTCGTAATCCACCCAGGCCGCGCTGGTTGAAAATTCACTCGGTCCGAGCAGACCAGAAGTCTTGGTAACGTCCGTGAAGGTGCCGTTGCCGTTGTTGTGGAAGAGATGGCTTTGTCCTAGCGTGGTGATGAAGATGTCATCAAAACCATCGTTGTCATAGTCCCCGACAGCCACTCCCAATCCGAACATGGGCACAGCTAAACCGGCTTTGCGCGTCACATCGGTAAAGGTACCGTTGCCATTGTTGTGGTATAGCTTTGGCGTTGTAGCGCCACTGTGGGCGTGTGCGGGGAAATCTTCACCGTTGACCAGGAGAATATCGGGATAACCATCGTTGTCGTAGTCAATAAACGCGCAGCCAGGGCCCATGGTTTCCGGCAGCCATTTTTTTCCGAAGGCGCCGTTGTTGTGCGTGAAATGAATCCCTGCTTGCGCAGTGACATCATGGAATTGTATCTGCTGGGCTCGGGTGACTCTTGCCAGAATCAAAATCCACCACAGAAACACAGAGACGCAGAGGAAATTCGAGAAGCAAGTCCGCGGTTTTTCTCTGTGACTCTGTGATTCTGTGGTGAAATGTACTCTTGTAGTTTTCACTACTTCGCGCCTCCGGTCGCAGCAACTGTTCCCACATGACCCTTGGCCAGCGCCGGCAGCGGCACGGAGACATGCTCGTGTATGGCTTGACGCTCGTTGTTGTCTTCAGGATGCAGTTGGCGATACGATCCCGTGATCGCCTGCGACGATTCATCGGCTTTGAAACGCAAATAGCGCTTCTCGTGCTCTTTCGCCAGCTTCTCATTCCCCAAGCCGTTGTAACATAGCATTAAGTTATAGTGCGCCTGCAGATCTTCGGGGTCGATCGCGAGCACGGATTGCAGAACCTTCACCGCCTCGGGATACTTACGCTGCAAGAACAGAATGCGCCCCAAATCGTTAAGCGCGACCCGGTCGCGCGGATATTGCGATAGAACAATGTGCAAGCGGGAGGCAGAGCCCTCGTAGTTGCCATCAGCGCGCAGTACTCGGGCGTAGAAGTAATTAGCGCGCGCCAGGTTCGGAGACAACGCCAGCGCTTTCGTAAGCACCTTGCGAGCACGCTCCATGTCGCCTTCCTGCACGGCGCAGCGGCCGATGTTCACCCAGCCATCGGGATTGTTGGGATCGGCTTCGGTAACCTTCTGGAAAGCCGCGGCCGCGGCTTTCAGATCGCCTTGCAGGAACAGGCCGATTCCGTAATCGTTCCAGCGCTGCCATTCGTCTTTGCGCACGATGGTCTTGGGCTCGGTAGCGCGAGTGTTATGTGCAACGACGGGTAATGTAACTTCGTTTTCCGCTACCGTGACGATGGGCAGGTCAGGAATCTTTTCTTCCTTGGCCGAAACTCCTTCGATTGATTTGGTGAACACGAACGGACGATCGTCGTAATCAGGCGTCACGCTGCGGCCCAACTTTTCATCGGGCTCACCCGCAAAGGCAAACTGCGTGTTCCACCAGGAAAATTTGCGATAGCACAAGCGCGCGTGCAGCGTGATCTTGCTACCCGTATTTTCTGGAATGAACATGCGGTAATGCACCGTGTCTGCGGCGCCGGGCGGGATCAGCCGCACATACACCACAGCCCTCGTCGCCCAGGTGTTGCGCTTGTTGATCGGATTCCCGTGGGCGTCGATCTGAAGTGAGCGGTAGAAGTGCGCGCCCTTTTCCACCGGACCTTTGCCGCCGTCCTCTACCATGCCGCTCCAGAAAATAGTTTGGCCTTTATCGTCGGTCCCCTTCAGTTCGAGCCACGTGTCGTAGGCGTCGACGGTGCCTCCGGGAAAAAAGTGCCCGACTGTTTTTGTTCGCACCACCACATCCACGCGCACGGTATCGCCGCGGCGCAAAGCGGGTTGCACGCGATTCAATGGAGCGGTGATCGGCGCAATTTCTCCGGCTATTCCCGGAGTGATTTTGGTTTCGGCTTCTTCACCTACTGCGAATGTTGTAGACAATTCCGATTGACTGACGGCCTCTGCCTTCAGAGGAGCCTGGGCAGGTGATAACGCAAAGATATCCACCGTGAGGGCGCTCTTCAGGAAGTCCTCGGTGAGTTTCAGTTGCGCGGCATCTTCATTGGCTGTGGGCAGGGCGGTGTTCGCGGCTGGGAAGCGATGCGAGTGTACGAACCCGTTGATGTTCCCCGCGTCCTGCGAAGCCTCCTTGGGCATGTGGCAATCGGCGCACTGCTGGGGCTTCGGGGGATAGTAGAACGAGCGCGCGCCTTGCCCAGAAACTCCGCTCGCCTGCCAGTTGTCGTATTCGTTGAAACCGCGGACCCAGCGATAGTGGTCGACCGGCACATCTTGATGCACCTTGTGGCAGGAGGAACAGAACTCCGGCGTCTGCGCACGCATGAACGGCTTGAGGAATACGCGCCGGTGCGGCTCGGGATTCAGCCGGATGACGAAATCGTGCAGGGCACGCGCCACAGGATTTTGCGTCGCCGCTAACTCGTGCAGCTTGGGATACTCAAGATAAAAATCCGCCTGCCCCATTGTGCTCTTCACTTCTGCGATGGAGTGGCACATCATGCAACCCAGCCCAGCTTGCGCTTCCGGCCGATGCACGATTTGCTTGATGGGAGTATCCATCAAGCCGCTGTAGAGCACGGCAGGATCGTGACACCCGCCGCACCATTTCGAAGGCTTGGTGCCGACGGTATCCTGCATGTACTCAATCGATTTGCGGTACCACTGGTTATTGAACGAAGAAAAGTGGTGCGCGGAACTGAACCACTGGTTGTAAATGTCTTCGTGGCAGCGCTTGCAGGAATCAGATTCCATGAAGAACTTGCTGGGAATTTTCTGCTTGCCGTAGACCTGCGCTGAACTGGGGAAGAACGATCCCTCTGGGCCGTCGCCCTCGCCGTTCATGCTGTCGGGCGGCATGGTTGGATTCCGAATTTGTAACCGCGTCTGCCAGCTTTCGCGAGCGTAGCGCGCGCCATAGCCAACTGCCGCAAGCGCAACCAAACACATCGTTATGCGAAGAGCGGCAGCTCCCGCATTCGAAGCCAGCCATCCTTGTTTGCCCAACTTGTCTGCGAGCAGAAGTCCGACTGCAAAAAGTGAAACAATAATGTGTAGATAAAGCCACTTCCACTCCGGGCGTGGAGTACCGGTCTTGATGAGAATGAGTCCAAACACAGCGCCCACCGCCAGCAGAAACCATCCGGTACGCGAAACAAAGCTTCCAGTCTGTAGCAGGCGAAACAGTGCCGGGATCAGCAGAATCGCGGCGATCACGCCAGCCAGCGCATGCAGCAACACCACTCCTGCATAAAAGATGTTTGGCTGAGGGAAGGCGTAGAGATACGCAGCCGAAATCACCAGGAATGGGATAAGCCAAGACAGCGCACGGCCGGCGAATCCCCGGGGTGGTGAATTTTGTGTCATCGGAACAATCAGGACCTTAGGACAGCGAGCTTCAGGGCCACTGTCCGCTGAAATCGCGTGCCATTCAAGTTACTCAGATGGGCGCGCCGGGGAAATAATGCAAAACTACTATCGCAGCGATTTAGCTTCACACATTCGGCGGAATCCTCCAAGCGCGACATAGTTGCTCTAGGATGCCGGCGACAGACAACACCTGCTCTTCTTCCCAGGGACGCCCGACAACTTGCACACCGATGGGCAGGCCCTCGCTCGATTGGCCTACCGGAACCACCGCCGCAGGATTGCCCAGCAGGTTGAAGAATTCCGCATAGCTCCAAGCATCGAAATAACTGACTATTTTGCCTTCAACCTGCCAACTCCGCTCGCCGTGCCGAAATGCGGGAACGGCCGCAGCCGGGCACAACAGGATGGGATACTCTTGCATCTTTGCGAAGAACTGCGCTCGCAGCGTATCGCGTCGAATCCAGGCATCAAGCAGGGCCTCGCCGGTCAGCGCGGGTTCGGCCGCGGACCAGTCTAAGAACTGTTTCAGGATCGGACTAATATCCGCTTCCCTTCCCTTAAACATCGGCCTTAGCAGCACCCCACCGCAAATGACAAAAAACTTCTCCCACAGTTGCCGCGCTTCCTCGAGCCCTTCGGGTTGAAAGTGTTCCACCTGAAAGCCAGCGCCGCGCAAGACTCCTGCTGCGGCGCGAACGGCCGCACGGGTTTCTGCTGTGACCGGCGTGCGGCCATCGTCCTCAAAATAACCAATTCTCAGCTTTTTTATTTCATCGTCATTTCGCCAGCGTACTGGACCGGGCACGGAGCAGGTGTCGCCCACATCTGGGC
>JBAPQU010000304.1:0-8498 GCA_049280795.1 Candidatus Sulfotelmatobacter sp.
CAGGCTGAGTTGGGGAAACCGCCGAGTAAATTCGAGACCAGCAGCGAGGCCGACAATTCCTCCCCCCACAATAACGACGTCATGGCGCGAATCCATCATCGACGATCATACCGCGATGTCGCGTTAGTGTTGGAATTCGCGCTAGTTCACAATCAGGGTTACGCCGGAGGCTTGATGGCTTAACGTCCCCGACGCGCCGGTTACGATGATCGTGTAGGTGCCGGGTTGGGTGCCTTGCTGCTGGCCGCCAACACCGCCTCCTCCTCCACTTCCGCTGCCATTGCTTCCTCCTCCGCCACACGAGGCAAGCAAGAACGCCAGCAGAAACAATCCGAGGAAAGAAGCTGGCATCGTGAGCTTTGTTACGCGTCGTTTACGAGTGAGCAGTGCAAGCCCCGGAATCGCCAACCATAAAGCATAGAAAATAACCGCACGGCCTCGCTTCTCCGGAAAAATGCTTGCCGAACTGGCCGTGGTGGTGATCGTCATCACAACCGCAGCGGAGCTGCTGCCCGGAGTCACGGAGCTGGGCGTAAAGCTGCATAACGAGACCGCGGGACCGCCGGAACAAGACAAATTCACCGCTCCGGTGAAGGACGACCCGACGGGCAGTACGCTGAAGTTATAGCTTGCCGATTGTCCTGCGGTAATAGTCTGGGTGGCGGGCGTGAGCGCGCTGAGAGTGAAATCCTGATTCACCGTGAGCGCAATTGGCCATGTGTGGCTGGGTGCGCCGGTCACATCTTGCGTATTGATGTTGATGTTGTAGGTGTTGGGTACGGCATTGGTCAGAACATTGATCGAGGCGTTCACGGCAACGCCAGCCCCGCTCGCGAGTGTGATGGGGTTCGATGGACTGAGCGTACATTGCGCACCCGAAAGCGCTGTAGCGTCGCAGGTTGCGTTGACCTGACCGGTGTAAAAAGTTGAAGCGGTAAATGTAAGATTCGCCGTAACCTGTCCGCCGGGGGGGACTGAAAGTGCTTGCGTGCCGGCGATTGCATAGTCGCCAACATTGAAAGGAACTGACAGAGAATTCGTAATCGAGCCCGACGTGCCCACCACCGAAACCTGGTAACTGCCTGCGCTAAGACCGGTTCCGTTGATGGTGAGTGTAGCCGTGGCGGGGAATGAGCTAACCGAAGATGGAATGATGCTGCAACTGTTCGCTCCCGTAGCCGTGCAATTCAAACTGACGGGGCTATTAAAACCATCCTGTGAAGTGATCGCGATCGCGCCGGTAGTACCACTGCTGCCAGCTTTCACGGTTGGGAAAGCAGTTGGTTCGCTCAGGATGAAATCCGGATTCAGTACAACCGAAGCCGTAAACGATGCCGTTGCCGGACCAAGCCCTCCGCTGCTGACGGCCTGCAGCGTCACGGTGTAGTTGCCGATCGGCGTCGAGGCTGGTACGGAAACAGTAGCCGTCATCGGGACCGGCGAGCTTGATGTAGGATCCACCGTGGCCTGCGGCGTGAATGCGCAGGTTGCCCCCGCAATGCTCGGGCTGAATCCGCAACCGAGTGTCACGCTCTGATTGAATGAACCCTGAACCGTAACCTGGAAACTCACCGGCGGAGAAGTTGCTCCTCGAGGCTCGGTCACGGTAACGGGTAAAGGCGTGCTCAATCCGAAGCTCACCACATTCAAGGTGAGAGGGGTCGCTTGCATCGTATTATTCGGATCGGAGCCGAGTCCCTGCAAGTTGAAGTTGTAGCTGCCGACAGCGCTGGCGCCCACATTAAGTAAAAACGCCGCCCCGGTGGAAATGGGCGTCAGGACTGAAGGGCTCGGAGTACAGGGACTGGGCGGATTCGAAGAGCCTGCCGTGCAACTCAATTCAACCGTGTTGTTGTACCCGTTCACCGCTGTTACCGTGCCGTTGAAGATGGCCGTAGACCCAGCGAGCACGGTGAGCGGAGTATTGGCAACCTGAATTTCGAAATTTGGTGTTGCTAGCAGATTGAACTCCCACACGCCGCGCCCGTAGGTGGAAGCGCGTAGTAGTTTCTGTCCGCCCGAGTTGAAAAGTGCGAGCGCAGTCACAGCTACATCCGGTAGAAACCCTGTTGCGCCGCCGCCCGCGTTCGGAATTGCCCCCACTTCGGTCCAAGCAGCGCTTGACGTGGCACTCTCGAAGACGCCGACATCGGTGCCCACGTAAACCGTATGCGAGCCAGGGTCTACCACCACCGCATTCACCGGAGAATCCGGCAGAGCATTCGCGCCTGTGCCGGTGAAATCAATCCAACTAGTCCCGGCGTTTGTGGTTTGCCACACATGTCCCGGGCCTCCGGTAAAGCCCATCACCGTGACGTATGCAGTATTTCCCGTGGGGTCCGAAGTATCGATAGCGACGCTTGAAACCGGAAACTGGTTGGCGTTGATGCTGTTGCCTCCGGGACCGTTCAGAGTGACGTTAGCGAACGTGGAACTCGTGCCGGAAACCGCGGTAGCATTTGTCGTGACCCAGACATTCCCGCCGATGGGTGAGGTAATATCGCTTGGGCCGGGGCCGTCGGTGGTGGCATAAATCACTTGCGAGCCATTTGCGTTGCTTGGTCCGCCCGCCGCCAGCGCGCGAACCACATTGACTTCGTTACCAGTGCAGGTTCCGGTACCCAGCGTATCGAAATTAAGGCTCAGCAGGGTAAACGCTCCGCCCGAGCGCGGACCGCTCCACACCCGGCAAGTCCCAACCAGCAAGGCCGTCGTTGATTGCGGATCGAGAATATAAGGGAAATAAAACGCGCCGTCGTCGCCGCCGACGCTGCCGCTGCCGATGACTACGTTGAATAAGCTATCGGTGCAGTTCACGCCGGACGAACATTCCTGAATATTCAACGTGCCTGATCCCGTATCCGGATTCGAGGCAAACCAATTGCCTGTGTTGGGATCGATGGCGGTGTAGCCGCCATCACCGCTCAGCACATTTCCCCAACTGGTGTTGGTTGTGGCCGTCGCAGTGGCCGGAGAACCGTTATCCTGCGTGCCACCCAGAAGAATGTTTGCGTTGGTGGCGTGCTCCGAGAAGCCGACGAACTGCGTCATCGAACCCAGGTTCTGATTGAGATCGTCAAACTGATTTGTGCCTGCGCACGAGCCGGTCGTGAGGCCGCTGAATCCATCCAGTGCGCGGTAGATGCCTCCGTCGTTTGTGAAATACATCAGGTCGGTGCCAGTTGCGTTTGGAATCGTATAGGCGAGCGCATGCTGGTCAGGATGCACATGAGCCGGCGCCCCCAGCGGATCGCACCCGTAGACGTGCGTGAGATTCAGAAATACATTGGTGGAGCAGGTTGGGTTGCTGGAATTAATCGAACACTTGTAAAGATTGATCGCGCCCGCGTAGAGATCGGTGGCCGTACTCCCGTTCGGTACCGCGAGAAGTTCGAGATTGTAGGATCCCTGCTCGACGCCGCAGCCGTTGCTGTCGCCGCAGTTGATGATGCCGCTGTCGCTGATTTGTGTCCACGATGCGTCGCTGCTTGTGCTCTGCCAAATGCCCTGGTCCACGGGATTGCCGTTTACGTCCATCGAAACAAACCACACATACATTTCATTGCGTCCCGGTACCACCGTGATCTCTCCACGATAGATGGGACACGTCGTGAGGTAGTTCTGCGGACACGCGGTCGTGCTCAGCAATCCTGCAACACCAGGTTGATTGGCGAGGGGGGTCCAGTTTAGACCGTCTGGGGAAGAGTAGAACCCGTGGTAGCGCACCGCCGCAAAGAACAATCCTGCGGTCGCATTATACGCCACTGAAGTTGCCGAGGTCGCCTCGCTCGCACTGGAGAAGAGATTGTTGTAGGTCCAGGTCTGCCCGGCATCCGTTGAGGTGTAGAGACCTCGGTAAGTGTTGCTGGTCAGAGCACCATCGGTTACGCCTTCCGCCGTTGCCGCCATGGCCGCAACTACGGTGGAGGTTTGTCCGACTGCGGTGCTGAAGGCCATGCGCGTAGCGCCCAGGCCGCCGAAAGAGTAAGTGCCGCCGTTTGCGTTTGGCACCAACGTCCATGTGTTTCCGCCATCGGCGGAACGCAGAATGCCGAGACCGAAGTAAGAATCGGCGGAATTATCGGCCTCGCCCGTCCCCACCAGAATCACGCTTTGCGCAGGATTTGTATTTCCTGGCTGAATCGCAATCGCGCCGATCGAGAGAGTCGCCTGGTCATCAGTGACCGCCGTCCAGGTTACGCTGTTGGCAACGCTTACCGCCGCATTTGCAGACTTCCATACCCCACCCTGCGCTCCGCCGATGTAAATCGTGTTTCCACTCACGTCTGCGGGATCAATCGCTACCGCGGTCGCACGCCCCGAAACCTGGTTGTAATTCTGAAATCCATCCCCGGTTGCATCGGAGGCCAGCGGAACCGGTCCTAACGGAGTCCATCCGCCGGATGATGATGCCGGCTGCAAGTTCAGCCGCGCAGCGCGAGCCAATTGAGCAGCGCGTGACTGCATCTTGGTTTCATACGCACGAAGCCGCAGTTCAGCGGATGATTTTCCCGGCATAACCCGGCCACGCAAAAACCATTCCGAACGCTGTTCTTCATGATCGGCGTCCGCATTGGCGATAGGCGTTTCCGTCGCAGTTTTCTTAGCGCCCTGAGCGTGTGCGATGGAAAGTAGGGAGAATAACGAAAGCGCAAGCAGGGAAGCGCGAAGCAAGCGACAGAACTTGGGTAGAGTCATAGACGCCGAAACGATGTGGCTAGTATGGGAGTGCCGCTGGGCACGGTCAAAACAATAACGAGCAAAAACTGCGGCTGCGGACCATTACGGGAAGTAAAAGGGGCAGGCAACTCGCGATGAACGTAGATAGCTGCGATCGATTTAGCGCCGACGGCGCACAGGAACCGTCGTCCCTGTACAATTTCCAACGGATTCTTGTAACGATTTTAGTTGGATCTGCCAGAGGTGCTTGCAATGTTGACGAGACGTTTTGTTCTCAGCTTGATTGCCTCGTGGATACTGGCCTCGGGCGGATCGATCCCGCGCGCTAAGGCCGCAGACCGCGAAATTAACGTTGCCGCCGCCGCAGACTTGAGCTCCGCATTGCAGGAGGTCGCCGCCAACTACGAGAAACGTACCGGCGTCGTGGTGAAGCTTTCCTTTGGCGCTTCGGGCGCGTTAACCCAGCAAATTCAGAATGGCGCACCCTTTGACCTCTTCTTCTCCGCCGACATGGATTATCCACGCCAGTTGATCGTCGGTGGCCAAGCCGAGAGTGCATCGCTATATCGCTACGCAGTGGGCCGGTTAGTATTATGGGTTCCGAAAGATTCGCCCCTCGATGTCGAACACAAAGGCATGGATGTATTGCTTGATCCTTCCGTAAAAAAGATTTCAATCGGGAATCCCCAGCATGCTCCTTACGGGCGTGCCGCCATCGCTGCGCTAAAGCATTATGGTTTGTACGAAAAAGTCAGCGACCGGCTGGTGCTGGGAGAAAATATTGCGCAGGCCGCGCAGTTTGCGGAGTCCGGCAATGCGCAGGTCGGGCTGGTGGCTCTGGCTCATGCCGTCGCGCCCGCGATGCAGGGTAAGGGAAAATACTGGAGTATCCCAGCCGAGGCCTATCCTCCACTGGATCAGGGCGTGGTTGTGATTTCGCACTCACCTCACATGCAGGACGCGGCGGTATTTCTGGAATATGTGAAGAGCGCGGAAGCGGCCGCGGTGCTTCGGCGCTATGGTTTCAACTTGCCCGAGCAGAAGTAGGAACGCGTCCCGAAGCAGGGAACTGCGGGAGAAGATTAATGTCCATAAACTGGCAGGCATTCCAACTCACCGTAGAACTCGCAATAATCGTGTCATCGATTCTTTTTGCGATCGGTCTGCCTTTGGCCTATTGGATTACTTTTTCGCGCAGGCGCTGGAAGTTTCTTGTGGAAGCCCTTGTCGCCATGCCGATTGTGTTACCGCCGACCGTGCTCGGATTTTACTTGCTCGTCGCACTCGGCTCCCGGAGTCCGCTAGGACGCTGGTGGCAGTCCATCACCGGACATACGCTGGCGTTTACTTTCACAGGATTGGTAATCGGCTCGATCCTCTATAGCCTGCCATTCGCGGTGCAACCTTTCGCATCTTCTTTCTCTTCCGTCGACCGCAAACTGCTGGCCGCCTCCGCCACGCTGGGAGCTTCACCCTTACGCACCTTCTTCCGCATAGTGCTTCCGCTTTCCGTGCCGGGTCTGATCACGGGCGTGGTTCTGGCATTTGCTCACACCATGGGCGAGTTTGGAGTGGTGCTGATGATCGGAGGCAATATTCCCGGCGTTACACGCACGGTCTCCATTGATATTTACGATCAGGTGCAAGCCTCAAATTATGCCGCGGCCAATGCAACGGCGTTGCTGCTGCTAATTTTCTGCTTCGTGGTGCTCACGGCAGTGTATGGAATGAACCGAAGAAAGCCATGGACGATCGGTCTGGTCAAATAACAAAACCCCATGCCCACGCCTGCGGAGCCCAAACCAGCAAATCCAACTCTGAGTGCACGCATCCGCAAGAGCTTTCCTTCCGCGGATCGAGCATTCTCTCTCGATGTAGGTTTCAGCGCAGCGCCAGGATTCACCATACTATTCGGCCCCTCGGGATCGGGAAAGACCACGCTGCTCGATTGCGTGGCCGGGCTGACCGTTCCGGACGCAGGGCGAATTGCCGTAGCTGATCGGGTTTTGTTTGACGCGGGGCCCATCAAAGTTCCTGTTGCCAAACGCAGCGTGGGATACGTTCTGCAGGATCTCGCGCTGTTTCCCCATTTGACCGTCGAGCAAAACACGGAATATGGTCTGGCACACCTGCCGCTCTCGATTCGGAAGCAGCGCGCCATAGCGATGCTGCAGGAGTTCCACATCGAACACTTGCGGCAATATCGGCCGGCGCAAATCTCGGGCGGAGAACGCCAGCGCGTAGCTCTGGCGCGGACCCTGGTTACCGACCCCTGCGTCCTCCTGCTTGACGAACCGCTTGCAGCCTTGGACGCAGCCACCAAGTCGAAGATCCTCGACGACTTGCGGCGCTGGAATCAGGCGCATCGCATCCCGATTCTCTATGTAACGCACAGCCGCGAAGAGGTGTTTGCGCTGGGCGAGCACGTGCTGGTTCTCGAGGACGGCCGCATCATCGCGCAGGGCACTCCGCATCAGGTGCTGCACGCTCCGCTTCAGGAAACCGTGGCGCAGTTAGCAGGTTTCGAAAACATCTTCGATGCTACGGTTGAATCCATACATGAAGATCGCGGCACCATGGTCTGCCGACTAATGACCTGCCGTCCGCCCGGTGATGAGGCGGGAAGCGGCCTTCTTCTGGAAACACCGCTAATTCGTGCCGAGGCAGGCTCGCTGCTGCGCGTGGGAATTCGCGCCGGAGACATTCTGCTAGCGATCGCCCCTCCGACCGGATTAAGTGCACGCAACATAATTCCTGGCAGGATAAATTCGTTGGAACAGCGCGATGTGATTGTTTCTGTTCAGGTGACCTGTGGAGTGGAGATGGAAGTGCACCTGACCCTGGCGGCGAGAGATTCGCTACATCTCATTCCGAGCAAAGAGGTATGGCTGGTGATCAAGACACATTCCTGCCACCTGATGCAGCGCTGAATGGCAGCGCCCATGCGCGTTTCAGCCCCAAAATTGTTTTCCTTTTTACATTCTGTTGACAAACGTTGTCCGCTTCGGCGGTATCGTCACCCTGCTTCAGGAGAAAATTCATGAGCTATCGGGCGAAGTTGGCGCAGTGCCGAGTGGCTGTTGCGTGGTTGGTCAGTGTAGGCTGCATGTTCTTCCCTCGCGTTTCATCGGCACAAGTCGGCGCCTGGCGAACTCACTCGCACGATGCGCGCCATACGGCAGTCTCCTCCGTAGCTTCGCAACCGCTAAGCACAATTCATTGGAAGACGCCGGTAGACCTCGATCCTCCGACCGGAGAGATATTGATCCACTACGGCTCGCCTCTGGTAACAGCCGCCAACACGGTCATCGTGCCAGTGAAGACGGGTGCGGATAGCTTCCGCGTGGTAGCTCACGACGGTGCGACCGGAACGCGCCTGTGGGCAGAAAATACTGGCTACCAGGCGCCCAGCGACTTGTTCCTGCCGGGCCTTGGTTCCACACTATTTGAGAACAAGCTTTTCGTTCCCGATATTGGAGGCAGGGTATTGGTACGAACAAATCCAGATTCGGCAACAGGCGCCGTTACTCATTTTTACTTCTATGGGCAGAAAAATTATTTCGCGAATCCAACGATCTACGATGAGAATGTACAGATCAACACTCCGTTGACAACCGATGCGAACGGGAATCTTTTCTTCGGATTCCTCATCCTCGGCTCCACGCCCATCGGTTTGCAGAGCGGGCTAGCACGCATCGCTCCCGACGGCACGGGCACGTGGGTTTCCGCGGCCACGATCAGTGGCGACTCGGCGATCACCAACGTTGCCATGAGTTGCGCCCCCGCTCTGTCGAACGACGGCAGCACGCTCTACGTCG
>JBAPQU010000305.1:0-2854 GCA_049280795.1 Candidatus Sulfotelmatobacter sp.
CGATGCGTGCGTACTGTTCGGGTGTGATTTCCATCCGCGCAGCATATCACGTAGTGTTAACAGGCCCTAGCCGCAGGCATTGGTCGTACGCCTTTCGTTTTTGGCAGCGCGACGCGCCTCTAAGCCCCATGCGCGTCGTCATTCTGCGGGAACGTTTGCCGAGCCCAGGTTCCTATTCCTAATTCTGTCGGGCCGCGTGTTTCTATCTCAGCATTGCCACGGGATAACGACCGCCGCCTGAACCCGCAGCGGTGACGCGTCGCAGCAAAGGCATCCCCGATTTGCTGCATCGCACCTGACGCCAGTGGGCGTTTTATCCCTTTGGCCGATGCTTGCCGGACCGATACCGGCCATCTTGGTCGCCGCAGAAGGCTCACCGTGCCGTCAACAGAGTGAGATGGCAGCGAGTTGCGCGACAGATATTAAGATCAGGCGTAATCGATAACAGCGCACGGCCGGACTTCTGGTCGGGCGCTAAGTGGGGAGAATATAAATGATCGGAAAGTCAGCCGTCGCGGCGGCAGCGTTGCTGTTAGCAAGTTCCCTACCAGCGCGGGCCGACGCTCCAGATGCGGCCGTGCAGGTGTATCGGTTCGACGGCTCGCGGCAGTGCACACCTGGCAGTGGTCGCACGGCGGAGGAAGATGCGAAGGCATTGACCGACATCGGAGTCTCGAGAATTGTCTCGGCACAGAAACGTCGCGCTCCCGGTGTGTTCATCACACTATGTGGCGCGCCCACGGGTATTGCGAACGTAATCGGGATTCCAAAAGGCGACTGGACGAAGCTCGAGAAGCATATCGAAGCCGCACCCCTATTGTTCAAGCAATGGGTGTTTGGCTCAGAACAGGTGGCAATCTTCGAGTACACCGGTGAGCTTCAGTGCTTTGGCGGCGATTCGCCGATAAGCGTCTTCGAGAAGCAGCTGACCGATGCACACATTCCGTTTAAGAACCCACGCGCGGGCGCAGACGGCTTGGTACATGTGATGCTGTGCGGGGCCTCGAGCGGGAAGATTTACATCTTCGACATCGACAGCGCGCAATTTGAAGCCGCGCACAGGCTAGGTTTTTCGCTCCTAGAAGACCTGAATGTCTTGCAGGCGGCCAGACTTAAGAAGACTGGCATCCAGCCTGCGTCAGCTGCGATGCGGGCTGACGGAGACGACCTGTATCCGTGGCCGTGGTAGTAAAAGAGCGCTTTTTGGGGAGGAAGACCATGAGATTCGTAAACACTTGTCGTGTGGCTATGATTACCCTCTGTTTGTCGGCGCCAAGCGCATACGCCACCGACCCGCCAGGGAAAATTGGGGAAGCTTGCAGCGGTATAGCAGGAATGCAGTGTGGCACCGGGCTCTACTGCGACTTTGGTGACGGTACGAAAACAAACATGTCGTCTTGTGGAAAGGGCGACAAGGGCGGCAAGTGCGCCACAGTCCCCAAGGCGTGTCCGAAGAATATTAACTACGTCTGTGGTTGTGATGGGAAGACCTATGCCAATGCTTGCGAGGCGCACCGACAGGGGGTGACATCTGCGAAACCGGGACGGTGTGACGTCAAACCCTAGCGCCGTCGAACGCGGGACGCGTGGTATAAGCGCTCCCCTGAGTGATACGCGCGGCGAAGATCCTAACGATATCCGCATCCGTGCCCCGTGCACTCAGACGGCAGCGATCGTGAGCTGCCACGGTTTTAGTACGACCTGCTGCTTGGGTCCCCTTTTTTAGTGGCCAGCTCGGCAACCTTATTGCGCGTCTGAGACTCCCGCGTACTTCCCGCGGCCGCAATCTCGCAAGACCTGCAAGCATTTGATCGCGTTGGCGAAGCGCGCCGCTCACACCTCCGTTATGAGAGCTAAAACGCAGGCCCCAGAACGTTCAAGTGCCTGTATTTGAAGGGTCTCAGCGCGTGTCAGGAGTCGGGAAAAGGCGGTGGCGGGACATGAAAAGGGCATACCAACAAAGATGCCCTCCTCGGCTGCCTCGCGTCGCCGGCCTCAAACCAACATCACGCAGCCATAATAGCGGACACCGCGAGCCCTCGATAGCGCAGCCGCCGCCCCCTTGGGCCATCTGTCGCGACGCATCCGAAAATCTCACCGCACAGACAGTTAATCTTGTGCCGAGCTGTCGCGCAGTACATTCCGTCGCACGTCAGAGCCGCTTCCCTCCCGAACGTATGCGCGCGGTTGCGACTAGGCGCCCAGGGGTCGAGTTGATGAAGCGGCCCCTTGGCGCCGCTTCTGCATTGGACGTCCCGAATCGGTGGAGCGAGGATGTAACATGTGAGGCGCCCACAGCTGCTACTCATCGCCGGGATGCCAGCAACAGGCAAGAGCCATTTTGGGAAGTGGCTGGAAACAGAGCAAGGCTACGTCCACGTGGACGCGGAGATGCCTGGGCAGCTTGCGCGCATTGGTGTGCACGGGCTCTGGGATAGATCAATAGAAACTGGGGACGCCACTGCGTTAGCCTCAGCGCTCTGCTCTTTGGGGAGTCCGGTAGTCATAAACTGGGGCTTCCCACCCCCGCTCCTTCCTTTTGTTCGCGCGCTCAAGGACGCGGGTCTTGCTCTGTGGTGGTTTGACGCGGAGGCCGCGGTCTCCCGCGCCGAATACATCCGCGCGGGTAGGCCCACTCAAGCATTCGACACTCAGTTTCGCGGCATAGCCGCGGCGCGACAAGTGATCGAAGCGATGTTCGCGCCCAACATCATCACGACCCTTGACGCCAACGCGGTTCGCCTGTCTCCTGCAACCATCTTTCACGCCATTTGTAATGCGGGTACTGCATGAGTCTGTTCGGATAGTGCCTTGTCGCCAACGGGAACCGGGTTGCCCCAGCCTGCCTATGTTG
>JBAPQU010000306.1:0-1826 GCA_049280795.1 Candidatus Sulfotelmatobacter sp.
CCAACCGGCAATACCGGTCAGCCGCCGACGGGCAATGCAACTGCGCCGCCCACGGGGAATGCCGCGCCTGGATCGAGCCCGGCCAATCCGAACACGCCCAACAGCACCGCACAGCCTTCGACAAATCCGGACAACTCGAATAATCCGAATTCAAACCCAAACAATCCCAATGCGAACCCGAACAATCCAAACCCCGGCTCGAACCCGAGCGGAGTTCCGACTGCACCGAATTCGACTCCCGGCTCTACGAACCCAAGGTCGCCCAACCCAGGTTCGTCAAATCCAGGTACGTCTAATCCCGGTTCATCAAATCCCGGCTCTTCGAACCCGGGCTCTTCGAATCCAGGCTCCACGGGCGGCAGCAGTTCGCCTACTGGTCCCGGACGCGCTTAGAGTTTTTGTATCTGGACACTTGCGGACCCGATTTTCGGGTCCGCTTTTTTTGGAGTGAGAACAGCAGATCCTCACTTGCACTCGCCTCGCAAAGCTCGACTCGGGACTTCGCTCGGAATGACAATAGGGGAAGAAATGACATGTAAGGGAAATAAAGAAAAGGCGGGCGAGAGTGAATCTCTCGTCCGCCATGCACGATTGAAATTATCAGCTTTCGGTTCTCAATGAAGATGTTAGCGTTTGCCAACGGCGTGGCCGTGACCGTCGCGCACTTCATTGGCTTTGAAGTGTTCAATCTTATCGAGATGGTGGTTCGGGTCGGGGCGCTCACCACGAGCCGGCCGGGGGCCGGCATAGCCGTGGTCAGGATGGAAGTGATTGTTTACATGGCCGCGGAAGCCTTCCGGACCATGGAACCATGGGCCCGCGCCGATAAAGACGCCGCCGGTAAACCACTCTGGGCCATAGTAGCCGTAGGGAGCGCACTCGTAGGGCGGGACATCATAATAGCCATAGGGGCATACCGGCGCCACTCCAACCTCAACGGCTACCTGAGCCTGCGATGTAGGTGCGCTTACCGCGAAACAGATTGCGGCAATAGCGGCCACCGCGAACAATTTAAATTTGTTCATCCATTCTCCTTGTATGAGCAGTGTTTTGGAAATAGGTACGATTCTATTTTACGGCAAAAGGTTGACTGTATATTGACTGCGTAAAGACGAACGTTTTCGTCCGCACTAACGTGCTGGCTGCTGTTGCGTCATGCAATGCATGGTGCCCAGTCCCCAGACTAGATCGCCGGAATAGATGGGGACAACTTCGCGGGTGGGGAAGAGCGCGGCCAGTGTGTTAAGCGCGATGCGGTCGTTGGGATCATTAAAGACAGGTGCCAATACGATGCCGTTGGCGATATAGAAATTGGCGTAGCTCGCGGGCAGGCGGCGCTGCTCGAAGACAACTGGACCGGGCATTGGAAGTTCGACGATATTCAGCGGCTTGCCGGACTGATCGCGAGCGGCTTGCAGGCGACGAAGATTTTCGCGCAGCGGTTTGTGATTCACATCTTTGGGATTGTTTTCGACCATGGTGACAACGGTATCGTGCGCGACGAAGCGGGTGAGATCGTCGACGTGGCCGTGCGTGTCATCACCGAAGATGCCGCGGCCCAGCCAGATGGTGTGCGGCGCGCCGAGGTAGGCGGCGAAGATTTTTTCGTAATCTTTACGCGACATACCGGGATTGCGCTGCTGGATTTTGCTGAGCAGGCATTCTTCGGTGGTGAGGATGGTTCCTTGTCCGTTGACATCGATCGAGCCGCCTTCGAGGACGACGCGGGTGTTGTGGGATAGCGGGCGGATTTGTTGGATGCCCGTTATCTTTGCCATGAGGCCGCCGATTTTTGCGTCGTGCCGGTAGTTGGAGTATTTGGCCCA
>JBAPQU010000307.1:0-4798 GCA_049280795.1 Candidatus Sulfotelmatobacter sp.
ACCTTGTTGGAGCCGATGGTGTGTACGTAAGACAAAGAGACAAGCTGAACTCGTGTCGGTGTATAGGTATTGAAACCGGGAAGCTGCCCGCCGCTAGCGGTCAGAGCCAGAGGAAAAGACTGGATGCTGTCTCCGAAGAAATAGCGTCCCGTGAGTAAATTGTCGGGGTTGAAGCTATGGTCAATCTTGGCGATCAGGCTGGTCAGATCGTTATAAGAAGGCGAGACGACGGATGCCTCTCCCGGAGCGTTGGGTAGGTTCGGCGCCGGCCAAGGGTTGCGAGCAAGCAGCTTTTGTATAACCGGATTGGTCGAATCGGCAGGAGCGAGCTGGCCATTCGGTCCACTTCCGGTATCTGGAACGCTTGCGATCGTGACCACGCCCACGGGCTCGCGCTGTCCTTCGTAGTCGAAGAAAAAGAAAGTTTTGTCCTTCACAATCGGACCACCTAGAGAGGCGCCGTACTGGTTGTTGTGGAAAGGAGCTTTAGGCTGGCCGGCGATGTTGAAATAATTGCGCGCATCAAGTGCATCATTGCGGAAATACTCGGCTGCGCTGCCGTGTAGCTTGTTGGCGCCGCTCTTAGTCACGATATTCACTACACCGCCGGCATTGCGCCCATACTCCGGCTGAAAGTTGGAAATTACGTGCACTTCGGCCACTGCATCGAGCGGCAAAATTGTTGCTGGAGTTCCGAATACACCCGCCTCGTTGATGGCCGGATCGTTACGGAAACCGTCGTTCATATCGGTACCGTCGAGCAGGTAATTGTTAGATCGGCCGCGGGCACCATTCATCGAGAACTCGCCGAAAGAACCCGGAGAATCTGAAATCTCATCGGGAGAACCGGCCACACCGGGATTCAAGTAGATCAGCTTGGTGTAGTCTCGACCATTAACTGGAAGATCCTTCACGATCTCCTGGGTGATCACACCGCCGAGATCGTTCGTAGTGGTTTCGACTTGAGGCAGGAGATCTCCCGCAACTTCCACCCTGGTCGATACGTCGCCTGGCTTCATAGCCGCATCCACGCGGCGCTCGCTGGCTACGTCAACAGTCACGCCGGTGGTCACAGACGTACGAAAGCCAGCCTGCGTGATGGTCACGGTGTAGGTGCCGATTGGCAGCTCGGGCAGAGCGTAGCTGCCGTCGGCGCTGGTTTCGGTGGTGCGCTCCAACCCTGTGCCCACGTTCTTCACGGTAACGGTGGCGCCGGCGACTACTGCGCCTTGTGCGTCGGTTACTGAGCCGAGAATCGTGCCACGGAAGGTTTGTGCCGAAAGGCTTAGTGCGGCCAAAAGCACAAACACGAGGATGATGCGCGCTCTCATAGAATCTCCTTAGAAGCTGATCGTTATTAGAAGCAATCTTTTAGGGGAAGTGAATGTCCGGTGCGGCAGGCCAGGCTTTTCAGGCCACTACTGGAGGCACGCAATTCCTTGCATACAAACAAGATGCAGCCCCGACCGCCCACTGAACGATATCGAAACCCGGTCCCAAGAGTCAACCATTGAGTTCTGATCCAGGCCATAGATTTAACGAATACGGCACTCCAAAGTAACTGGGTGAGGCTGTGAAGGCGTGATTGCTTCAGGTTTTAGAGGGTCGGGCATTGGAAAGCTGGGAAAACCGAGGGCTGGCGGGGTCGTCGCTTAGAAGGCCGTGGCTCAGAAAGTGATCGTCACGCCGCCGCGCACCGAACGGGCAGACTGGACCAGATAGACAGTCTGGCCATCCTGGCCCATGACAGGCACATAGCCTTGCGCCAGCAGATTGCGCAGGTCGATCAGAGCTTCCATGTGGGCGGGCAGAAATCCTAAGGTCGGAATATGCTGCCGGACGAACAGGTTCAGGAAGGGGCCGCTCTGCCCCGGCGATGCGTTGAACATATCTACCGGAGTCAATGCCGAGCCGCTAACCCAGCGATAGGAGGCGATCCACTGAGTATGAGTGCGATGCAGAGTGCCGCTGAGCTTGGCCGCCATGGCTAGGCGGCGCTGTGTGGTAATCGCTTGCTGCACTGCCTGAATTTCTACGTCAGGCTTCGCGAGATCGAGGACGCCGCCATAGGCATAATCCAGCGTGGCGGTAAGGTCGGCGCCAAGCTTGCGCTGAAGTACGACTCGCAGACCCGGGGTGCTGAGGGTATCGCCGTTGTAAGTAAAGGTACCCGAATAAACATCGGGCAACAGGAATCCGCTGGCGGCTGTTACCTCGCCGGTACCGAGCAGAGCGGTATTATCCACACGGTCGCTGAATGCCGCGAGTTGCAGATTGGTCTTGCCGATCCTTCGGGAGACATTCAGTTCCTGATGACGTGCGCGCTCAAGACGAGTGACGAAATTGGCTACGGTGACGCGAGGACTGGATCCGCTTAGATCATCCGGCGACGAATTAAAATTCCTGCCCTCAAGATCGTTGGGCAAAGAGGTTGCGTATGCGTAACCCACGACCGTGTTCGGAGAGAGATGCAGATTAACGGCGGCATGGGGACGGAAAGCGTTCACACGTCCAAGAAATTGGATGGTCTGCAGTTCGCTGCCGAACTTCAACTCCAGCACGTCGTTGATGGCGACGTCGTCCGCCGCGGAAAGTGCGAGCGATTGCAAAGACGCGTTATGCAGATTCGGATCCGAGGGTGCGAACCGCCGGACGGTGAGCCCCATCGCAGGTCCCGAACCGTTCGGGAGACGGTGCGAGTAAGTCGCATGAAGAACGGCGACGGGAAGAGAATCTCCATATCCGAGATTGCCGCTGAGTCCGACTCGCGACGCGGAAAAAACCGAGCGCTCGACTGAGAAGCCGGTGCTCATGTCTGAGCCACTGCCGTAGCCCTCGGCCGCGGAGCCGGCCAGGAATGAAAGGCTGCCGGTTAAATCATGATCTTGATCTTGCGTTTCGGCGCTCACGGCAGGGTCGTCAAGCACGCGCAGCACGGGGCGATTCGCCACGGAACGCAGAGTCCACTTCCAGTCGTCATCGTCGGGCGTCCCACGCAGAGGACCCACTCGCATGGCATTCAGCAGCGTACTCAGGGTGACGTTGACGTGAATGCTGGTGCCGGGGTGCAAACCAACTTTGTCACGTAGGGCAGGCAGAAACGAAGGAGCTGAAACTTTGACCGTGTAGATTCCGGGGAGCAGGTCCGTGGCGGAGTAGAATCCGGCGCCATCCGTGAATACTGTGAAGGTCCGCGCCGCAGCGCCGACGATCTCAACCACGGCACCCATCTGAGGTATGCCGGCCGTATCGCGCACGTATCCCGAGATCGCGCCGGGCCGCTCCGCAGCGCACACGGGAAGCGACAGCGCGACGATCACCGCCCAGAATCCGAGCTGGCGAAACTTCACTCCTACCCCCGGGGGAACCAAGTAGCCCGCTACTCTACAGCAAACGTCGCTGAAGGATCAATGGTCTGCTTGGAAACGTTGTCGTTCACTTTAATTTCGATGCGATACGTGCCCGGCTGCAGGTTCGCCGAGGCAATCGATTTCTGCAGGGTTATCTGCTCGCCAACATTCCCCATCGTGTCGGTGGATTCCATCTTCTGGACCACCGGTTTGTTGGTTGCGATGTTGACAATATCGAACTCGAATGTGGCGGAGGGTTTGTGCGTCTTCTCGTCCACCCCGAGGTTATAGACTTGCATCCAGAAGTTCACCTTCTGGTCGCGAGTTCTCTTGAACAAGGCGGGCTTGCCATCCGCCGGCGCCACGCGCGGGCGAACTTTATTCAGGCCGATCACAAACTGTCCCGTGCTCACATCCTTGGTAGGCACCGGCTCCATAACATCGGCCACGATGAGCGAAGAGGTCGACAACTTATCGTCGGAGTACTCCGGCACCATAATGCCGCGGCTCCAGAGGCCTTTGCGGTCGCCGTTCACATCCTTCACCGCGATCTCGACCTTGTAGCGTCCGGGGCGGAGCGGAATCGCCTTCCAATACACCGAAGAATTTTCAGCCATACGAGGCAGCAGTTCCGCCGGCACGTCGATCTGAGCTGGATCTTCGAAGGTCTGTACCACGCGTCCGGTTAGCGTAGTCACTCGGCCGAAAATATTTACCGTACCGCGCTGAACTCCGTCCTTGTTGGCGAAGGTAATGTCCCGATACTTCATCTGCACGGTAATCGGCACCAGCACCGTGTCCCCCGTCACCTTCACAAAGTCGGTGCGGACATCGAAGGGCATCAAGTTTGTAACGAGCTTGGTGTTGACGATTTCTTCCAGATCCTTGAATTTGACGGGCGGCGGCGCCTGCAATTTGGCGTACTGTTCCAGCCGGTCAAACTCTTTCGTCTGCAAATCCGAACTCATCGGGCCAGCGCCTAGTTGCTCGAGGCCACCACCGCTAAACCGGTTGGCTTTGCTCGACATCCCCATTTGCTCGTAGAGCGTAAGACCGGCGTTGGGGGTGTATTTCAACGCATCTTTCTCCGAACGATCGAGCGTCATGTGGTAGTCGCCGCACATGCAAGTGTCGACGAACTCGATGATGACTTCCTGTCCGATGCCTTCGATATAGCGGTAACGCCAATCTTCAAAGGGGAAGGTTGAAGTCTCGCCGCCGCCTTCTTCCATGGGCCGCTCATAGCTGCCGCCGGAGGGATGCGAATCGATTTCATCCGCCGGACCGTACATTATGTACATGCGGCCGCGATCGGTCTTCCAGCCGGGGATGCCGGCGGCAAAATGCTCGTTGGCATAGGCAATACGCCGGTAGTGCTCTTCCTTGTATTCGTTCTCTTCCGTATCGGGCGTGGGATCGCGGCGCTGCCAGAAGGCCTCAATAAAATT
>JBAPQU010000308.1:0-6419 GCA_049280795.1 Candidatus Sulfotelmatobacter sp.
GTGCTGGGCGCGTCCGTAGCCGAGTTCGACCTCGGCGCCCATGGCGGCGAGCAGGTTGCGGGTGGTTTGAATGTCGCGTACCTGCGGAATGTTTTCGAGGATGACCGGTTCGTCGGTGAGCAGCGCGGCGGCCATGCAGGGCAGCGCTGCATTTTTTGCGCCGCTGACGCGGACGGTGCCGAGCAGCGGCTCGCCGCCGCGGATTACGAGTTTATCCATGAGTTCGAAGTCCTTGGTGGAAAGGCTATTCTAGCGGGGAACGGGGTTAGGGGTAGGTAATCGGGAGGGCACGGCCTTGTGGGGATGGCAAAAAAGCAGATTTCCTCGCTGGGCTTTCAGCCCGGTTCGGAACCACAAAATCAGTTAATGCTGTGTCCAATTCTCGATGGACAAACCGCGGACGCGTTTAAATTCTCGCGTGTTATTCGTAACGAGCGTTAGATCCAAGCTGCGGGCGTGGGCGGCGATGAATAGATCGTTGGCCCCGATCATCGAGCCACGGGCTTTCAGATCGGCACGAATTTTCGCGTAGTGCGAGGATGCTTCGTCCGGAAAGTCCAGAACCTCGACGTAGCGCAGAAAAGCGGCGAGCGCTGCTTCGTCTTGCTTGCGTTTTGGAGATACTTCGACTCCGAACAGGAGTTCGGATTTGGTGATCACCGAGATGCACACTTCGCTGACGGGAACCTTCGCGAGCCGCTTAAGAAGTGCATCGTGCGAACGGCGCATGATGTAGGAGCAGGTGTCCGTGTCCAGCATGTAGCGAGGCATTAGGGCTCACGCTCCTGTATGGGAAGATCGTCGATATCCTCCAGGAAAGAGGCGGAAGCGACTGGTGCGTCTGACAAGTAGGAGGACCAATCGGAGGGGCGGGGCGAGAGGACTAAATCCTCACCTTCTTTGCGTATAAATACTTCGTCAGTTTTGAATTGAAAGTCCTTGGGCAGACGCACGGCTTGGCTGCGGTTGTTCATGAATAGTTTGGCTTTACGAACCTGGGTTGGCATATACACAAGTATATGCCAAGGCGAAGCGCTTTTCCAGCAAGAAGTTTTCCAGCATAAAAAGCAGGTTTCTCACCAAGCTTTCAGCCCGGTTCGGAATGACAAGATTTAAGGAAGATAGTGGCGCGGCTGAAGCCGCGCCCATTCAAACCTGAAGCCCTGAGCTTGCGTTGGTTCTCTCGGTGCCGTTCTTAGAACGTCTTTCGGAATAGCCAGAACAACGATCCCGAGAGCAGCATGGCTACCGGCAGCGTCAGAACCCAGGCCAGAGCGAGGTTGCGCACGGTGGACCACTGGATGCCGGAGTGGTTGGCGGCCATGGTGCCAGCGATGCCGGAGGAGAGTACGTGGGTGGTGCTGACGGGTAAGCCAAAGCCGTCGGCGGCGCCGATGGTGGCCATGGCGGTGATTTCGGCGACTGCGCCTTGGGCGTAGGTGAGGTGGCTTTTGCCGATTTTTTCTCCGACGGTTACGACGATACGCTTCCAGCCGACCATGGTCCCGAGGCCGAGAGCCATGGCTACGGCGACCTTTACCCAGAGCGGAATGAAGCGGGTGGAGTGGTCGATGTGCTTCTTGTAATTGGCGAGAACTGCGGTCTCTTCGGTGGTGAAAGTCGGGTTGTGATTCTTCTGCATGAGGCGGATGGCTTCGCTGATTAGATACATGTCATTGCGGAAGTTGCGGATGCGGTCGTTGGGGATGTTCTTCATCTCCTTGTAAAGAGCGGTCTCGTTGCCGATGTCGCTGACCAGGGTGCGCAGGGCGAGCATGGTGTTGGGAGTGAAATTCTTGTCGCGGATATATTGCGTGACGTCATCGTGGGCGTCGCCGACGGCGGCGTTGGGGTTCACATAGTTGTTGAGGACATCAGCGGCTTGCTGGGAGACGGCGATGAAATCCTGCGAGTCTTTGTAGGTGATGGCGTGGTTGAGAGCGTAGGCGGTGGGGACGGTGCCGATTAGGATGAGCATGATGAGGCCCATGCCCTTTTGTCCATCGTTGGAGCCGTGGAAGAAGCTGACGCCGGTGCAGGTGAGGATGAGCAGGCAGCGGATGTAGAACGGCGGCGGCTCGGTGCCTTCGGGAGCTTTATAAAGCTTGGGATCTTTGATGAGAGATTTCGCGAGTAAGAGCAAGAGACCTGCGCAACCAAAGCCTACGATGGGCGAGAGTATCAGCGCCTTGCCGATGTTGGCGGCTTGGCCCCAGTCGACGCCGCTGGTACCGGTTCTGGCGTTCATGAGCTGGTTGGCGATGCCGACGCCGATCACGGAACCGATGAGGGTGTGCGAACTGGAGGCGGGCAAACCTAACCACCAGGTGCCGAGGTTCCAGATAATGGCGGCGACCAGCAGGGCGAAGACCATGGCGAATCCGGCTTTGCTGCCGACCTGCAGGATCAGTTCGACCGGCAGCAGTGAGACGATGGCGAAGGCGACCAGGCCGCTCGAGGCCAGGACGCCGAGGAAATTCCAGAAGCCGGACCACACTACCGCGATGTGGGGCTCGAGCGAGTGGGTATAGATAACGGTGGCGACGGCATTGGCGGTGTCGTGGAATCCGTTGACAAACTCGAATCCGAGGGCGACCAGCAGCGCAAGACCCAGGAGTAGGTAGGGCAGGATGGATTCGTTGTGGACGTAGGAAAGATCGTGTAGCAGGCTGGAGCCGGCGTAGGCAACGCCGATGACAAGCACGACGCCGAAGACCAGCATACCGATCTTGCCGGGAGAACGGGAGAGTTTCTGGTCCAATACGCTGGTTGTCGCTGCAGCCATGATTATTCCTCGGTCGGAAATGATTAAAAGTTCTGCTGCCCTAAAGGTGGACACTATACGGAAAGATTGTTACGAGAGTATGAATAATGAAGATAGGGTGGTGTTTGAATTCTGTAGATTTCAGACACTCCCCGAAGGCAGTTCCAGTTCTTGGTTTTCAGCTGAGTTGGAGTAGAGTACACGACGATTTGCATAATCCTGGGTGGGGATATGAGAAAATTGCTGGAAATCGTATTCGCGTGCGTTGCATTCTTGCCCTTTTATGCGGGCGCGCAGCAAGCAGCAGTAATGGCAGCGCCGTTTCAGGCTGTTACCGAACTGCCCTATCGCGTCGTACCGAACTTCTTCAAGCTTCCCAAAGGGATGATCGCCGGTGAAGCATCCGCGGTCGCAGTAAATTCGAAGGGGCACATATTTCTGTTTCAACGAACTAAGCCCATGCTCGCCGAATACGACGCGCAGGGTAACTTTGTGCAAAGCATTGGCGACGGACTCTTCACGCATCCACATGGTTTGCGGATTGACTCGGAGGACGATCTTTGGACGACCGACGATGGAAGCCATTTGGTGCTCAAACTGGACCCGTCGGGGAATGTGCTGTTGGTGCTGGGAAGGATCAATACAGGAGCGGAAGCAAATTGGCTATTTAACAAGCCAGCGGATGTAGCTTTCGCAAAAAATGGCGATATCTACGTGGCGGACGGCTATGGCAATTCCCGCATCGTGAAGTTTGATCGTGAGGGAAATTACATTAAGGCGTGGGGAAAATACGGAGCCGGTATTGGTGAATTCAACCTGCCTCATAGCGTTGCCGTGGACAACGAAGGCCGCGTGTATGTTGGGGATCGCGAAAATCAGCGGATTCAAATCTTTGATTCAGAGGGCAGATTTATCCGGCAATGGACTGGTATCGGTTACCCATATGGTCTGCTGATTACACCGGATCAGCACGTCTGGATGACGGACGGAGGATACGACCGGATCGTCGAACTGGACCAGAACGGTAAGATTTTGGGCGCTTTTGGCGAGCCGGGGCATAAGCCTGGCCAAATGGCATGGGCTCACTTTATGGCGATGGGACCGGATCAAACCATCTATGTCGCGGACGTGCTGAATTGGCGATTCCAGGTGTTTGTTCGCACGACGGCGACAGGGAACATGACGAAATACATCCCATCGGTGAGAATGTTTTGGGGTTCGGTACCGAGCGTGGGATGGACCTCCCAGCAGACAGCGATTCCTTTCAAATAGGTCCTTAGCGGCGCAGTGGCTGGGCATTGTTTACAATAGGAGATTCGTCTGCCCTTCTACGGGAACCTGCAGCGGGGACGAAGCATATTTTGGAACCGACAAACCACAAACCCAGCGCATCCCCCAGCGTGACGGCGGAAGTGTCTACGGTTACGTCCCCTACTGTGTACTGGCGGGTCGAGGGAAGCCTGCTTGACCTTACCGTGGTGCAGCCGGTGGCATTCTTTACCTGGAACGCACAAACCTTTACCGAGCGATTTCAGCGGCGCGGGCTGATTTTGCTGATGGCGTTGCTGCGCCCGTTCCTTTATTCCACGAACCGGAAGTTTGCCACCCGCGTAGTGCACACGACGCTGCGTGGAGTGACGCAGGACCGGTTGGATTTGCTGGGCGAAGAATACTTCCTATACAAATTGAAGCCGCAGTTGAAGCCTCACGGAGTTGAGCGAGTGCAGGAATTAGTGCGCTCGGGAGCTGACGTGGTACTGGTGAGCCAGGGGCTGGATCATGTGATGAAGCCGCTGGCGCAGCACTTGGGAGTGAAACGGCTGGTGGCAAACCGGCTGGAATTTCGCGATGGCGTGGCAACGGGACGTTTGCTGGAACCGGTGATACGGCCGAGGGGTGGGTTTGCGCTGATTCGTGAGCAAAGCCCGGATGGGCGGCGAGCTCCGAAAACTCTGGCTCGACAACTGGATATTACGCTCGAGGAGTTGCGGGCGGCGGTGATCGGGGCCGGGCGGGAATCGATCGCGCAGGATCGTCCGATTGTTCACTTCGAGGGACGGCGGCAGGAGGCTGGATTTTCGGTGCGGCGCGCGCTGGCAGGCCGGCACGTGATGCTGATCGGGGTTACGGGATTTATTGGCAAGGTATGGCTTGCGAATACGTTGTTGGACCTGCCGGAGATCGGGCGGATTTACTTGCTGATCCGGCGGCAGAAATCGAATCCGGCAGAGCAGCGGTTCGAAAAGATGGTGGAAGAGTCGCCGGTATTCGATCCGTTATTTGAAAAGTATGGGATGGGATTTGCGGAGTATCTGCGGGAAAAAGTTGAAGTGGTGGAAGGCGACGTCGCGCAGGCGGGGCTGGGGTTGAATGCGGAAGCAGCGCGGCGGCTGCAGAAAAATCTTGATCTGGTTGTAAACAGTTCGGGGTTGACGGACTTCAATCCGGACTTGCGGGATGCGTTGGCGACCAATACCGATGCGGCGATGAACATCCTGGAATTTGTGCGGGGCACGGAGCATGGAGGGCTGTTGCATTTATCCACGTGCTACGTGGCGGGTGAGCGCGATGGGCGGGTGGCGGAAAGAATAATTCCGAACTACACGCCACATCGGGTTGGCAATTTTGATGCTGAGCAGGAGTGGCATGCGTTGCACGAAGTGATTGCCAAGGCCGAGGCGCAAGCCGAAAGCGAGGAAGTGACTGCAGGGCTTAAGATGCAATCGCTGGCTAACGAACACGCGGCGAAAGGCTTGCAGGGCGCGGCACTCGAGAACCAAATCCGCAAGAACAGGATTCGGTGGCTAAAGACGTATTTGACGGAAGCTGGAACGCGCCGCGCAAAAGAATTGGGCTGGCCGAATACTTATACGCTGACCAAGAGCCTGGCGGAGTCGCTGATGGTGACGCATGGTGCGGGCTTGCCAATTGCGGTGGTGCGTCCTGCGATTGTGGAAACTTCGGTGGCGAAGCCGTTTCTAGGATGGAATGAAGGGATCAATACTTCGGCGTCGCTCTCTTATTTATTAGGGACCTATTTCCGGCAGTTGCCAACGAACGAAAGCAAGCGTTTGGATATTATTCCGGTGGATGCGGTGTGCGCGGGGATGACGCTCATTGCTGCGGCTATTGTGGAGCGGCGCCATGACTCGCTTTATCAGTTGGCGACCTCGGTGACGAATCCTTGCGATATGGGGCGGTCGATTGAGTTGACGTCGCTGGCGCACCGCAAGCATTACCGGGCGCAGGAGGGATTGGAATCTTGGTTGCGGTTGCGCTTTGATGCGATTCCGGTTTCAAAGACGCGATATCAGAGAATGTCGGCGCCGGCGCAGAAGGCGATTGTGAAATCGATTCAGCGGATCATGTCCCCGCTGCCGCTGAAGAAAACTCCGCTGGTGAAGACGGAGAGAAATCTGGAGCGGTTGGAGAAGTTGATTGAGTTGTTCGAGCCGTTCATCCTGTTTAATGAGCATGATTTTGCGGCGGACAACGTGGAGAAACTTTCACACGCGCTGGTGAAGGACGAGCAGGAAGAGTTCGGCTACAAGGCGCGGCTGCTGGACTGGTGGGACTATTGGATCAACGTACATATTCCGGCGCTGCGGCGGTGGACCTATCCATTAATTGAGGGTAGGCCGCTCGAGGTGCGCCC
>JBAPQU010000309.1:0-2902 GCA_049280795.1 Candidatus Sulfotelmatobacter sp.
CTTTTCCGAGACCGCAGCCATCACTCCTCAACTTCGCGCCGACGGAGTAAAGAAGATTGTCGACGTTGCGCAGAAACATAAGTTGACCACGGCCGGAATCTTTTCCAGTTCCGAAAACGTAGAAGGCATTTTCAACTCGCGCGGCCTGAGCAACTGGCATACTCAAACTCTTGCCGAAGTTTCCATCACCATGCTGGGGCCCGATTCCTCTGGCTGGCAGAAAGCAAACTCGCCTAACGTCACCGATCTCGATCCGCTCCATCTGGCTGAGATCGCTGCGAAGAAGACGCTCGACTCGGCGCATCCGGCTGAGATTCCAGCAGGGAAGTACACCGTGATCCTGGAGCCGGCGGCGGTGCTCGACCTGGTTGGCTTCATGTTCTGGGATTATTCCGGCATGGCGATCCTCGACCAGCGGTCATTTTTGAATGGCCGCATCGGCAGCAAGCTTTTTGGTGAGAACATCACCATTTGGGATGATGTTGCTCACCCATTGCAAACTGGTTCGCCCTTTGATGGCGAAGGCATGCGACGGCTTCGTGTGCCGCTCGTAGAGAAAGGTGTGGTCAAGCGAGTCGTCTATGCGCGGGCCACGGCTGAACGTATGAAGCGGTCCGAACATCGAGATCAGGCTGGGCACATCGAAGCCACAGGCCATGGCTTTGCCCTACCCAACGAAATGGGCGAGATGCCTATTAGCATAGTTTTTGCCGCTCCGCAGAATCCTCAGACTTTGGCTCAGATGATCGAGTCCACTGAGCGCGGCGTACTGGTCACGCGGCTGTGGTATATCCGCGAGGTTGAGCCCTACGAAAAAATGCTGACAGGAATGACTCGCGACGGCACATTCCTTGTGGAAAACGGACGAGTGCGGCAAGGTGTGCGAAACTTCCGTTTCAACGAGAGCCTCATCCACATGCTTTCGAACGTCGAGGCCATGAGTGCGCCTCTCCGCGCGAGCGGCGAGGAGTCGTTTGACATGGTCGTGCCGGCCATGAAAGTTCGAGATTTTAACTTCACAGAAGTGACCAAGTTCTAAAGATTAGGCCACGTCTTGCATTGACGGCTTGCCTCACACAATCGCGTGTTTCCTAGCCATCACTTTAAAGCCCTCCGCAGCCGCGTAAGTTCCCTCTAATTCACTCATCCGTAAGCAGTTAACACCCTTCCGTTCCATGACTTCGGTAACTTTGCATGCTTGGTTCGTGGGTGTACGCTGCCCTTTAGGTCAGGCAGAAATCCGGTGCGCGCAGAGGCATATGCACTGGAGGGAAGGTTCGTCAGAACGGTGTCAGGCGAAGCGACAAGGGAGCAACGGACGATGGATGCTCAAGCGCAGACTGCAATCAAGCACTATGCCGAAATGCAGAGCGCTCCGCGGTTTCCGCTGCATTTGCCGGTGGAAATGAAATCGCAGAGCGGAACCTGTTCCGCCGAGACGCAAAACATCTCCGCAAACGGCGTGCTGTTCGCGATGGATCGCGATGTACCTGTGGGATCGCTGGTGGAATTCACGATCCTGCTTCCGGGAGACGTAGTGGGTTCCCGCCGTGATGTGCAGATCGACTGCCATGGCCGTGTGGTTCGCAGCTTTGAAGACCAGGGCCGTCGCGGCGTTGGCGTAGTGATTGACGAATACCATTTCGAACGAGTTTAGAGCGGAAAGAAATTAAATGGCCACTTCGGTCAGCGTGGGAGAAAATCACGGCGTTCACGGGACAGCCGGCACCGGCCAGTTGATTCGCGTGATCCTGGCCGATACTCAGGCCATCTTCCGAGCTGGGCTGCGCAAGATCTTCGCGCTGGAAGACGATATCCGCGTTGTCGGGCAGGCCGAGACGCTGCCTCAAACGCAATCGGCGGTGACCAAATTCTCCGCGGACATTCTGATCTTCGAGTCGGCCTTGGCTCCGAATCCTGTCGAAGTGGTCACAGAACTCCTGAACCAAGCACCGTCGTTGAAGGTCGTCGTGGTCACGCCCACTTCAGACGAACAACTGACGCTCGATCTTTTTCGCCGCGGAGCGCACGGGATTCTTTCGCGCGAAGTAGAGCCGGAAGTGCTGGTCGATTGCCTCCGTAAAGTAGCCGCCGGTGAACCCTGGCTTGAGAATCAAGCCGTTCATTGGGTGATGGAAGCTTTTCGCGGACACACTCTGCGTCCTTCCGGAGCGCGCCCGAAAGTCCAACTTACGCCCAAGGAAACGTTGATTGTTTCCTGCGTTACGCAGGGCATGAAGAACAAGGAGATCGCGGTTCGGGTGGGTACCACCGAGCAGGTTGTAAAAAATTATCTGCGCAAGGTGTATGACAAGCTGGGCGTTGCCGACCGCCTCGAACTCGCACTCTATTGCTTGAGCCATCATGTGGTCGATGGCGTCAAGCCGCCGCCGGTTCCTGCTATTACACCCGCGACGGATAGCGCACACAGCGCCGCTGCCGGCGCCTCATCGGGCGCATCGCCATCGAGCGCTCCGGCTGCTTCCGCTTCAAGTGTGTCCAATTCAGTCCGTACCGATGAGCTCGACTAATAGTTCTCTCCCGCGGATATAAGATTCCTTCGCCCCTATTCCGAACATCTCACCGATTTGCACTTGCGCACTGCGGCCCATAGAATGAAACGAAGCCAAGCTGGCGCTTTTGTGAAGACTTGGCGATTGACGATAGCATCCGGCATATCAGTATTGGTTCTTCCCCGCCTTGCCGGAGAGATGGCCGAGTGGCTGAAGGCGCACGCTTGGAAAGCGTGTTTACTCGAAAGGGTAACGTGGGTTCGAATCCCACTCTCTCCGCCATATTCTAAAGTACTTGTACTACGACAAATCAGGGCAAATCACGATGCCCTCGGGATGGCCAGGCGAACCACTTTTGAGTGAGCCTGGGCCGTCTCGTTGGTAATGAC
>JBAPQU010000310.1:0-2456 GCA_049280795.1 Candidatus Sulfotelmatobacter sp.
AAATGGTTGAGCGGCCCTGGAATCGTCGGGGAGAAATCTCTCGCACATGTCCTTGTCCAATTTGCTTTTGGGTGGCGCGGCGCTTCAGCGCTGCGATCGGCTCATCCTCTTCAGAACGGGCTTTAGCGCCCGAGGTGCCTGAGTCAACCTCCTCACCCGCTTCCGAACCATCCCCTGCTTCTCCGCCATCCCCTTCCGGCATCCATACCGTTTCGACACTCTGGCCGTCGGCAAAAGCAATCAGATACCGCACCGTGCCATCAACCGATACAAACTTCTTCTCGATCCACGCTGCCCCAACCGTAACTCCGCCCTGCTCGAGCCGCTCTCGAAACCCTAGCGGCAATGTGGAAATATCCGCCAAAGTTTCCACTCGCTGCCGATACACGGCATCCATGATTTGCTTGGCGCGATAGGCGGGCTGATCGGCCTCGATCACCAGAGCGGTGAGCTCTTCGCAGTCCATACCCAGCAGCGATATAAAAGGTTCAGTCATTGATTGGAAGCGGCACATTCCCTTTCAGTCAGCGCTAGAAGTCCTTGCAAGAAAGATCGCAACTTGCTGATTATAAATAACTAAACGTGTTATTGTCGCTTGCCCCACCCGATGCCGTCAGTTGTGTAAGAATGGTAACGTACCTCTGGGAAGTTCCGCCCCGCGCCATCATGGTAAAAGAAGTCCGCAATATTCGCCGCCAAGTGTTGCCCCACGGCCTCACCGTCATCACCGAGCAGATGGAACATATCCGTTCGGCTTCCATCGGGATTTGGCTCGAAACCGGATCGCGCGATGAGACGCCGCAAGCGAACGGCATCTCTCATTTTATCGAACACATGGTCTTCAAAGGGACCAAGCACCGTACCGCCGAGGAGATCGCGCGCCAGGTCGATTCTATCGGCGGCAACATGGATGCGTTCACCTCCAAGGAGTGCATCTGCTTCAACGTCAAGGTGCTCGACGAAAATGTTCCCATTGCGCTTGAGATTCTCACAGATCTGGTTCTGCACCCCACATTCACTGCCGAGGACATTACTCGCGAACGCGGCGTGATTCTCGAAGAGATCAAGATGGACGAGGATAATCCCGATTACCTTGTCCACGAAATCTTTACCCAAAATTTCTGGAAAGATCACCCACTGGGCAAGCCCATCCTGGGCACCAAAGAGACGGTAAAGAAATTCGAGCGGCAGACTGTGCTCGATACCTATTCTCACCGCTTCGCGCCCGGCAACATTATCGTGGCCGCAGCTGGGCATCTTAATCACGATCAGTTCGTCGACCTCGTGGTGAAGCACTTCGAGCACCTGAAGCCCGCTCAGAACGGCTTTCACTCGGCCGAACCGAAAATCGTTCCTCGCATCGTGCTGCGCAACAAGAAAGCGCTCGAACAGGTGCAGTTGTGCATTGGAGTCCCGGCTTATCCCATCGCGCATAAGAAGCGGCACGCCGGCTACATTCTCAACACGCTGCTCGGCGGAGGCATGAGTTCGCGCCTGTTCCAGAATATCCGCGAGCGCCAGGGCCTGGCGTATTCGATTTACAGCGACCTCAACCCCTACCGCGATACCGGATGCATGGCCGTGTACGCCGGAACATCGCTCGCGTCGGCGAGCAAGGTGGTGAAGGCCGTGGTCAGCGAATTCCGCAATCTGAAAAATCAGCCAGTGCCCGAAGAAGAATTGCGACGCTCCAAGGATCAGCTCAAGGGCAGCCTGATGCTCTCGCTCGAATCGAGCACGGCTCGCATGTCGAACCTGGCTCGGCAGGAAATGTACTTCGATCATTTCCAGGATCTCGATGAACTCATCGAGAAGATTGAAGCCGTCACGGCCGAAGATCTGCAAACTTTAGCGCAGGAGTTCTTCAAGACGGAATCCGTTGCCGTGACCGCGCTCGGCAATCTTAGCGGGTTGAAGATCTCCCGCGATCAGCTAGCCTGCTAGGACATCACCGGTCTGGAAATCCTCAGGGGCTAAAGCCCGTGTCTATAGCGGCTACGAGCGGCACGGCTGAAGCCGTGCCCTTCCCGAAAACATTTCGTAAGATCGATGCCCTAGTACCGGGTCTGTAACTTTCCAGCGTGCGGCTCATCCCATCTCAGCCTGCAGGTGTAAACCTGCCGGACGACCGAATTCGATACTCACCTCCAAGGAGAAAATTATGAAGAAGATTTTCGGCAGTTTGCTGCTGGCATGCATGTTGGGCGCCCCGCTGGCTGGCTTCGCTCAGGATTCGATGAAGCAAGACAGCTCAACCCAGGACACCATGAAAAAAGACAATTCGATGAAAAACGATTCGATGAAGAAAGACGACACCAAGAAGACATCCAAGAAGACCAAGACCGCGAAGAAAGACACGATGAAGAAGGATGACAGCATGAAGAAAGACGATATGAAGAAAGACGACAGCATGAAGAACGACCAGATGAAGCAGAACTAGTTGTCTGCCAAATAGT
>JBAPQU010000311.1:0-24558 GCA_049280795.1 Candidatus Sulfotelmatobacter sp.
TGTGGGAAGAAGTAACGCAATCCGAAGCGGAGCACGACCACGCAAGCTCTCACACCGCCCACGCCGCCGTGGGATCTTCGCTCTAAATCAGTCCCTGAATCTATCGAGTCATCCAGAGCGGAAGTTGAAGGATCCCTGCCATCCTAACTTCTGCTCGCCGGCAACCTAGCATTTCCCGCGCAGCTAAGGAGTGATCTCGAACACCGTGCCTCCGCCAAAGGCGCCGCCGTTGTAAGTTGTGCCGTAGAGGTTGCCGGAGGTGTCGAAGATAAGGCTGGCAAGGGGGCTGGCGTCATCTACGAAGCTGTGCAGCACGGTCAGAGTCCAGCTACCATCCCCTGTCGGCTTCAACTCGAATGCCGTACCACCGGGCTCGTGGTAGGCTGCGCCACCCGCGCTCGTCGTGCCGTAGAGATTTCCGGCGGCATCGAAGATCACGCCGTCCCGGGGAATGGTCCCGTCCGTGCAGTCGTTTTTCGAACAAAACGTGTAAAGTATCTGTTCGGTCCAAGTGCCGCTCGCCGTGGGCGACAACTCAAATACCGTCCCCTTCCCGGCCGCGACGCTGCTGCCGATAGTTGTACCGTAGAGATTACCTGCGGCATCGAAGATCACGCCGGTGTCGGGGTTGATCCCATCTGGTCTCTCGACGCCAAAGGCATACAGTACCGTCTCCGTCCAGCTCCCACCCGCTGTAGGTGTCAGTTCAAATACGGTTCCGCTACCATAAGCGCCGCCCCAGGAAGTTGTGCTGTAGAGATTTCCAGCGGTATCGAAGATCAGTCCGGCTAGGGGGTCGGACCCGCCCGTGCCTTTATTGGTGAAACTATGCAGAATCTTCTCGGCCAAGCCACCGCTGGAAGTGTGCTCCACCTCGAACACCGCACCGGTGCCGAAAAAGCCTCCCGCGGAAGTAGTGCCGTAGATGTTGCCGGCGGCGTCCAAAATCACGCCGGCGCATGGAGCCTGGCCGTCGCTCGCATTTTTTCCAAAGCTGTGCAGAATCTTCTCGGCAAAGCCGCCGGCCTCGGTTCGCTCCAATTCGAACACCGTGCCGTAGCCATAAGCGCCTCCGCCCAACGTAGTGCCGTAGAGATTGCCGGCGCCATCGAAGATCACACCGGCTGCAGGATTGACCCCATCTTGGCCGTTAAAGTTAAAGTTATGCAGCACCGTCTCAGCCCAGCCTCCGCCGGCTTTGGGCGTCAGCTTGAAGACCGTACCGCAGCCGGCGTCTGCGGCACATTCGGTGCCGCCAGCAATGGTCGTGCCATAGAGATTACCAGCGCCATCGAAGATCAGCCCAGCATCGGGCTCCAAACCCCCTACGAGTTTGTCGTTTCTGTTGAAGTTAATCAGTACTGTTTCCGTCTGGGCCGCCGCGTGTGTGCTCGCCATAATCGTACCCATGACGAACAAGGCCAACACAACATTCAATCCCATAAAGAGTTTCTTGCCCCGCATTGGAGTTCTCCTATTAAATTTCACACGACGAGCGGGTCGCGATCAGGACCGGTTTCTTAAAACGACGCGAAATGCTGACTCAAAGAAGCTGAGACGCAAGAGAAAATCTCGCGCGCGGGGAGGAGACAAAAATCTAGTCCAGCGGCTTTTCCGTGTCAAGCATGCCAATATTAATTTCGATTCGCTCGCCGCTAGGGCGTAATCTCAAACACCGTCCCGTTGTTATAAGTACCCCCCATCCATGTCGTGCCGTAGAGGTTTCCGACAGCGTCAAAGATCAGGCCCATGGCAGGACCGCCGCTGGTAGGATCGTCGAACCTGTGCAGCACCGTTTCCGTCCAGGTCCCATCCAAGTTTGGTGTCAGCTTGTATACAAGCTGGCCGCCGGATTCGCCGCCGCTTCCACCGCCAAGGTAAGTTCCCGGGGGGGAATCGGGGCTCGGCATCGGCTGCTCAACCCCGAAACGGCACAACTATACACCCGATTTGCTTTTTATCTAGCGGCGAGACGAGGAAATTTACACTACTTTACTTTTCTGGAAAGCCCGTCAGTCGGCAGGTTCGCAGGGTAGTCCGCTGACTTCAACGCCGACCTCAGGCTGTTCCTCGAGCAGTCGATTCAGCTCGGCCCGGGTCTGACGAATCAAAGCGGCAGCGAACTGCTTTGCGGAGCGTTGGCGCTCTGCTGACAAATCTTTCACGCGCATGTTCAGCAACGGAATATCTTGCTCAAACCAGCGCAAAGTTTTCTGTACGCGATCGATACGGTAAGTGGTAGGAAGCATGGCAATGGTTCTCCGGTATCTCTCCAGATTGCCACGTGCGGACGAAGGCACAAGTTACAAAGTGAATACCCTGGGTTGAAGCGCCAAAGATCGAGGCGGTAATGATCGAAGTGATAACGGTTGAAGCGGTAACGATTGAAGCGGTGAGACGATTCGCCCTATTGAATACCCTTTAAGCTTACTGGCTTTTCTTCAGCCCCAGGAATCTGCTTTTCCAGTTGCTGGTTGAGCCATCTTTCAAGGAACTCCACCGAACTCTGAGGCACATTGAGAAAGCGCAATCCTACTCGTCCTTTGAGGTCAGCCCAGGCTAGTTGAGTTTCAACATCCAGCGCCAGCTTGGTATCAGGCAGGGTGAATTGCAAACGTGGCGTAGCGCTCTTGGGCAACGACTGCCGCAACATCAGGGCGATGCCGCCTTCGCTGATATCCGTACTAGTAGCTTGCAATTCTTTTTCGCCCAGAACCACACGGACCTGCATCTTAACCGGTTGCCGGAAATAACGGCGCCGCTCGCGCTCCATGAAGTTCAGCGCCGCGTGGAAGCAACGCGATGCGTTCAGTGTATTCACCGGCTTTTGCAGAACAAAGTTGACGCCCATGCCGAAAGCTTCCTGCGTCGTCGTCTTTTTCCCATTCAAAAGGGCAAAAGCTACTGAGCTCCGATTGCTGGGCGTAGCGCGCAGGCCCTGAAGAACCTCGACCCCACCGGGCAGGTCATCGCAGTCGATAATTACGGCGTCGAACTTTTCTGCGATCAGAATCTCGCTGGCTTTTTTTGCCTCCTGGCAGACCTCGACGGCAATGGCGAGTTTATCCAGGGTAGGGCGAAGGATGCGGAGCACTTCCTCATCCCGGCTCAAAAGCAGCGACTCCAATGTCATGATCTAATTCTAAGGATTCGTTGCAACGACCGAAAGTGACCAAGGTATCGCAGACTGTTCGCATCGGAGGCGGCAGCGGGTGGACTGTAAGTATCTGAAAGAAAGCTAGAACCGTGGGTCACAGCTTCGGAATTCGGCTCAACGGCATGGAAAGGTCTTAGTGAAAATCGACAGGACGAAACCTGACGCCGGCCATATGGCAAGCGTGGTTTATCTCTCTCTCGGGTCGAATGTTGGTGACCGCGAGGGACAGGTACGCAGGGCTATGTCTCGGCTGGGAGCTGTCGGGTGCGTGGTGGCAACATCTTCTTTCTACGAAACCGAGCCGGTGGAATTCACCCAGCAACCGTGGTTCTTGAATTGCGCCATCGCACTCGAAAGCAGCCAGACACCGGAGCAACTCATGGCCTCGATTCTCCGCATCGAGGAAGAGATGGGCCGGCGACGCGTACAGAGAAAAGGTCCGCGGACAATCGATATCGACATTCTGCTGTTCGACGACACCATCATCGATTCTCCGGAACTTACGATTCCGCATCCCGCGATGCACCAGCGCCGTTTTGTTCTCGAACCTCTGGCGGAGATTGCACCCGTTGTCCGGCACCCAGTATTCAGGAAAACAATTCGCGAATTACTCGATGCGCTGCCCGTGGGGCAGGCGGTAACACGGATACCACGATCCGAGAGCGCCAACGACTAACGGCCATTTTGAGCCTGCCTTGAGCCGAGCGAAGGGACTAACGACGGTCCTATGGAACAATGACCCGGCTGCCGGCTTCCTGCGGAGTTACCACGGCTGACTCCTTCTCAGGAAACTGCGCCCGGAGAAAGTCGATGAAGGCCCGCGACTTTGGCCGGCCCGATGTGCGTCCCTGTCCCAAGCGGACCAGAAACACCAGAGCCTTCAACACATCGGAATCGCGCAGGCTGGAGTATCCCCGGTGTTTCTGCTCGGCCTCGCGAAACTCTTTCAGCATCGTTTCCACCTGCCCCGCAACGGCACGCTGCGCGGCGCTGGTCAACGGCTGCTCGTAATGCAGGCCGGAGTTCACCAGCCGCTCGTAACTCGTGCACATCGCCGAAAGTGCTGCGATCAGATCGCCATCGTTGAGGCTGCGGTCAGCCTGCGCCGCTTTATTCAGCGCATAGCTCAAGCCCATGAGCAGATGCTCGCGCTCGTAGGTGAACTGCTCGGAAATCTCGATGTGCAGGAATAATGACGCACTATCGAACTCATCCGCGGAACGCGGCTTTTCATGCTCGCGCGCCTGCTGCAGGTATGTACAATCGCTGGGACAATCGAGCGTCACCTCGCGCTGCTCGCCACAGCATTGCGGACAAATGCGGCCGTGAACGGCGGGACAGAAGCGTTTCTCTTTGCGAATTTCGCAGATCGCACAACTCAAATCGTTGTTCTCCTCGTCAGTATTATCCTGAAACTGTTTTTTCACTGGGGCTTGCTTTTACCATCCAATGCACATTGGACACGGAATCGCAGAAAATCGGAATAAAGGGTCCATTAAACCATTTTTCCTAATTGTCGATCCCCTCGATCAGCGAACCCGTGTGATGTCCTGCACCCAGTTAGTCTCCCAGGTCTTGCCCTCGTCTGGCGAATCCGCTTGCTCCCAGTGCCCCGATGTCGGAGTGATGTTGGACCAGATGAAACGCGCCCGAACTCGCTTTCCCTTGACCGTATCATCCCCATAGAAAGTGCCCACTCCATTGTGGAAGCCTCCAATCATGGGCGGATCCAATGGGTCGGATGGTCTCCTGCTGTCGAGCCACCAGATTGACCACTGCTGGGTCTTCGGGTCGAAGGACCGCAGAGCGACACCGCGATAGGGAGCACCGGGAACGTTGAGCACCGTATCGTCTTCATTGCTGTAACTTCCCATGAGCGGTTGATTCGACAACGTGCCTTCGAATTCAGTCCACTCGTGATTATTGGCGAGTCGCTGCTTCAGCTTTCGATGATGGGCCTGCCATTGACCAACCAGGAAGTCGAAGTCGTGAAGACCGGGGACTGCACTCTCTGTCTGATTCATCCCGAGGCCCGAATCCTGGTGGCCCGAATCCTGGTGCGATTGTGCGGCCAACTGTCCAGGCGCTGCCAGACACAGACTTAGCAGCGCGATCATGACTGAACAGTGATGAATACTCACGATGCCCCCTTTTGAATTTCGGCGGTAGCCAATTCTCAGCAATGCTTGAACTCCATTTCTCCGATGCGCGTTCATCGTCCCCTCCGGAATCAGACTGAACTAATGCCAGCCTTTAGATTGACTCAGCTCGTGGTATTTGTGTATAGCCACTTTCTATGGAACTCTCGATACCACTTTCGAAGAAAAACGAACCTCTGTTCCGGCAGGTTTACATTTTTGCACCGGACGACGCAACCTTCGCACCACGGCGTAAGAGCGCTTGGGGAATGTGAGCGTTAACTAAGCTTTGTCCCGGTTAACAGTAACCGCTCTGGTACGCGTGTTTGGGCCATTTCGGGATCATCCTCTGCAAATAAGCATGTAAAAATGGCCTTTCCTGCGTGCTATCTGCGCGTAACCCGCGTAAAATAAGGGTGTTTTCCACAGGGCGCTGGTATAAGATCAAGCCCGCTGGAATTAAAATTCAAATCTTTCCCATTAGGAGGAAGCATGGCATCAGGTTTGACCAAGACTCAACTCGTCCGTCATCTGGCCGAGAAAGTTGAACTACCCAATAAGACTGTGGCGTTGTTTCTGGAGCAGTTGGCCGACGTCGCTGTGAAAGAAACCAAGAAGAACGGCGTATTCGTTGTGCCTGGCCTGGGCCGGTTGGTGAAGGCACACCGCAAGGCCCGCGTAGGACGCAATCCGCAGACCGGCGAGCCGATTCAGATCAAGGCCAAGACCGTGGTGAAGTTCCGCGTCGCCAAGGCCGCCAAGGACGCGATCGCTCCCAAGGGCAAGTAGTGTATTGCTTGAAGATTGATGACGAAGGCCGGCCTTAGGCCGGCCTTTGAATTTCTGTGGATAACAATCAAATCGTGCCACTGCACTTCTCCCGCCTATGCTGAACTGGATCGTAGTTGGAATTGGCGATATCACAACCCGTCGCGTTATTCCCGCGATTCAGGCCGAGTCCAGAAGCCGCTTGTATGGCTTGGTTACGCGCGATGCGGCAAAAGCCGCGCCCTACAACGTGAAGGCGTGGACCACGCTCGACGAAGCGCTTGCAGATTCTGAAGTTCAGGCGGTTTACGTCGCTACTCCCGTTTTCCTTCACGCGCCACAGACAATTCAATCTCTTCGCGCGGGCAAGCATGTGATGTGCGAAAAGCCCATGGCCATGAACGAAACTGAGGCGCACGCCATGGTGCAGACTGCGGAAGAAACTGGACGAACCTTCGGCGTGGCTTACTATCGCCGAGCCTACCCAAAGGTGCAGCGCGCGAAACAATTGCTCGAAACGGGTGCCATCGGCAAACCCATGCTCGCCGAACTCACGTGCCACGAATGGCGCGAGGAGAAGGGAAGTCATCGTAGTTGGCTCATCGATCCCGCGCAAGCTGGAGGCGGACCGCTCTACGACATTGCCTCGCACCGCATCGATGTCGCTAACTTCTTATTTGGCGAGCCCAAGCGCGCTACTGGCTACCTCTCCAACGCGGTGCATGCCTATGCCGTGGAAGACAATGCCACTGTGCTGATCGACTACGCGGGCGGAGTGCGGTGCGTCGTGGATGTGCGCTGGCATTCGAAGGTGAAGCGCGATCAATGCCGGATCCTCGGCACCGAAGGCGAAATGGAGTTAAGCCCTCTGAACGGTCCCGAGCTGATTTATCCCGGCGGACAGGAGAATCTGCCGGTGCACTCCAACGTACATACTCCCTTGATCGAAAATTTTGTGGACGCTGTGGAAGGCAAAGCTCCACTGCTAGCCAGCGGGGCCGATGCTTTCTGGACGCACTGGATCACGGAACGGGCGCAGAAAGCCGCGATCTGAGAAACCGACGCGCCGTTGTCCCATGTCCGAGCAGTTGCGTCGTCTCCGAGGGTGTATCAGGATATTCGTATCAGGGCACGCCTTCAGGCGTGCCGCATAAGGGCTTTTGGGAACGCCTTTAGGCGCTGCGGGGGCTAAAGCCCAATTTTCTTTCAACCGCCTTTGGCACAGCTAAAGCCATACCCTGATACGAATCCATTCTTAGATCCAATCACTTTCCGTATTCATTCCTCACCACATCTCCGCCCTTCATCACAAACTTCACCCGCTCCAGCGTGGTCACATCCTGGAGCGGATTGCCATCGACCGCGACAACGTCGGCCCACGCGCCCGGCTCCAAGCTTCCCACTTTTCCCGCCCATCCCAGCAGATCCGCGGCGTTCACCGTGGCAGCCTGAATGGCTTGCAGAGGCGTCAATCCAAGTTTGACCATGACCGCGAATTCGTGCGCGTTCAGGCCGTGCGGATAAACCGCGGCATCGGTTCCGAAAGCCACCTTCACTCCGCTGGCGAAGGCGTGGGCAATATTCTTGCGCGCGATTGGCATGACAGCTTTGGCCTTGGCCAGATAAAAATCGGGCACATGGTTTTTCTCGGCATTCTCCAGAAACCAATCGCCCAGGTAAAGCGTGGGCACTAGATAAGTGCCGTTCTTTTTCATCTCCGCGATGCCGGCATCGTCAATGTAGGAGCCATGCTCGATCGAATCCACCCCGGCCTCCGTCGCCCAGAGAATGCCCTGCGCTCCGTGCGCGTGGGCGGCAACTTTTCTGCCGAGGCGATGGGCATCGGCCACGATAGCCTTCATCTCTTCCAGCGTGTACTGCGATGCTTGCGGGTCGTCGCCCTTGGAGAGCACGCCACCGGTCGCGCAGATCTTGATCAGGTCGGCGCCGTATTTAATGTTCTCGCGCACCTTGTGCTGGACGGCGGCAATGCCATCGGCCACTCCATCGCCGACGGCGTGATACTCGTAGGGCAGCAGATTGTTGTCGCAGTGTCCTCCGGTGATGCCCAACAGCGGCCCGCTCACCAGCATTCTCGGCCCTGGTATATCGCCGGCATTGATGGAGTCGCGCAAGGCCACGTCGGTAAAACCGTTCGCGCCCACGTTGCGCACGGTGGTGAATCCCGCCTCCAGCGTGATCCGCGCGTTCTTGGCGCCAATCAAAGCTTCGCGAGGAATAGATATCCCGAGCTCTTCGTAACCGAACCTGGGATCCATGGTGAGGTGAGTATGCGCATCGATCAATCCGGGCAGCACGGTTGCGTTGGGCAACTCAATGCGAAGAGCGTCCGCCGGCGTCTTCGCCGCGTCAGAATCTCCTACTCCTACGATTCTTCCGTCCTCTATGACCAGCGTTTGATCGGAAAGCAGCTTGCCAGTTTTCACGTCAAGCAAGTGCCCGGCGTGGATGACGACACTCTTGGGCACTTGCTGGCCAACGAGGGGCACGGCCAGCATGAGCAGAGCGACTACAAGCGTCGCAGAACCGTGAAGTTTCTTCACAGAGGATCTCCTTGGCTCAGATTATCGACTCAAATGATGATGTTTACTTTTGTTCAGCAAACCTGGAATAGAAAACCGTGCGGAATTCTACAAGATATCCTACGATCCCGCCCCATCCCGCCGCAGCTTGCGGCTTTCCGCGAGCAGGGCCATCGAGTGCATAAGGTTCTGCAGTGTGACAATACCCACCAGTCGCTGGTCTTCGACCACCGGAATGATGCTGAGATTGCGGGCAGTAAGTTTGCGGAAGGCGGAGGCCAGCGACTCCTGCCGCATGGAAACTTCGAAGATCTTATTCATCACGGCCTGCACGTAGCCGTTGCCTTCTACACGCAGCGCCTCCAGAATGCGCTGCCGGGAGATCACTCCCACCATGTCGCTGCCGCGGACGACTGGAAAATCATCCTGCAGAGAGTGCACCGCTTTTTCCAGCGCGTCTTCCAGCGTGTCCGCCGGTGAGAGAGTTGCAAAGTCGGTCAGCATCACTTCTTCCAGCCGGACGTTATCCAATACGGATTGGAAGATGACCGCCCGTTCCTCCAATTGCGCCGCCGAAAAAATAATGATGCCCACCATGGTTAGCCAGGTATTGCTGAATAAACCAGCGACCATCAGAACCATGGCCAGCGCGTGGCTGATGGAGACCGCACGGCGGGTGGCCGTGGCGGAATCAATGCTGCGTATGAAGAAAGCCCGCAGAACCCGGCCACCATCGAGAGGATAGGCCGGCAGAAGATTCAAGCCGGCGATGTAAAGGTTGGCCCATACCAGGCTGCGTGGCAGATTGCCCGACTGTAACCAAGGCCACTCCCACAGACGCACTCCGGGAATGGCCGCGAGGATCACGCCCGCCGCAATAATCGCAAAGGCAAGACTTACCAGCGGTCCGGTGAGCGCATTGATCACTTCCCGCTTCCAGGCCGCTGCAGGCGACTCCGGTTGCTCCGCGCGCGATTCATCGAAAACAGTCACGCCACCGAGCGGCAAAAGAATCACCGCCTTGGGAATGAGTCCGAAGCGCCGGGCCACCAGCATGTGTCCGGCTTCGTGTGCCGCTACGCAAGCCAGCACAATGCCCACGAGTGCCACGTCCCGCGGCCCGTTCGCCGCGGGGTGAGCGTTGTATTCGGTCCAGAAAATAAACAAAAACAGGATAAGGAATGTCACGTGAAGGCGCACCTCGACTCCGAACAGGCGCCCGACGTGAATGGAAAAACTTCTCATGAAACCTCGGCTACTACAGTTATTTTACATGGTCAGATATATTGGCTCCTGAAGCGAAGGTTGGAATCGAAGGTTCAGAGCCATGCGCGTAGTTGCCGGCAAGTACCGGGGGCGTCCGCTACGTTCATCAGGGAGGATGGACATTCGTCCTACTTCCGACCGTCTGCGCGAGACATTGTTCAACGTGCTCACCGCCGGCAACCCTGAAGCGCTCGCTGGCAGCGTGTGGTTGGATGTGTTTGCAGGCACCGGCGCGGTAGGAATTGAAGCGCTCAGCCGCGGAGCCGCACAGGTTTATTTTGTGGAGAACTCGGCCCCGGCGGCGAAGTTGATTGAGCAAAACCTGAAGGGCCTGGGAATTTTAGACGGATACAAAATTCTGCGCGACGATCTTTCAGGAATCGTCTGGCGGCTGCACCGGGAACATGTTGCCGCCGATGTAGTGTTCCTCGATCCTCCTTATCGCATGCAGTACGCCTACGAAGAGACTCTGACCGCTTTGGCGGAATCGTCGCTGGTGTGGGCGATGACTTTGGTGATCGCGGAGCATGAAAAGAAGTTCGATCCGGGCGAGGAATTTGGATCACTGCGGAGAATACGCAAACTGGTGCAGGGCAATAACGCTCTCAGTTTTTATCGTATCGGTGGACGTCCCGATCTGAATAAAGCTACATAAGCAGTTCGCCGCTGCGCCGCATGATGGGGTGCTGCATCTCCTGCAGATCGTTTTTCACCATGTTCAGGCCGTAAACGCAGCCCTCGAATTCGCGCGACAGATGCGCAAACAGCGGAGCAACTTTGGCATACTCAAAGTGCTCAAATTTTGACACGATGTAATAACTCTCTTTTCCGGCCTTCATCCACTCCACAAAATTTTCCAGGCGTTGGTGGCGCAACCGGAAGTGATTGATGCTCTCGGGAAACATACCGGCGAAAAATAGCGCGTAGTCTCCAATGTGCTTGCGCACCTGGCGTTCGCGGTCGAACGAAGGCGCGGGACCGTAGATGGGGTCGGATTCGAGCAGCATCTCACCCAGGTCGGAGAGGGGACGGTCGGTTTCGTTATGAACCTTGAATAGCTGATCGGCCTCGCAGAACTCGGCCAGCAGGTGGGAAACGTAGGCAACAACTTGCGGATCGCGGATGCCGATCTCCTCGGCATAGTGGCGTCCAACTAATTCCTCGAACAGCTGCCGCAGCGGATGAGATTCCGGAATCATGGCCTCTTGGGCTCCTGAAAGCCGCGTTGCTCGCGGGCTTTTCAATGCATAAGTAACTAGTTACCCCAGCTCCACAACGAAAGCAAGTGACTTTTGTTTATCCTGCGCATCACTTTCACAAATCATTAGAAGTGCGCAGGTGCTCGCAAGGTTGTGGCCAGTTTTTTGTTAGCAGATGAGCGGGCCTGCTGCTAATTTCAACAGCTTAGCGGCGGATCGGCGGATAGAATGACCTGAAGCGGAGGAATCAACTGAAATGGAAAGAATGAACATCTCCAGCGGCACGCAATGGGAACCCATCGTGGGTTACTCGCGTGCAGTGAAAGTTGGGTCTTACGTGCACGTTTCAGGCACAACGGCGACTGGACCCGACGGCAAGATTGTTGGCGTCGGAGATTCCTATGCCCAGGCCGTACAGATTCTGAAAAACATCGAGAGCGCTTTGCGCAAGGCCGGGGCCGGCATGAAGGACGTGGTCCGCACTCGCATATTTGTAATCAACATTGCCGAGTGGGAGAAAATCGGCAAGGCGCATGGAGAATTTTTGGGCGAGATTCGTCCCGCGACTTCGATGGTTCAGGTGAGCGCTTTGATCTCTCCGGAGATCCTGGTGGAGATCGAGGCCGAGGCGGTGTTGCCGGAATGAGAAATTCTTATCTTCAGCGCTACGTCTTTAGGGCTACGCGAGTGGCTTCGACATTTTCACGAAGTGGCAGGGTAGCTTTGTTTCTATTCCAGCGGTAAACGGCGCGGTGCCGGTCTCAACGTAGCCGCGACGATGATAGAAGTCCGGCAATTCCTTCCGCAGATTGACAGTCTGGATATCCATGAACCGGCTGCCTGCCTTCCGGCAATGATCCTCCGCAGCCGTCATTAACTTCGACCCCAGACCTGACTTCTGCGCTCTGGGATCAATGGCGAGCAAACCTAGATAGGACCGGTCGCCCTTCATTTCCACATACACGCAGCCCGTGATCGTACCGTCATCTTCGGAAACGAGGAACTCTCCCGTGCTCAGCTGTGATTGCACCTGCTCCACGGTGATGCGATCGTGTTCGATAAAGAAATCTTCCGCTCGGTGGAAGGCGGCATTGATCACATCTGTAATGGCTTTCGCTTCATGAGGCTCCGCAATTCGGACCTGCACAAGTTCCTCCTATCGCCGGCAATCTCTTGCCCGATATTAAAGCACTAGGAAATGTGCAGTTCGTGATCGAAAGGGGAGATCTTCAAGAGATGAGATTCCCGGTTTCCCCTGGGCGAAAAATAAGATTCTCAAAATCACTTCAATTCGCTTGACAACAGCCATGCCGGGAGCATAATTCATCTTCTTGTTTTCGGGTTCGGTCTGGATTCGGGTCGTGAGCATGCGGAGAGCCGGAGGGGGGTGCTATGAGCGTACTGGAACTTTGTGACCGGGAAATCGCGGCGGTTCCGCTCGAAGCCAGCATAGCCGACGCCGTCAATAAAATGCTCGACCACCACGTAGGTGCCGTGGCCGTGGTCGACTCCGAATACCGGGTTGCCGGAATTTTCACCGAACGCGATGTTCTTCGTAAGATGGCGCTGACCCGCGCCGACCCGAAGACCACCTCGGTTCGCGAACTGATGACCACGCCCGTGGAAATGGCAACGCGGCGCACCGGGCCCGGCGAGGCGCTTACCACCATGTTGGAGCGCCATTTCCGTCATCTGCCGGTAGCCGACGATAACGGCAGGCTGCTGGGCATTCTCTCCATCCGCAACCTGCTGGAGTGGCGCGTCGACGACCTCATCCGCGAACTGGAATCGCTCGAGCAGTACGTATCGAATGATGGGCCGGGAGGCTAAGTCCGCGCGGTCTCGGCCACGTTTCATTTCCCACTTGGTGGCGCACCCTTGATCGCCTGTGGTAAAAAGCTCTACCGGTATATGACTGCGCGGCAACATCTAGAACAACCGCACCGCCTTAGCCTGTCGAACTGCCGGGATCTTCTCCAGCTTCCTCAACACGTCGTCTGGCACATGCCCATCCACGTGAACTACGGCGATTGCCTCGCGCGGCTCCGAAGATGTTTCCACGCTGCGCCGTCCTAAAGAGAAGTCGGCAATGTTGATCTCGCTCTCGCCAAGGATTGTTCCCACCTTGCCGATCACGCCCGGCACGTCGTTGTTTCGCAGATAGATAAGATCGCGTCCGAGCGGCGCTTCTACGTCAATGTCATCAATGTGCAGCAACCTCGGCGTGCTGCCGTGCAGCACCGCGCCCTTTACCATGTGTTCTTCCGTCGAACTTTTCAGGAAGATGGAGAGCACACTCCCTGCACCGCCGGTCGAGGCCTTCGCCTTGTGTGCTTCGTGGACGCGAAGTCCGCGCAAATCTGCCAGCGACGCCGCATTTACAAGGTTGGCTTTTTCCTCCAGCGCCTGATTCAGAATGCCCTTAATCGCCGCGTTCCGAATGAGCTCGGTCTTCCACTCCGCGATGTGTCCGCTGTAGCGCAGCGAAATCTCTTCGATCGATCCCCCGGAAATTTGCGCGAGGAATGCTCCCATGCGCTCCGCCAGCGCGATGTAAGGCTGCATCTCGGCATATTCCTCGGCGGAAACTGAAGGCACATTCACCGCATTCTGAATCACCCCGTGCTTCAGATATTCACGCACCTGCTGCGCAATCTGTACGCCCACGGCTTCCTGCGCTTCGAAAGTCTGCCCGCCGATGTGCGGCGTGAGGATGACATTCTCCATCGCCTGCAGCGGAGAGTTCTTCAGCGGCTCCTGGTTAAAAACATCCAGCGCCGCCGCGCCCACGTGGCCTTGCTTCAGCGCCTCAACCAGATCGGCTTCGACTACCAATTCTCCGCGCGCGCAATTCACCAGCCGGACGCCCTTCTTCATCTTCTTGATCGCGGATTCGTTGATCATGCCCGCGGTCTGCGGCGTGAGGCCCACGTGCAGCGTAATGTAATCCGCCGCCGCAAAAAGCTCATCCAGACTCGCGAGACGAATGCCCTGCTCCTTAGCCACAGCGACAGAGACAAACGGATCATGGCCAACAATCTCCATGCCGAAGGCACGCGCACGGCGCGCGACTTCCATCCCAATGCGGCCGAGCCCTGCGATGCCCAGCGTCTTGCCTTTCAGCTCCGTGCCCTGCAGCGATTTCTTTTCCCACTTTCCGGCATGCATCAGCGCGTCGGCGCGGCAAAGATGCCGAGCCATGGACAGCATCACGCCCAGCGTTTGTTCCGCCACAGCCACGGCATTGGCGCCGGGCGTATTCATCACCGCAATGCCCTGGCGCGTGGCCGCATCCAGGTCGATGTTGTCCACGCCCACGCCGGCCCGGCCGATTACGCGCAGCTTCTTGGCGTGCGCCAGCAGCGCCGCATCCGCCTGCACCGCCGAACGCACGATGAGCGCGTCAGCCGATTCCAGTTGACCGACGAGGTTGCCATCGAGTTGGTCGGCGGTCAGCACGGTCCAGTTTGGCTCTCGTAATTGATCCACCGCGGACGCGGATATTTTTTCCGCTATAACAATTTTCACAGATGCACTCATCCCTTTCTTGGGACCACGTAGGAAGATGTAAATGGAAGAACTATCGCACGACCGGACATACGACGGGAAATGAAAGCAGCGCCGCGGCCTTAAGCGCCCACCAGTTGCCGCTTCGATAAGGCGCGGGCATACACTTCCTGCGCCGCACTCACCCCCGCACCATACTTAACTGGCTTTCCGGTGACATGCGTCAGCACATGCTCCAGCGCGCCCAGAATACCGATCGTATCCAGATAATCGTAATAGCCGATGTGCGCAATGCGGAAGAGCTGACCTTTCATCTCGCCCTGGCCGTTCGCCACAACCGCATCGAAGGTCTCGCGGAATTCCTTAACGATCTTTCCAGAATCGATTCCATCCGGCGAACAGATTGCGGTCAAGGCGGCACCCGGCGATGCCGCGTATAACTTTAAGCCAAGGGCCTCCGCCCCTGCTCGCGTCATCTCGGCGCAGAGTTGAGCATTGTCGACCAGCGCTTCACGGCCTTTGGACAAATCTCCGTTCCCCATTCCACGCACGAATTCCAATGCCGCTCCCAGTGCCGCAAACAGCGATGTCGCCGGCGTGTATGCCGTTTCACCCTTCGCCGCCGACTTTCGTTCTTTGCGCAAATCGAAGTAGAAGCGCGGAGATGTAGTCGTCTCCATGCGCCGCCATGCGCGCTCGCTCACAGCGCAGTAGGCGAGGCCGGGCGGCATCATCAGCGCCTTCTGCGATCCACCGATGATGAAATCCACGCCCCAGCCATCTACATCGAGATGAGTTGTGCCTAAACCGGTGATCGCGTCGACCACAAGCAGAGTGTCGTCACCGTTATCCCGCACCAGCTTCGCAATGCCGCGTATGTCGTGGCGCGCACCCGTGGAGCTCTCCGTCGCCTGCACAAAAACGGCGCACACGTCAGGAGTGAGCTTGGCGCGAATGTCTTCTAATGAAAATGTTTCGCCGTAAGGCGCGGACAGCACATCGGCCTTGCAGCCGAATGCCTTAGCCAGCCCAGTCCAGCGTTCGCCGAACTTTCCTGCAGTGAGCACCAGCACCTTATCGCCGGGCGAGGTCAAGTTTGACACCGACGCTTCCATCACACCCGTGCCCGAGCAAGCCAGCACCAGCACATCGTTCTTGGTGCCGACGAATTCCTTCATGTCGGCCAGTACGCGCTGAAACAGCGCTTTAAAATCCGCAGTGCGATGGTGCGCCGTGAATGATGCCATGGCCGTTTGCGCCGCCGGCAAAAGCGGGGTCGGCCCAGGAGTAAAAAGACGATTCTTGCGTAGCATTTCGATAGTGTCCTGAAGAGCGGAAATATGCTTCTTCAGTAGTCTATCGGAACTGTGGCGTGTTCTGAAATCCCGCGCCAGAAGCCTGAAGGCAACGCGGCAGGGCGCGCACGCTATCAGGCTTTGGAAGATTTCACGGCGAGAATATCCGGCTTGGCAATGTCCGGCGGTTTGGAAAAAAGATCCTGCGCTTTGGCGAAGAGCGCCTTGGCGATTTCGCCGTTCAGGTGAGCATTGCGGCCGGCTTCGTCGGCAAAAGTATCGAAGATACCGTATTTTCCCGGCCCAGTTTAATGGCGTACCAACTCAGTGTGGCCGGTTCGCGCTCGGCCAGCGGCTGCGCCGACTTCAGAAAATCTTCCACCTCTTTTTCTTTTCCCGGCTTCGCTTCCAGTTGTGCCCAAATCGCGACTCTGCTCATGGTTGCTTCCTCCTGAGCATCAGATGCGCGCCAAATCGTTTGGTATCGGATTTCGATCGAAGAATCTTACGAACCGAAGGCTCGCCGCCCCTCCGCTATAATTGCCTGCTATGAGCCTGATCGAGCAGATTCAGCAAGACATCATCGCCGCTATGAAGGCGCGCGAGGAGCAGCGCCTCTCTACCTTGCGCATGGTTAAGAGCGCGCTCCAGAATCGTCAGATTGAAAAGATGGCGCCCCTCGATGAGAAAGAGTCGCAAGCCGTCCTCACCACGCTGATCAAACAACGCAAAGAGTCGGTCGAGCAGTTCACCAAGGGCGGACGCCAGGAGATGGCCGACAAAGAAGCCGCCGAAATCGTGCTGATCGAAGCCTATCTGCCGAAAGCCACAGGCGAGGCCGAGATCGTCGCAGGAGTGAAAGCCGTGATCGCCGAGATGGGTTCACCCACGATGAAAGACATGGGCACGGTGATGAAGAATGCCATGGCACGATTTTCCGGCGCGGGCATGCGCGTGGATGGGAAGATGGTTAGCGAGGCGGTGAAGCGGGAGTTGGAGGGGAAGTAGGCGATTTGCGCCGCCAGCAAGTTGCAGGAGGTGTGATGGGGCTATACGTGCATTCACTTGGTGAAGTGCCTACCGCCGCTCGTAGATCCTAATTATGTATATTTGCTGGACTACGGTTGGGAAGGCTCACTTGGGGAAGCCGTTCGGTCCAACGTTCCACGCATGGCAGATATAGCATCGCGGTCTAACGCAGTTGTAATCCATGGACCTAGAGGCATGCATTTCGAAGATGAGGTTCTGTCTTGGCACCATATCAACGGCCAGGATGCAGACGATATTCTGCCAGCGATTCTCGTGACCACGAGGCACCCAAGAACGTTTCGAGAGTCGTTTGGGGCCACAGTCTTAATAGCGCCAACTGAGGATGCATTACTGCTTATCCCTTTGAAGAAAATATGTAAGACAGCAGATCAGGTCGTTGAGGTAGTCGAGAAGATCTTCAAAGATATCCAGGGCAGAAAGGTGCTGACGCAGTTCAGTGTTGCAAAGGAGATACACAAGAGTAACCGGACGAGCACTTGCTGATGCGGTTATTCTCCAGCCGAATGTGCATGGAATCGGATTTTGATGTGAAGAAGTTTTTCTCGCGTAAGGAGCGATAGAAATTCTTTCAGGCTCCAGCTAATAGGCTTCCTTCCGGTGTCGGAAGGAATGCAGCACGACTTCGGTCCCATAGATGTCGTAACGTAAACGGTATTCGCGCCAGCGAATACGCCATTGCCCGTCAGATTTAATATCCGTGAGTTTCTTGATGGGATGGCTTGCACTTCGGTTATACGGGTCCTGGCTAAGGACTGCCACTAATTCACGCAACGCGCTTTCGAGGATGGGATTGCCTCGAGCAGTTTTCCGAAAGTCCCGGTCGAACGAAGGCGTCGCCATCACTCGGAATAAAGCGGTCATGATGTAAAGCTTATTTTTTGCTCTTTTTTGCGGACGTTTTTAGTTCTGCTAGAAGCTCACTCACATCGCGGGCTTTGCCCTCGCGGTATTCGGCGTTACTTTTTGCGATGTGCTTGTTAAGCTCGGAATCGTGAAGATCCAGGTAATCCTCCAAATCATCGACGTGCATCAGGCCGACCACGGGGATTCCGTCTTTTTCAAGGATGAAATACTCACGATTCACGTGAACCCGCCGGACGACTTGCCCAAGGTTGATGCGGGCTTTAGTGAGAGGCATACGATGCACTACGCTTTTCATGGCCTGGCAACTCCGTGTTTAGATCAACATTGATTAATGTTAATCAATGTTGATTATAGCATGTCACAATATGGGCTACTTGCCCCTCTGCCATTCCCGATACGCCTCGCTCTTCGAAACTCCCCGCTCCTTCGCGACTTTCTTAAGCGCGGCTTTCTCGTCAACTTTGTCTTCTTCCATAATCTGTTGCACCCTTTGTCTGACGCTCATCCCCGGCTGGACGGCAGCCGGAGAGCCATCGTCCTCGGCCTTCCCGATCAACAACGTGATCTCGCCCTTCACTCCATCGCGCGATTTCAACACCTCCAGCACTTCACCCGGCCTCCCGCGCAGAAACTCTTCGTGCAGCTTGGTCACTTCGCGCGCGACCACAACATGCCGGGCGTTCCCAAGAATCTCGACCACATCTGCGAGCGTTTCGACAACACGGTGCGGAGCCTCGTAGAAAACCTGCGTGCGCGGGGAAGTTCTGATCGCTTCCAGCGCTGCCCGCCGCTCGCCGCGCTTCGCCGGAAGGAATCCGCTGAAGCGGAATGAGTCCGTGGGCAGCCCGCTCGCCACCAACGCGGCCAGAAACGCCGACGCACCCGGAATCGGCACCACCGGCACATGATGCCGGATGGCCAGCGAAATCAGCCGGAAGCCGGGATCGGAGATTCCCGGCATGCCCGCATCCGTAACTAGCGCGACGCTTGCGCCTTCCTGCATTTCCTTTACGAGTTCCGCGGCGCGCGTCATCTCATTATGTTCGTGGTAGCTGATGGTGCGAGTCGTAATGCCGTAGTGATTCAGCAGTTTCTGCGTCTGCCGCGTGTCTTCGCACGCGATCACATCCACTTCCTTCAGCACACGCACTGCGCGCAGTGTGATGTCTTCAAGGTTGCCGATGGGTGTGCCGACCAGATAAAGCGCCGGCCCCGGCGCTGTGCCAGACAGAGCCGTTCCCGACTTCGCAGACTCGCTATCTTTTTGGTCAGCATCCTTCATGGCGGGAGTCTACCACCGCGGTGACTGTACTTCGTGGCTCGGGCAGCCAGTTGTACTATGGTCCCACGTTCTATCTGTGAGGACTGCACCATGACCACCAACGACTTTCGCCGGATCGCTCTTGCCCTTCCTGAAACAGCAGAACAAGCTCACATGGATCATCCGGATTTCCGCGTGCGCGGAAAGATCTTCGCTACCCTCGGCTACCCCGCAAAGGGCTGGGGTATGGTCAAGCTCACGCCCGAGCAGCAGCATTACTTCTCGAAGGATCATCCCGATGTGTTCGCGCCGGTGAACGGCGCCTGGGGACGGCGTGGCGCTACAAGTGTGAATCTCAAGAACGCCAGCAAGGAAACGCTACGGAAAGCGATTTCGGCGGCTTGGCGCAACACCGCGCCAAAGCGCCTCGCGCAACAACTTCCAGAAGAGTCTTCAACGTAATTATAGAGAATTGCGCCGCCTCTGCTATCTGCAACTGAATTGACGGCATCGAACTCCCGCCCCTAGAATCAATATGAAAGTAAGTTTTCCTCACAACCGTCTCAGAACCCATGCCTCTTTACGAATATGAATGCGAGAAGTGCGGCCACCGCTTTGAGAAAATCCAGAAGTTCTCCGACAGGATGGTTAAGAAGTGTCCGGAGTGTGGCGGCAAAGTTGAGCAGATGATTTCCGCGCCCGCCGTGCAGTTCAAAGGATCGGGGTGGTACGTCACTGACTACGCGAATAAATCTCACGCTCCGTCTTCCTCCGAAAGCGGAAGCTCCGACTCCAAGAAGGACGACTCGAAGAAAGAAGAAAAGTCCAAGTCGGAAGATTCTTCGAAAGAGAGTTCCAAAGAATCATCCACAAAGAGCTCCTCGAAAGACAATTCCGGCAAGTCCAGTTCGAGCAAAGAGAGTTCCTCGCGGAAATCCGACAAGAGCAAATAACCGTTCGAGTTTCTCTCTACTGTTCCGCTCTTTACTTTCAGCGACCTATTTCAGCTCCCGCTCGAAGTGATCTTCAATCATGTGGAACAGGTGATCGCGCGCGTCGCTGCCCGCGATGCTGTGGGTTTTATTGGGATAGATCATCAGCCGGAATTGTTTGCCCGCTTTGATCAGCGCATCGATCATCTGGACGCTGTTCTGGAAATGCACGTTGTCGTCGCCGGTTCCGTGCACCAGCAAAAGCTCGCCATGCAAATTAGCCGCGCCCTTCGTTACATCGGACTGCTCATAACCGGACTGATCTTCTTTCAACAGGCCCATGTAGCGCTCGGTGTAAATGGTGTCGTAGTTGATCTGGTCGGTCACGGGCGCCACGGCAACTCCGGCGCGGAAACGATCGGAGTGCGTCATGGCGTAAAGCGTCATGGAGCCGCCATTCGACCATCCCCAGATCGCCATACGATTTTGATCCAGCTGCGGATACTGCGCGAAAAGCTGATCGAGCGCAGTTAACTGATCTTTCAATTCGATGGCTCCGAACTCGTGGCGAATCGTGGTCTGAAATTTGCGGTCGCGCCCTGGCGTGCCACGATTGTCCACGGAAAATATTGCGAAGCCCTTGCGTGACAGGATTTCATCGAACGGGCTCGGTGGCGCTTTCAGCACTGTCTGCCCGGCTGGCCCGCCGTAGATGTTTACGATCAGAGGAATCTTGCCGCTCGCTGGCGCGTCTGGCGGCAGCAACAATCGTCCGTAAAGCGTCGTGCCATCCTCGGCCTTGAATTCCAGAAATTTCGGGGCCCGCAATCCATATTCAGCAACTTCATCGCGCGCCTGCCACACCGGCGCGCAAGCGCCGCCTACCGTGCACAACGACATTCGCGGCGAAGTTGTGGGCCCTGCGAATGTCTGCTCGTAGTGCTTGCCGTCGTCTGAGAACTTCGCCGAATAGATTCCTTCGTCATGCGTAAGCTGTTGTAATCCAGTTCCATCCAGCTTAACGGAGAAGAGATGGCGCTGCCTGGGATCGTCTTTGTTGGAAGAAAAGAATACCGTGCCCGCAGCCTCATCCACTCCTTCGACTCCAGTCACTTCAAAGTCGCCCTGTGTGAGTTGCCGCTCCAATTTCGCCTCGGCGGCGAGCGGATTATTTTTGTCAAAGCTGTAGAGATACAAATGCGTGTGGCCGTCACGCCAGCTCGACCACAGAAAACGGTCGCCGGACTTTAATATCTGGAAATCGTCATTCACATTAATCCACGCACCGGGCGTGGTCTCGGTGAGAATTTTCGTTGACTTGCCTGACTTCGCATCCACAAAATACAAATCCATTTTGTCTTGCGTGCGGTTAAGAACCTCCGCCCAGATCACTCCATCGCGCACCCAGCCAAAACGCGGAATGTATGTCTCGGGATCATCGGTCAGCGAAATCCAGCGAACCTTCCCCTTGTCCGCATCCGTCACGCCCAGCTTCACCACAGGATTCGCGTCGCCAACTTTCGGATATTTTTCGTTATCCACCGTCGGGTGGGTTGGGATCCAGTTGGTGATGGGGTAGATCGGAACTTTGCTTTCGTCCATGTGCAGGAATACGATCTCTTTGCTGTTGGGCGACCAGAAATAATTGCTGCGCACCGCCAGCTCTTCGGCATACACCCAATCGATATCGCCATTGAACAGGTCGTCCTCAGTATCTTTCGTGAGTTGCTTTTCTCCGTTGCCGTTCACTGGCCGCACGTAAAGGTTGTGCTTTCGCACGTAGGAAACATGGCTGGCGTCGGGCGAAAACTTAGGATCGACATTAGGATCGGGTGCCGAAGTAAATTGCACCGCGGTGGCGCTCGCCAAATCGAACAGCCAGAGCTGTCCTTGCGAATCGAAAATCAGGTGCTTCGAATCCGGAGACCACAGGTACGCCGCGACGTGGTAGCGGGTGAGCCGCTCCTTCTCGCGCTCGTCTTTCACTTTGGTAGCGTCGGGCGCAAGCGAGGCCAGCTTGGATGCGCTGACCAAAATCTTTTTCTCGCCGGTCGCGGCATCCACATACCAGAGTTCGCCGTGTTCGCCCTCATCGTCGCGTTGCACAAACGAGAGCTTGCTTCCATCGGGACTCCACTCCATGGTTTCCGGGCCGCGTCCACCAAGGCCGCCGGGAGCGTAGATCGCCTCGATGGTGAGCGGCTTCAGATTCATGGGTGTAGCCGATTGCGCCCAAAGCGGCATCGACAGGCTGGATAGAAAAGTGAGAACGGCGACGAAAGCGGAGACGACGATCTTTGTTTTCACGCAAAACGTTTTCACGTAAAACCCCGGAAACGAGAAGTGAGGGAAAGGCGGAACGAAAGAGTTTACACCCGGAACGGCCTCCCGTGGGCGGTTTGGCACTCGCCGCCCCAGAATGCCTCGTTTTTGCATGGTAGAATCAAAGGCGAGCCTTTCTCGGGATGCTTCCTGAAATAGACAACCTGATGCGCCTGCAAGAAGCGGATAAGGAAATACGCCGCCTGCAGGACGAAGTCGCCGAACTCCCCAAGCGCGTTGCCGCCATCGAACGCAAGCTTGCCAATACGCAGGCTCAACTGGAAAAAGCTCAGGCCGCCGTTAAAGCCGATGAAGCTGCCCGCCGCAAATACGAATCTTCTATTTCCGATATCCGCGGCAAGATTTCGAAGTACCGCGACCAGTCGCTCGACGTAAAAACCAACGAGCAATATAAGGCGCTGCTGCACGAGATTCAGTTTGCGGAAAAAGAGATCGCCACAACCGAAGACAAGATTCTTGAGTTGATGGTGAACGCGGATGCGCGCGACCGCGAGGTAAAAGCGGCGCAAGCCGAACTGAAAGTGGAAGCCGCCGAGATCGAAAAAGAGAAAGTTGAAGCTCGCCAGCGCACGGCTGAAGACGAAAAGCAGCTTACAGAGTGGCGTGCCAAGCGCGACCAGATGCGCGCGGGCGTCAATGAAGACCTGCTGCAGCATTACGAACGCGTCTCCAAGTTTCGCGGCAGCGGCATCTCCGAGGTGCGCGATCACAAATGCATGGCTTGCCAGGTCATGCTGCGCCCGCAGATTTACAATGATGTTCGCACCGGCCAGCAAACCGTAATCTGCGATTCCTGCCAGCGCATCCTTTATTTCAATCCCGCCAACGAAATGCAGGCTCTCGAGCCGGAACACAAACGCTCACGCCGCCATCATCCTAAAATCGATGCGCCCCAGGCCTGGTATTATCGCGCCGAGTATGGCGATGCCGGCGAAGTGTTCATGTGCCTGCACAATGCCGGCGGGCAAGCCAGCCGCCACGTTTTCGACATGGGCACCGGACGTCTGATCGGCGACGTCCTCAGCCGCGAGGGAGATTTCCGCCAAGCTTTCCCCGAGGACATTACCGGGGCCATACGCTTGAATGGAAGCTGGAGCGAAAAAGAAATGGAAACCTGGGGCACCGAGATGCCGATGACCGCCCTTGATTCTCTCCACACCGATCTCGAAGCCGCCCGCTACGAGATGAACGCCCGCACCGCGGCTAAGCCCGAAAAGCCCGCATCCGTTCCGACCGAGCAAGCCGCCAGCTAGTCGCTGCTTTAAGATTGCTGTATGTCGAAGACGTCTGCTGCGCTCGCTGTCATCGTTAAGGTTTCCCCGCGTGGCTCGACTCGCCTGAAAGACGGCCACGTCTGGGTCTATCGCTCCGATATCGTTTCGGCTGAGGGTGTTGCTCCAGGATCGCTCGTCACGGTGACGGATCATCGCGGGCAAATTCTCGGCACCGCACTCTATTCCAGCTCTTCCCAGATCGCCATTCGTTTGATCTCTCGCGAACCGGTCGCTGATTTTCCGGCGCTGCTTCGCCAGCGTATTGCCGAGGCGCTCACTTATCGCGAGCGGATCGTTCATGAAACCAATGCCTACCGCATAATCTTCAGCGAAGCAGATTTCTTGCCGGGTCTTATCGTTGATAGATATAACGACATTCTCTCAGTGCAAATCCTCACGCAGGCCATGGACGCTGAAATCGTGCGCGAAACACTGCTTACAGAGCTGACGGAGAGGCTTCATCCTGTCTCCATTGTCGAGCGCGTGGACCCACGCGTTCGCCAGCTCGAGGAGCTACCCCAGCGCTCATCCGGCCTGCTGCAAGGAAATAAGACCTCGACGGTTTTCACCATGAACGGCATCCAGTTTCATTTCGACGCGCTCGAAGGCCAGAAGACCGGAGCGTTCCTCGACCAGCGCGAGAACTACTCGGCCGCCGCTGCATATGCTCACGGCGAAGCCCTCGACGTTTTCTGCTATCAGGGAGGGTTTGCCCTGCATTTGGCCCGAGGCTGCCCACGCGTCACCGGCGTCGACAGCTCCCGTCCCGCGCTCGAAGTTGCCGATCAGAACGCCGCCCTGAACCACGACCAGCTCCACGACCAAGGCAAAGAAATCGAATGGATCGAAGCCAACGCCTTCGACCTGCTGAAGGTCTACTCCACCTCCGGCCAGCGCTATGACACCATCGTTCTTGACCCCCCGGCCTTCGCCAAGAGCAAGCGCGACCTCGATGCCGCGC
>JBAPQU010000312.1:0-4585 GCA_049280795.1 Candidatus Sulfotelmatobacter sp.
AACGCGATCAGCAGCTCTCCCCCTGGCTCGAGCATTACAACTTCCAACGTCCGCATGGTAGTCTCGGTTACGCTCCGCCCATCAGCCGGGCTGCTCCGATGGGTACAACGTCTTGATAGATCACAGGTACCCCGTTCAACCGTGTCACTCGCGGAATTCTTTGGAACCTTCTGGCTGGTCCTCAGCGGATGATGCGCGGCCCTCCCACAGAGGTGTTGTGGATTTGGTGAGGCGAAGTTGGTGGCTAAAATCATGCTCTTCGCATTGGAAATGCCCACCCTTTGCAAAGAGCGCAAAGGATGGGCCACCACCATACTAATGCTATCCATCACTTCAGCAGCGGCTTCGGGTGAGCCTGCCCCGTTGCAGTTGGCGTGTGGTGCGCAGCGAAAAAGCTATCGATCTGAAGAGCGGTGATTGCCCCGTTGTAGAGGAAACTTCCGCCGTCTCCATTTTGGCTATAACACGACACCTGGACGTAGTCGCCTGCATTAAGAAACACCGCGTCGGTGATACTCACCTGCTGATATCCACCGGGCACGCTGGATCCGCCATATTGGCTGACGGTGCCTGTGCTGTGCAGGGAGTCGTAGCAAAATGCCCCACCGTCGCTTGCGTCGATATACAGCATCACCGATGCCGACACAAAATACCAAGCTGACGTCTCCGCCTCGTTGCTGATCAGGTAGACCACGGGCGAACTCACCAGGGTCGGGAAAAGATCGGCCTGCAGCAACTCAAAGCTGCCCGAGGCGAATCCCGCCGGTCCTTGTGGTCCGGTAGCACCAGTTGCACCGGTTGCACCCGTCGTGCCCTTCGCCCCTTGTGGCCCTGTGGCACCGGTCGCACCTTTCAGCCCTTGCGCGCCGGTTGCGCCCTTCGGTCCGGTCTGGTTCCATTGGACTTTGTGTTCGGTGGTTTTACACACAGTGGATACACCAACGATCCGGATAGCACCGGTCGAGTTGGTGATGCAAGCATAATAGGTGACGGCTGCCATAGCGGGCGGCTGAGCGGCGACCAAAAACGCGCAGCTGGCAACCAGAAAAAACGCACACGAACGAACGCTAATGCGAAACATAGTTTCTCCTTAAAGTTATTTTTGTAGGCAAACACCTGGACCACACGAATGCACTGGAGTGGATTGTGATTGAATCCAGTCTGCGCGACTCTTCATGTAGTGCGTTTCAACACCCAAACGTTTCATTCAAGAGCCGTGTTGGAGTCGCCAGCCTACCATAGGCGCACTCGGGAGAGCACCCGTGCCCCTCCCTTCAGTTTCTCTTTCCGCCGCTTCGTGCTAATCTTTCCGCGCACCGAGTACAGACCCTTGCAGTCTGAAACCGCTCTTTCGACCAAGGAGATCGATATGCCCCTCACGAAACGTACTCTCGCGGAATTCTTTGGAACCTTCTGGCTGGTCTTCGGCGGATGCGGCGCAGCCGTTCTCGCCGCCGGCTATCCCACGCTCGGTATCAAGTTCGCCGGCGTCGCGCTGGCCTTCGGTCTCACAGTGCTCACCATGGCCTTCGCCATCGGACACATCTCCGGCTGCCACTTGAACCCTGCCATCAGCTTTGGTCTGGTCGTAGGCAAGCGCTTCCCTGCTTCCGATCTGATTCCTTATGTGATCGCGCAGGTCGCGGGCGCGATTGCGGCCGCGGGAGTTCTATTCGTCATTGCCAGCGGAAAAGAGGGCTTCGACGTTCACGCCGGCTTTGCTTCCAACGGTTATGGCTTGCATTCCCCGGGTGGCTACTCTCTGCTCGCGGGCTTCGTCGCCGAAGTCGCGCTCACGGCGTTTTTCCTGATCGTGATTATGGGCTCGACTGATAGCCGCGCGCCGAAGGGCTTCGCTCCGATCGCCATCGGCCTGTGCCTGACGCTGATTCACCTGATAAGCATTCCGGTGACGAACACGTCGGTGAATCCCGCGCGCAGCACCGGTCCCGCGCTTTTCGCCGGTGGCTGGGCATTGCAGCAGTTGTGGATGTTCTGGATCGCTCCGCTGATTGGCGGCGCGCTCGGCGCAGGTATTTACCGCGGATTGTTTGACGAATAGCGTTTTTAACGAAACTAAGTCTTCTTACTTCGTTGACTTGCTCGAGGCCGTCGAAGTCAGTCCGAAAATCTGCAACACTTTGTGGCTGGCGACGTAAACGTGACCGTTGGCAACCACGGGAACCAGATTTGCGTTGCCAGTTTGGTTGGGCCAGGGACCGGCCGGACTTTTGAAGAGTACAGTCATCTTACTGCCCGCCTCCGGATTGAGCGCGTAAAGTTCCATTCCGCCGCTCGCAGAGGTCGGCCGCGTAAGCGCCCAGATGATGGGAGAGGCGTTGCCGTTGGAGGAAACGCTGGTGAAGAATCCAGGATCCTGAACGCCAGTGCCAGGGAGTGATGCAAATGAAACCGCTGTCAACTTCGGCTTGGGTGAGGTTTGCAGCTTCCACACCTTTATCTGATTGCCGCCGCTGCTGACCACACGAGCCAAGCCGTCGGTGGGATCAACGAAATAAGACTGTCCGCACCAGCAGCCGCCGACTGCGTAAGTGCCGAGCACATTGTTTTTGGTGGTTGAATATCCGCCGAGGTGATCCTCATTCATGAAGAACATATTGCCTTCTTTGCCTGCAGCGACGGCCAGATGAGGCGTCGCTCCAGGCTGATCGGGCAGAACGAGCACGCCACCGGAGCCGAAGTCCTCATCCACCCCGTCGAGGCTGGCCTGGTCGGATGGGGTGAACAGGTCGACCACGTCGGTGAGGTTTGGCGAAACCTTAACCACGCTCTCCTGAATGTTGGTAACGCCATCGTAAGTGGTTCCGGCGGGGTCGGAGTTGCCGGTGACGAATACCACATTGCCGGAGTCGTCGGCCGCCAGCCCGTAGCCGGACATCCAGATCGACGAGAGAAAGAAATCTCTCGGAGAAGTGGCCTGAGTATCGTTGAGCTGATTTGCCGAAAGCGGCGCCAGCGTGGCCGCGTTCCAGCCCAGCAACCAGCCTCGGGAAAGGTTGGCGGAGAAATCGCAGAAGCTGCCGAATCCGGCGTAGATATTCCCATTTGCCTCGAGCAGTGCGGGACGTTGCCGCTGGTAGGTAGCATTGAAAGTGAAGGTAGTTCCGTTCGAAAGCGTATGGGATGCAGCGACGAGTTGCGGCGTCGTCTTATCGGTGAGATTACCCAGATCCAGGGCGTGGATCCGATGGGCTGGGCCGGTAGTGTCTTGCGTGTAGTCGATTACATACAATGTGTTGCTGGTGGTATCGATGACTGGCGTGGAGTTGATGCCCACGTTTGGGCCGTTGTTGTTGCAGCCGAGCGGCATCTTTACCGGGGTTCCGAGATTGTGAGTCAGGAGGATGGTTCCGGCACTGGCGTCGATAGCGTAGACGGTGTTGTTTTCCGTTACTACATAGACGACACTGTGCGTCCCTTGATGGGCGCCTGCCGTGATGTTCACGCTCGCGACGACGAGCGGTTGCGCGTCGACTTGATCGTCGAGCTCCGTTTTGGACAGCAACCCGAAAGTGGAGCTGTTCACGTTGGCCGGCGTCAGCACGGTCTCGCTGGAATTCCAGCCGGTGCGGTAATTGTCGTTGTGATAAGTGGTGACAGATATCTGGGCAAGGGCTGTGAAAGTGTTGGCTAGAAAAAAGACGCAGGCGAAGAGCAGCCCACAGGCGTGGGTCCGGCGAAGAAGCGGAGTCATTGAGTACCTCCAGAAGAAACGGTGACTGATTCTAGGACGGCGGGAAGGTGAGGTCAATTGAGAAAAATAGCGAAGACGAAAGACTCTGGCGGCGCGAATCGTCGAGAGTGAATGGCTGCTAATACTCGGCCAGTTCTTTCATGGCACGAAAAAGATCGTTGGTCTGTGGCAGGATGGCGTCTTCGAGAATCGGTTGGTAGGCTACGAAGGTGTCGGCGGCGGCGACGCGGCGCACCGGCGCATCCAGGTGATCGAAGAGCTGATCGGCAAGGCGCGCCGCGATCTCAGCTCCGTAGCCCCAGCTCAGAGTATCTTCGTAGGCTACGAGCGCACGATTGGTTTTGCCGACTGAGGTGGCGATCGTCTCCCAATCGAATGGATTCAAGCAGCGTAAATCGATAAGTTCCACTTTCACGCCGTGCTCGCGTTCGAGTTTCTGCGCCGCCTGCAGAGCGCGCGGCACTACCGCGCCGTAAGTGATCACGGTCAAATCCGTACCCGGCTGCACGATCCGGGCTTTGCCGAATGGAATCATGAACTCCGGTCCGGGATAGGGCGCGCGTCCGTAGGTCTCGCGGTAGAGGCGCTTGTGTTCCAGAAACAACACGGGATCGTCGCAGCGAATGGCGGTACGTAACAGTCCCGCCGCATCGAGCGCGTTCGAAGGAAATACCACGCGTAGGCCCGGAATATGCGTGAATACACTCTCGCCGCATTGCGAATGGTAAATCGCGCCGCCGGTGAGATATCCGCCGATCGCCACTCGAATCACGACCGGACAGGAGAATACGTTGTTCGAACGCCAGCGGATCACGGACAGCTCGTCACGAATCTGCATCATCGCCGGCCAGATGTAGTCGAAGAACTGAA
>JBAPQU010000313.1:0-6186 GCA_049280795.1 Candidatus Sulfotelmatobacter sp.
TCCGCGCCAGCCCGCAGCGCCGCGCGCATAATTTCGTCATCGAGAATCGGCTTGCCATCGTCGGTAACGGCCACTGCGCCAGCCCGGTGCAGCGCGGCAAAATCGGTGAGCGCGGCGCCACGCGAACTGCGAGTCGCTGCCGCAATAGGAAAGACGTTGACCACGGCCCCACGCTCGGGATTCCGCAGCCACGCCACCCACTCCGCAGTATCGACCACCGGCGCGGTGTTTGGCATGGTGCAGACCGAAGTGAAACCTCCAGCCGCTGCGGCAGCCGTGCCGCTGGCAATCGTCTCTTTGTAGTTCTGCCCCGGCTCGCGCAGATGAACGTGCAGATCGATGAATCCCGGAGCAACGATCAAACCACGCGCATCAAATTTCTCGTCCGCGCTGCCACGCACCCTATTCGGCAAAGCGACCTCAGCTACGCGGCCATCGCGCAGCAGAACGTCCATGGGCGCGTTGATCTTCGCCGCCGGGTCGATCAAGTGGCCGCCTTTAATGAGCAGCGACCCCGGTTTGGCTTTGTCCTTACTCATTCGTATCCGTATTGACCTGTGAAAAATCGATCCGTGAAAATCCGTGGCTCATTTCGCCTTACCTAGAGCCCGCGCCAAAATCGCCATGCGCGTCGGAACTCCGTTATGAACTTCATCAATAATCGTCGATTGCGGACCGTCCGCCACTTCCGCAGTCAGCTCCAGACCGCGAATAATCGGCCCGGGGTGCATCACGATCGCATCCCGCCGCGCCAGTTTCAACCGCGCGGCCGTCATCTGATAACGCGCAATGTAGTCCTGTAGGCGAATCTTCTGGCCGGCGAGCCGTTCTTTTTGCAAGCGCAAGAGCATGATCACATCCGCCCCGCGCAACGCCTCTTCAATATGTCGAGTGATGCGCAAACCAGGAGCGAGAGTCGTCGAAACATCCGGCACAAACTCCGGAGGCCCGCAGAGCGTAATCTTCACGCCGAACTTGGTCAACAAATGGCAATTGGAGCGGGTCACGCGGCTGTGAAAAATATCGCCGATAATCGCAACCTGCAAGCCCTTGAACGATTTTTTGTGTTTCAGGATCGTAAAGGCATCGAGCAGCGCCTGTGAAGGATGCTCGTGCATGCCATCGCCCGCGTTGATCACGGGAATATCGAGGTGCTTCGCCATCAGCTGAGGCGCGCCCGCCGCGGGATGGCGAATCACGATGGCGTCAAAGCCCACCGCGCGCAGAGTGTAGCCGGTATCGAGCAGGGACTCGCCCTTCTCAATGCTCGATCCCGAAGACTGCACCAGCGTGGTGGTCGCGCCCAGCGACTTGGCGGCGATCTCGAACGAAGATCGGGTGCGCGTGGAAGCTTCGTAAAACAGCAGCACGACGCGCTTATTCCGCAACAACGGACGCGCCTTGAGCGGATTCATCCGCCGGGCCAGCTTCAGCAGGCCGAGGATTTCCTTTTCCTCCATATGCTCGATGCCGAGCAGTGAACCGCGCGCCGGTTTATTCATCGCGTGAGAAGGCAAACGGTGCATCATACGCGGCCAGCGCGGCCCACGGCAAGCCGGTTCCTTGGAAAGAAATCCCTCACGATCGGTTGCGGCGGCCGAGAAATGCGCCAGTCAGGGCTCCGGCCAGGCTTCCGGAGGCAACCGAAAGCAGGCACCAAAACACCAACCCAAGAATCAACATGGCAGCCCAGCCCTCCGGCGTCTTTAGACTTTCGAGCGCGGATTGCACCTGTGGGTCGGTCGCGCGCGCAGCCGCCTGTTGAAGCGCTTCGAGCACTTTCTGGCGAACCTGTTCACCGGCGTGAAACAGCGCCACGGCCACTGCCTCGATGACAGCTGATATCGCAAAAAAAAGAAGGCCGCACACCGCGCCGAGCCGCGCGCCCGAGCGTGCATTGACGCTCCAGGCTGGGTTACGGCGATGGTAGAACATTACGGCCAAAAATCCGGCGCCCAACCCTGCCAGCAACGGCACAATCAGGCCCACTGCCATGACCAGGGCCGCGATCAAGGCTGCAACCGCGCAGGCCCGAAGAGCCCATGGCCATTCAATTTTCGTGGAGAAAGCGGGAATACTTAAAGATCCCGAGCTATGGGCTGGATCTAACGATAAGACCGGCGTCTCACTTGACGAGATATTCCCTACGCCAACCGGCGCCAGCACCTCCGGCATGGCAACCCGAATCTGCGGAGCGCCACACTCGGCGCAAAATGGCTTGCCGTCATCAACGCTGTGCCCGCACTTATAGCAGGAATGATCCATCCGGGATTAAAGCTGGCTAGATTGAAGGTATCCCACGATGAGTTGCACGCGCAAGGAACCGGCGTGTGTCGGATGTGCACGCCTTAAATGTCGCCTTCCTTGCCGCGAGTGTGAACGTACACCAGGTCGAAAGTCGAACCCGTGCCGCCATTATGCGGCTCAATGGCGACTACGTGCTGATTGTTCTCTGTTCCCACTTTCAGCTCGGTGACCGGGCCTTTGTTGTCACCATCGCATTTAAGCTCTTTGGAAGGCTTGTCATCGTCGACGTCGGCGTGAGCGCCACCACCGTGCTCGCTGGTGTGGCATTCGAGCACCTTGCCATATTTCTTCAGATGCTCGCGGTAGTAGTCGATGACTTTGCTGGGAGCATCGTCGGATTCATATTTCGCCACCACCAGCTTCACTCCGAAAGCCTGTGTGAAGAGGCTTAGATTCGCTGTACTCGAGTTCTCTTCGTCGTGCCGAAGCCGTGCTCTTGGGTAAAGAGACAATCCGGCCTTCCGTGCATCGGCATCGTTGCCCACATGCAGATCGCCCGCCGAACTTTGAATGTCCAGATGCTTGTCCTGATCGCTGTCTTGTTTTTGAGCGTGGGCCAGTGTCGTAGCGACTGCGACTGCTACAACCAGAACCAGGCGAGATGCAATCGATCGAAACCCGTCCGATCGAAGCGCGGCGGATTGAAGCATGGCTGGACGAAACATAACTTTCTCCCGGGAGGTCTTAAAAAACGGATCTTAAAAACAACTCTAAGATGCAGAGCCTAAATCTCCGCATCCTTACCGTGCGCGCGCACATAAACCAACGAGAAGCTCGTTCCCTTACCTTCATGCTGAACCGCGACGATGTGCTGGTCGTCCTTCTTGCCCACCTTGAGTTCGATGTCGTTGCCGCCGCTGCCTTCGCAGGTCAACTCGTTCGAACCATTCTTGCCCATGTTCACGTTCCAGTTCCCGCTGGAGGTGTGGCATTCGAGCACATTGCCGTACTTCTTCAATTGATCTCTGTAGAAACTGAGCACCTTGTCCGGCGCGTCATCGGATTCATATTCGACCGCAACCACCTTCATCCCATATCCAAAGCCGGAGATATTTACATTCGCGCTCTTGTCGCTGCCGTCGGAATCTTTCTCCTTCGGTCGAGCGCCCGGATACACTGGCAACCCTATATCGGCGACATCCGCCTGATCGCTCACGTGCACGCCGCCGAGCAGTGTCTTGATATCCACCTGCTTGTCTTGCCCGTTGGCATCCTTCTTCACATTGATGCTGCACGCCGGCAACAACACAAGCGGGATGGCCGCAGCCATCACCAACGCGGAGAATTTATTTCTGCGCATGTTCAGATGCTCCACCGGCAACCTGCACCGGACGCTCCAATCCCGTGCCTCGCCGGGCTACATTGGGAATGCTCACGGGAAGATGCCCATGCACCGCAATTTCTCCAAACAACGCCTTCACTGCGGCTATCTCCGATACACTCGCATTGGAAAAAGTGCACATGTAATTCTCAATCTTTGGGAAATCCGCCGCCAGGTAAGGATTCCCCATCGCAACCACGGCTGTCTTTTCCGCCGCGCGATCCAGCACTTGCTGCAACAGCGCGCCAGTCGCATCCGCCATCGCCATTGTATTTCCCACCTTGCCTGCCGTCGGAATCACATAGACCGCGGCTACCACGGTCTTGGCATCGTTCACGGCCTTCAGCACTTCGTCGCTCATCCCAGCCGCAATGCGTGGATCCACATAGATCACGCGCGCATCGGGGATGCGCGCCCGAAATTCACGCCCGAAAACGCGCCCGGATTCCGTCCGCACATCGTCGGAAAAGAGCACCGCAACCGTCTGGTTGTGAGTCTCCTCCTGTGTTGTATACGGAAGTACGCCCTTGGCGGTTCCCTGATTTTTGGGAGTAGATTTAAGCGGCAAAACCTTGGCATTGTCGCGCACCAGCGTGATCGCGCTATCCGCCACCTGCTGGCCGAAGGCCAGGTTCTCCGGCTTGGCTACCGTCGCGGCAATGGCATTCACATCCACCAGGCGCGCATCCTGCAGACCCAAAGACGCCTTTGCTTTCAATATTTTCAGCACGGAGTGGTCGAGCCGCTCCTGCGAAATTTCACCCGACCGAACCGCCTGCACCATCGCGTTATAGGAAGCCGGAAAATCGGCGGGAATGATCAGCAAATCGTTACCGGCCTTGAAAGCCTCCACGGCGGCCCGGCCAATGTTGTTGGCAAACAGATGAGTAAGCCCCGCCATGTCGAGCGCGTCGGTAACCACAATTCCTTTGAAGCCAAGTTGCTTTTTGAGCAGTTCCGAAACAATCGCCGGAGAAATCGTGGCCACATGGTTGGGATCGGGATCAAGCGCAGGCACGGTAACATGCGCCACCATCACCGCATCCACTCCCGCGGCAATGGCCTCGCGAAAAGGTGGCAGTTCAATCGAATCCAGATGCGCCCGGTCCCCATTGACGCTGGCGACGCCGAGATGCGAATCCGTCGCCGTGTCTCCATGCCCGGGAAAATGCTTAACCGTTGTCAGCATCCCGCCTTCATGCGCGCCCTTGATATACGCCGCCACCATGTCGCCCACCTGCTTGGGATCTTCTCCGAACGATCGCGTGTTGATGATGGGATTGACCGGATTCGAATTAACGTCAGCGTCCGGAAAAAAATTCCAGTGGATGCCAATCGCGCGCGACTCCTCCGCCGTGATACGGCCAAAAGCCTCGGCATCTTCGATCTTCCCGTCTCCGCCAAATGCCATGGCATGCGGAAAGACCGTAGTTCCTAGCAATCGCATTGAAACGCCGCGCTCAAAATCAGCGGCAAAAATCAACGGCAACTTCGAATCACTTTGCAAACGGTTGAGCAGCTCGGCCGCTTCGTAAGGCTCGCTGCGCAGAAGAAACGGTCCATCCACATGCACCGTCATTGCGAACGACCCCACGTGATACTTCTCGATGGCGTCGCGCAATTGCAGGTATTCCGGATTCTCCACATTGAGAAAGCCGGCCCGGCACCAGATCATAAACACCTGTCCGATCTTCTCTTCGACACTCAACTTGCGCAGCGTCTTATCCGCCCATTTATCGCCTGCGGAGGTCGGATGAATAGGGCCGGGGCGCTGAAACTTGTCTTTGTCCTTGGCAGTTGCGGCAGCGGTTAACGCGAGGGTAAGAAGTAGGAACGCAAGTTTGCGATACATGCACAGAACGATAGCAGAAATGGAAGAATGAGGGTGTCGCGCTTTTCATCCGTGTTCATCTGCGAAAATCCGTGGCAATAGAAGTCTGAGTCTTGGCCACTGCCAGTTGCTGAATCCCCGCCTCATCCCCAAATCCGCGCAGCCACTGCACCTCCGGCTCGCGCCGAAACCAGGTCATCTGCCGCTTCGCATAATTGCGGTGAGCCTGCTGTGCGGCCTGTACTGCCTGTTCGCGCGTAAGTTCTCCGCGCAGGAATTGCCTCGCCTGTTTATAGCCGAGCGACGATAACGGCCCGGCAGCATCGCCGTACTTCTCATCCAGCCGTTGCGTCTCTTCGATTAAGCCAGCCTCGAACATCTTCTCCGCCCGCCGGTTAATCCGATCATAGAGAGCTTGCCGATCCGGATCGAGTCCGACCCGCAGAATGCGGAAGCCTCGTAGCGGATCGCGCCCACCTTGCCAGAGTTCCGTCATCTTCTGCCGCGACCCCAGGCAAACTTCGATGGCGCGAATGATCTTCGGAGTATCGTTAGCGTGAATCTTCTCTGCCGCCGCACGATCAAGCCGCCGCAGCACACGATGAAGATATCCACCGCGCCCCACCGCTCGCTCACGCAATCGCTCGCGCAATTCCTCCGACCGTTGCGGACCAGGAAAAAGCCCCTCAAGCAGCGCACGCAAATAGAGTCCGGTTCCACCCACGAC
>JBAPQU010000314.1:0-4742 GCA_049280795.1 Candidatus Sulfotelmatobacter sp.
CAACTGGATGCGGTGAAGAAGAAGTTGCTTGAGTTGAAACCAAACGTTCGCAAGATGTGGTCGACGGGCGGGGAGCTGACGAATCTTTTTCAGAATCACGAAGTGGTTGCTGCCATGGGCTGGCCGCTGATGACCAATCAACTGCGCAAGGTCAATTTTCCGGTCGGCGAAACGATTCCGAAAGAGAACACAACTGGATGGATCGATCACCTGATGATCACGACGGGTAGCGAGAATAAAGAGTTGGCCTACGAATTTCTCGAATACATGATCGAGGCCCAGACGCAGAAGAAGGTAACGGACGTGACCGGGTACACTCCAGCGAATCCGCAAGCTGCGCGGTTGATGACGCCGGAAGAAGTGAAGAGCCTGCATCTGGATGACGTGGACAACTATCAGAAGCGGCTTTATTTCTGGCAGAATGTGCCGCGCCGCGGCAAGTACAACGAAATTTGGAACGAAGTGAAAGCGGCACAGTAGGCCGGGCCTCGGCGGAGCCTGCCCTGAGCGAAGTCTAAGGGGGCTTCGGGCGTCGGCTTTAGGTTTGTATAGATGAAGATTGGTGAAAACTTTGGGATCGATAACTAATTCTGAGATCGCTGTGACGTCGACTGCGGCCACTGCGGGCGGCGCGCCCCTGCTCAGAATTCAGAACGTCGCCAAGAGTTTTGGAAAGAACGTGGTGCTGCGGGACATTTCTCTCGATGTAGCGGAGGGGGAGTTTCTCACGATCCTCGGCGAAAGCGGATCGGGAAAGACGACGCTATTGCGGATCATCGCAGGCTTTGAGACGGCGAGTGCAGGCGAAGTGTGGATGGGAGACAAGCGATTAGACCACCAACCACCTTACTGTCGCCGTGTGAATACTGTGTTCCAGCATTATGCGCTGTTTCCTCACCTCACTGTGGAGCAAAACGTGGCATACGGATTGCGCGTGGCAAAAAGGCCCGACGCGGAGATTGCATCGCGCGTGTCGGAAGCATTGGAAAAGGTAAAGATGTCGGCGCACGCGAAATCGAAACCGTCGAAAATCAGCGGAGGACAACAGCAGCGGATTGCGTTGGCGCGGGCGCTGGTGAATCGTCCGCGGCTGTTGCTGCTGGATGAGCCACTCTCCGCGCTGGATGCGAATTTGCGGCGGCAGATGCAAGTGGAGTTGAAATCGCTGCAGCGCGAAGTAGGCATTTCGTTCATCTTTGTCACGCACGATCAGGAAGAAGCAATGGTGATGTCGGATCGGATTGCGCTCCTGCGCTCGGGTGAACTGGAGCAGGTGGCTACGCCGCGGGAAATTTATGGTCGGCCCGCAACCGCCTATGCAGCGCAGTTTATTGGACACACGAATCTGTTGAAGGGCGCAGTGCGAGCAGGAGTGGTGCGCTGCGGCTTGCTGACTTGGCCGGTAGCTTTGCCGGATGGGCCCGCGCTGTTTTCGCTGCGACCGGAGAACATTTATCTGACGGCGGCAAGCGCTGCAACAGCCGGCAGCGTGCGAACTTGCGGAAAAGTGCGCCATCAGGCATTTCATGGGGCGACGGAGTTGATTCGCGTGGAATGCGGCGACGGAACGGTGCTGGTGGTGCGGACTCCGGGCAGCAGCGGAACGCTGGATGAGGTTGAACTGGAGTTCTCTTCGGCTGATGCGGTGCTGGTGCGCGAGTCTCCAGAAAGAATCTAAATGTTTTCTCGATCCTACAAAGCGGCGGTCACGTTGCCTCCTCTCATATGGGTAACGGTGTTTCTGTTGCTGCCGTATTTGCTCATGTTCTGCTACAGCTTCTGGTCGGTATCGGAATCGCAGACGATCGTGCATTCCTGGAATTTTTCGAATTACGCACAGCTACTGCAAGTCGATGTTTATTGGCAGACGCTGCTGCGCTCGATGTGGATCGCGGCGCGGGTAACGATCTTCTCTTTAGTACTGGGATATCCGCTGGCGTATTTTCTTTCTTTCTACGCAGGAAGAAAGAAAGACCTGCTGTATCAATTGGTGATCATCCCGCTGTGGGTCAGCTATTTAGTGCGGGCGTATGCGTGGAAGACAATTCTAGGCTCCGAGGGCGTTCTGAATACATTGCTGCAGTACGTCCACTTAACGAAGCATCCGCTGGAGTTCCTGCTGTACAGCCCGTTTGCCGTGGTATTGACGCTAACTCATATCTATACGCCGTTTACGTTCCTACCGATCTACGCGGCGCTCGAACATATTCCGCGCAATCTGGTGGAAGCGTCGCATGATCTGGGCGCGACTCCGGGGCAAACATTTTGGAAAGTGATTTTTCCGCTCTCGATTCCGGGAGTGGTGGCAGGAGCAACGTTTGCTTTTGTGCTGAGCCTGGGAGATTTTCTTGCACCTCTGCTGCTCGGCGGGCCAAGCGGCATCATGATCTCGAACATTGTGGTCAGCTTGTTTGGCGCCGCTTACAACTGGCCGCTGGGCGCGGCCATTTCGTTCTGCATGTTGCTGCTGGTGGTTAGCCTGCTGTTTTTTTCCGAGCGGCTGGAAAAGAAATGGAGCTTCTCGTGAGTGAAGCGAAATTAGTTTCCGGCTCACGCTGGTTGCTCGGTCATGCAGTTGCAGTATTCGCCTTCCTTTATTTGCCGATCGCCGTCCTTATTCTTTATTCGTTCAACGGAGAAGGCGTGGGCGGTTTCCCGCCGCATCATCTCACGCTCGATTGGTATCGCACGCTTTTTGCCGACGGCCCCATCTGGGATTCGGTACTCAACAGTTTGCAAGTGGCTCTGGCGGCGATGGTGATCGCCTTGACCTTCGGAGTGCCGGCGGCACTCGCACTTGAACGCGCGCAATTTCCGGGCAAGGCGTTGTTCCGGCGATTGGTGCTGCTGCCGCTGATTCTTCCGGGAATTATCACGGGACTCTCGTTGCTCATGCTGTTCAACGTAATGGGGACGAAGCTCAGCCTGATGACCATCGTGCTGGGACACGGGACCGCCTTGATTTCCGTGGCCACAACCGAAGTCTTCGCGGGATTGCAGAAGCTCGATCGAGCGCAGGAAGAAGCTTCTCTCGATCTGGGTGCGAATTACTGGCAAACGTTCTGGCGCATCACGGTGCCGAATCTGAAGCTGCCGATTATCGGGGCGGCGTTGCTCATCTTTACTCTGTCGATGGATGAGATTGCGGTCAGCTTTTTTCTGATCGGCCGCGATAACACGTTACCACTGGAAATCTGGGGCAGGCTGCGGCGCGGCATCACGCCGGAGATCAATGCAGTGTCTACCATTATTTTCGTCTTTTCACTGGTGGCAATTGTGTTGTGGTACCGCTTGCGTATGCGCGGCGAGAGTGTTGCGGAGGGAGAAACAAGATGAGTGCAAATCGCAGGGACTTTATCAAGTTCGTAGTTGCAGGAGCGGTGACCGCGGGCTGTCCGATCGATCTATCGCTGGTGACGGCGCAAACGCAGAAAAATGACGCGCAGAAAAATGACGCGCAGAAAAATCACGGCGCGGATGTGGACGGCGAGGATAACCGCATCTGCCATCAAGTCCGCGACGGCAAGGTGTTCACGCGGCCCCCGGCCTCGGCGCGGCATGACGTGGTGATTGTGGGCGGTGGCGTGAGCGGGTTGACGGCGGCTTATCGTTTGCGGCACCGCGATTTCCTGCTGCTGGAAAAAGAGCCGCATTGGGGCGGTAATGCGTATGAGATGGAGTATGAAGGCAGCGTCTATGCCACGGGTTCGGCGTTCTTAACCAAGGATGAATACGCATTTCCCTTCGCGAAGGAAATTGGCCTTGAGCCGCTGCCCATCAACAGTTCGGATGCGAGCATCATTCACGGCGAGTTGATCCTCGATACCTGGGGCGACGGCCTCAATAAACTGCCCTATCCCGCGCCGGTTCGCGAGAGCTTCAAGAAGTTCAAGAAAGAAATGCTGGCCATCGATGTGAAGAAACGTGACAAAGAACTTTTCGAGAAGCCGTTTACGGATTTTCTAAAGGGATATCCACCCGAGCTCAAGCAGTGGTGGGATAACTTTGGGCCATCGAATTGGGGAGCGGCCAGCGAAGATACGGCCGCTGCACTGGCTATCGAGACATTGCATGAGATGGGCGAGGAGAGCCGGACTGACGATCGTTACACCTGGCCCGGCGGATTGGGCGCGGTCACCAAAAAGCTGTCGGATATTTTGCAATCGACACACAAAGACCGCATGCAGACCGGTGCAACCACCGTCGCTGTTGTCTCCGAAAAAGATGAAGTGCAGGTGACTTACATGCTGGGCGGCGAATTGAAAACGGTTGCCGCGAAGGCCGTGATCATGGCGACGCCGAAGTTCATCACGCTCCGCATCGTCGACGGACTGCCCGACAAACAGAGCGACGCCATGCACCAGATTCGCTACATTCCGTATCCCGTGGTGAATCTGATTTTCGATAAGCCGGTGTTCAATCACGGCTACGACACGTGGTGTCCCGGCAATACTTTTACCGACATCGTGGTCGCTGACTGGGTAATTCAAAAGCAGCCGGGCTATCAGCAGAAGTTCAACATTCTTAGTTGTTACACGCCGATGAAAGAAGAAGACCGTGGCTATCTGTTGAACGAAATCGGCGCGCGGAAGATTGCTGCCAACGTATTGCACGACTATCAGAAGCTGATGCCGGGATCGAACGTCGATCCGATCGAGGTGCATATTTACCGGCGCGGACATCCTTTGTATATGTCTACACCAGGGCTGTACACGCAGATTCAACCGCTGGTGCGGCAGCCT
>JBAPQU010000315.1:0-3401 GCA_049280795.1 Candidatus Sulfotelmatobacter sp.
TTCGGAAACGCCTAGGTGACGAAAGTCAAGACCTCAAGACTCTAGAAATGAGAAAAGGAGAAACTCTATGCTTTGGACAATTTTCGTTGTGCTTCTGATTCTTTGGCTTCTCGGTTTCAGCCTCCACGTGGCCGGCGGTCTGATCCACCTGTTGCTGGTGGTAGCGTTGGTGGTCTTAGTGATTAACCTGGTGAGCGGCCGTCGCGCAGTTTAAAGCGAGCGGTTTAGAGCTCGCGGCCGGCGCTTTGTTTTGCGATTCTGGGCTGGTTTCACATTTAATACAAAGTGAACGGTTGCCCACAGGAAGTGAGCGCCGTCGGCCTTCGTGACCAGCGCGTCGACTGAGTTCAAAGCATCATAAGGTAATTCCAGATCGTCAGCTACCATGACGATGGGAATCGCCGGTCGGACTCGCTTGATTTCATTTGCAACCAGTGCGCCATCCAACAGGCTGAGCTGGTAATCGAGCACAATCGCATCCACGGGCTGGGAGGCAAACAATCGTAGGCCATCGAGGCCATTAGTTGCGGTCAACAGTCGGTACCCATTCTCTTGCAATGAACACAATTGCTCCGGATCCGGGTGTATGCACAGGAGAGTTGGGTTGGTCGCCATGATTGTCAGTTATAGAGGATGGCTTTGCAAGAATCTGCTCAAAATTGCTCACGAGCCCGGCGGGAGCGGGCATGGCAGGATCGCTTCTTCAAGTCTTGAAAACGGGTGGTGTCCTAATAGTGCGTTGCTAGGGTTTTTTCTGTTTGGAGCGATCTAGCTGCGCTATCTGCTTGCGCAATTCGGCCGCGTGCGACTTGAGGATTTCCGCGTGTTCTATCAGCTTGGCTGCCGTTGCCAGCAACTCATCGGATTCGTGGCGAAGGCGCTCAGAGGTCGCTTCAGGTAGTGGCTGAAATGTGATTTCAGACACTACTCGCTTCAATCGGCATTGCAAGTCCCTTCGCCAGTGCTGTCTACTGAACGATATTTCATGCGCTCATCCAAGGCGCCGCAAAGCTGGCTTACAAGAGCCATTAGCTTCGCTGGGTCCATTTCCGTACTTAGTTGTTCTGCGAGGTCATACCATTTTTGATCTTTAGGGTTCGGGGCCATAACCTGGGCCTCCGTTTCTGATAACCCACACTACCGTGAACACCGTAGGCGAGTCTGAGCAAAAACGCTCTCTTTACGATAAAGTGGCGCGCATTTGAGCTATTGGAATGCGTTGGCTGGGTTTACTGGTCCGACCGCACTCGTGGAGGCGCTCAATCGTGTAGAACTACATTAAGGAGCGAGCTATGCACCTGCAGAGCGCCTTCTACTCCTCCGGCATAATCAATGAAACCCATTTTGCGGAAGCGGTTCATGAAAAAACTCACCCGCGAACGAGTGGTTCCGACCATCGCAGCCAGGGTCTCCTGACTGATCTTCGGTACCACAGTTTCAGGAATTCCTTCCTTGCCGAAATGAGCCAGCAACAAAAGGACGCGCGCCAACCTTTTTTCGCTGGAATTGAACAGTTGGTCGACCAGATCTTCTTCATAGCGGATATTGCGCGCCAGCAGATACGCCACGAACATATCGGAAAGCGCGTGTTCGCGGTGCAGGGCATCCATCATCGCCTTCTTTTCCACCCGGAGAAGGTCACAATCCGTCATGGCCGCGGCCGAACCCATGCGCAGGACCTGGCCTGCCAGGGCACCCTCGCCAAAGAAATTCCGCTCGCTCACAATAGCAATCGTTGCTTCCTTGCCCGCCTGCGATACGACGGTGAGCCGCACTTTGCCCTTCTGGATGTAAAAAACGGAATCCGCGTCGTCCCCTTGCGCGAAAATCGCTTGTTTTTTGGGCACAAGCAGAATCTTCCTGCCATCGCCTATCGTCGCGAGGAAGATGTCGGGGTCGAATCCGCGGTTTGCATTTAAGGCCGCAGACGATTTCATAGATGCAGGATTATAGGCCTTGGCGCGGTACTGGAAGTGAGCAATTTTGCTCACTATTGTCCCATAGCCCGAAGGCTAGTGGTGTGCTTCCTCTACTGTTCCAGGGCAGCCAACCGTCGGTCGCGATGCGGCGAGGTACGCGGCTGGCCGGTGCTGAGTTCGCATTTTTCGCCGACTTTAGCTCCACAGGTAGGGCAACGAACGGCCATGGTCGGATCCTTTGGCGCTTTCATAGCCGCATGATGCATCATCGTCTACTCTCACACTGGTCAATTCTGATCAGTCCGCGAATCAATCTTGTTCAATACTGACGAGAGGCAGGTTTTGCATCGGCCGCAGCGCTTGCCTCCCACCGTGAAGTGTGGTCTATTGCAATTCCTTGCTCATAAGTCAGGCACAAATGTCGCTTCCGAATACGTTGCTTCCCAAGCACATCCTGGAGGTCGTTAGCTCCCACCCCCGCGTGCGGGACGTAGTTCCCTCCTTGCGCGGCCACGCGCAATCGAAGCCGTCTCTGCCCAGCCGGATTGCGGTGATCGGCAACTATCTTCCCCGCCACTGCGGCATCGCTACGTTTACCACCGACCTGTGCGAGGCCATTGCCACGGAGTATGGGACCGCTCGCTTGATGGCGCTCCCGGTGAACGATACCGACCAGGGCTACGATTATCCTTCGCGGGTGCGATGGTCGCTGCCTCAGGACGATTTGGCCTCATACCAGGAAGCTGCCGAATTTCTGAACTTCAACAACATCGACATGGTGTGTCTCCAGCACGAGTATGGAATCTTTGGAGGCGCGGCCGGAAGCCACATTCTGCATTTGCTGCGCAGCCTGAAGATGCCCGTGGTCACCACACTGCATACGGTTCTGCGCGAACCCAATCCCAACCAACTGGCGGTGATGGAAGAAATCGCAGAGTTATCGGACCGTCTGATTGTCATGAGCCAGTTGTCTTCCCAGTTTCTGCAGGAAATTTTTAAGGTGCCGGGCAGCAAGATCGATATGGTTCCTCACGGCGTTCCAGACCTGCCCTTTCTCGACCCAAATTTTTACAAGGACCGATTCAACGTGGAAGGGAAGGCCGTGCTGCTTACGTTCGGTCTGCTCTCACCGAACAAGGGAATTGAGAACGTGATCCAGGCGCTGCCGCAAATTTTGTCCAGGCATGAGAATGTGGTCTATCTCGTCGCGGGTGCGACTCATCCTCACATCCTTCGTCGCGAGGGCGACAAGTATCGGACCAGCCTGGAGGCTCTAGCGAAGGAACTGGGAGTCGAATCGCAGGTAATATTCCACAATCGCTTCGCCAGTCCTGAGGAAATGGCCGAGTTCATCGGCGCAGCTGACATCTATATCACTCCCTACCGCCACGAAGCGCAGGTCGTCTCCGGGACGCTGGCGTACGCGCTGGGAGCGGGCAAGGCGATCATCTCGACTCCGTATTGGCACGCGATGGAGTTGTT
>JBAPQU010000316.1:0-5600 GCA_049280795.1 Candidatus Sulfotelmatobacter sp.
CACTGAGCGGTAGCTATGGGTTTGCGGCGGCAAAAGCCGCCGGTTTGGCGCAAGATTTGCGGTTGCGAGTGGTCGATGCGTCCCCGCCGCAGTGGTTTGCCATTCAGGTGCGCTACCGCTTCGAAAAAAAAGCCGCTGCCCAACTTAATCAAAAAAGCTGCGAAGTCTACCTTCCCATGCGGACCGAACGTCATACGTGGAGCGACCGGAAAAAAATGGTGACGATTCCACTGTTCCCGGGGTATGCGTTCGTGCGCATCGATCAATCGCGGGAGGCAAGGCAGTCAGTCTTGAAAACAGTGGGAGTCACCGGCTTCGTCAGCTTTGGCGGGACCGTAGTTGCCGTGCCGCCGAAGCAGATTGAAGATCTCCAACTGTTGTTGCGGGAGAAAGGGCTTTTTTCCATGCACCCTTTCGTAAAGGCGGGACAGCGGGTGCGCGTCCGCAGTGGATGCCTGTGCGGATTGGAAGGGCTGCTGCTGCAAAACGAAAAAGGGAAAATGGTGATTTCGATTGAGTCGATCCAGCGCTCGCTGGCAATTGAGATCACGGGATATGAGTTGGAATTGGTCTGAGGCCCATCCAGTGTCGTCTGCTTCTTTTTCCCATCCAGCGCAGAAACCGCGAGAACCCGAGTGGGCTGCGCGACTGGTGAAACGCGTGCTGGACATCGTTGTAGCGACGGTCGCACTGATCTTTATCGTGCCGGCACTGGCGCTGATCGCGATTCTCATCAAGCTGGGCTCGCCCGGGCCTGTGCTCTATACGGCGATGCGCGCGGGGCATAAGGGCAAGCCATTTCGATGCTACAAGTTTCGCACCATGGTGAGAGATGCGGACAAACGAAAAGAAGAACTGCGGAAACGAAATCAGAGGTCGGGCCCATTTTTCAAGATTGCGTGCGACCCGCGAGTCACGCGCATCGGCCGGTTTCTGCGCCGTTACAGTCTGGATGAGCTTCCGCAACTGTTGAATGTGCTGAAGGGCGAGATGAGCCTGGTTGGACCGCGCCCCCATACTCTCGATGATGTTTCCGCATACGCGATCGAGCACTTGCCGCGGCTGGATGTGATCCCGGGGATGACGGGACTTTGGCAGGTGACGGCCCGGCGTGATCCGTCCTTTCAGGTCGGAATGAACCTGGATATGGAATACATCCACTGCTGGAGCTTAAGCATGGATATGAGAATTCTGCTGAAGACCGCAGGCGAAGTGCTGCGCGGGAGTGGGGACTGATGGCGTCCGCCTCGACCGGAATCGTGCGTCCCGCGGCTTGGGCAGGCGAAGCTGCTGGCACAGTTCTTCAGATGTGGCTGCGCCTGTTGCAGGCGCTGATAGCCGCGCCGACGTTACTGTTCCTCGCCGCTCTCACAGCCATGCTGCTGCGCCACCCGGATGTGCCTTTTTACGAAATCGATCGCGTGGCGTTTGTGCTGCTGGTACTTGGCGTAGCGGGAAGAGCGGTCGTAATGCGGCAGAAGCTCGTAGTGATAGAGCGAGCGACGTGCCCGATGATCGGGCTGACTCTCCTGGCCGTTGCCAGCGTGATAGGGCAACCATTCGATAACGAGACCGGGTGTCTGCTGGCGGCAAAATTCATTGTGCCGTTCGCGCTGTTTCATCTCGCGGGGTTGGTATTTCAAGAGGAGTGCCGATTGCGGCGGTTTGAAGTTTTCGCTCTCGTGGTGCTGGCGTATCTATGCTTCACCTCGATCGCATTCATGGTAGGCGCCAAGTCCTTGATCTTTCCGCGCTTTATCCTCGATGAAAGCCTGGGCTACCACGCCGACCGGGCGCGAGGACCGCTGCTGCAAGCGGTGGCAAATGGGGTCTCGCTGAATCTTTTGGGTGTGCTGGCGCTGCACGCTTTTTTGCGGGGAAGAATTCGCGGGCTGAAAGCTGTGGTGCTGCTCGGGTCCGTGCCGGTTGCGATTCTGGCGACCATGACCCGCGCCGTCTGGCTTTCGTTCGTGGCCAGTGTCGGGGTTCTCATCCTGCGCTCGAATAATCGGAAGCTTCGCCGCATGTGCGTTGCCGTGGCGTTGATGGGAGCGATAGGCCTGCTGATCGCGCTCAGCTTTGAGGATCAGCGGCGCGCACTTTCGGATCGCATGTTCGAATCCGGCCCGGTCGATTTTCGCGAGGCGGTCTACGCCGGTGGCTGGCAGATGTTTCTGGAAAAACCTCTCACCGGATGGGGAGTGAACCAAATGCCCGCCGAACTGGCGCGGCACGTCAGCGGCTACAAGGAAGCGGAACTGTATCCGCACAATACCTACCTGGAACTGCTGGTGGAGCACGGTGTCTTCGGTTTAGCGCTCTATGTTTGGTTGATGTGGGAGCTTCTCAGGCTCGGCTGGGGTACGGTTCCGCAATCTGAAAACGCGGGCCTGCTTAATCGCGACTTCCATCTTCTCTGGCCGGTTTTGCTGGGTATCTATTGGGTGAATGCAGCGCTCGTCGTTATGAACTATCAGTTTGTGAACGGACTACTGTTTACCCTGGCCGGAATGCTGGCCGCGCAGCAGCGGCGCGCAGCAACAGATTTTGAACGCAATCCGGATCGTTCTCTTCCCGTATCTGTCGTCGCCAATCATTAATCGATTCCTCGAATCTGTACTCCGATTCCATGCTCACGGTCGCATATCTCGCGAATCAATTTCCGGCAGCGGTCGAGCCATATGTGGACGAGGAAATCCAGGAACTCAGAAGACGCGGAGTGAAGGTGATCCCTGGCAGTGTCCGAAAGCTGGATGCGAGCTTGCAAAAATCGTCTGGCGCCGATCCCGAGTCAGAGATTCTCTGCCTTTACCCGCTGCGAATGTTGATTCTTCTGCGCGCCCTCGGTCTCGCAATCTGGCGCTGGAAACGGATTGCCTCTCTGGCAAAGCGCGTGCTCCTGAGCGGGAAAGAATCGCCGCGGCGTCGCATGAAAGCGTTGCTGCAGACCTGGTTGGGGGCTTATTACGCAGTGCTGCTGCAGAAGCGCGGAGTTGATCATATTCACGTGCATCACGGCTATTTCGGGTCGTGGATTGCGATGGCAGCGGCCGCGCTGCTGGGAGTCGATTTTAGCCTGACGCTGCATGGGTCCGACCTGCTGATCGATGGCGCCTATCTCGACACGAAGCTGAAGAATTGCCAGTTCTGCATCACAATCTCGGACTATAACCGCCGCTACATTCTGGAACACTTTCCGGGGATTGATCCTCAGAAAATCATCGTGTCCCGGCTGGGCGTAGACGATGTAGTAAGCGCGCAAACTGCAGTGACGATTCGCAAGAGTGAGCGCCACCGTCTGACCTTGTTGGCCGTCGGACGCCTGCACGCTGTGAAAGATCACGCATTTCTGGTTCGTGCCTGCGCTCGACTGCGCGAGGGTGGGCTCGACTTTCAGTGCCTGATTGCCGGCGAGGGCCCGGAGCGACGGCGTTTGGAATCTCTGATTCGCCAAAACCAACTGGAAGAAAGGATCACGCTGCTCGGCCATGTCGGTCGGGCGCAGATGGATGCTCTCTACGAGCGGGCCGATGCGGTGGTGCTTACCAGCCGCAGCGAAGGGATTCCGCTGGTCCTGATGGAAGCGATGGTCCGGAGCCGGCTGGTGCTTGCACCCGCAATTACGGGAATTCCAGAGATCGTCATTCCGGGAAAAACGGGATTCCTCTATACGCCCGGAGCGTTGGAAGATTTCGTCGCCAGGGTTCTCTTCATCGATCTATTGGTGTGCTCGGAAGATCGCTGTGCAGTGAGCCGGCTGGACTGGATCCGGCACGCAGCGAGGCTGCAAGTCCTTCACAACTTTAACGGCAGAAAAAATCTGACCCACTTCGGCGAACGGTTTCTACAACTCATCGCCGACTCGGATTTCGCAATACATAATTTCGCACCCCATGATTTCGCGCTCGAAAATTCGGCGACACAGGATTTCGCTACTCAGAAATTCGCAAGTGAGGATTGGAGCCCTCGGCATGAGGATACTGTTTTGCAACAAATATAACTACGCCTTCAGCGGCACCGAAACCTACCTTTTCGGAACCATGGAACTGATGCGCTCCAAGGGACATGATGCAGCCCTGTTTTCCATGACCGATCCCCGCGGCCAGCCCACTCCTTACGACCACCATTTCATGCCCCACATCGATTTCAAAAAGCAAAGCGGATGGATTCACAAGACACAGTTGGCCGCGCACGCGATCTATTCGCACGAGGCACGGCTTCGCATTCGGGCGATGATCGCCGACTTCCGGCCGCACGTGGCTCATGTGCGGAACATTTACCACCATTTATCGCCGTCGATCTTGTGGGAGCTGAAGGCGCAAAAGGTTCCGGTTGTATATCACCTGAACGATTTCAAAGTGCTGTGCCCCAACTACAACCTGGTATCGCGCGGAGAAACGTGCGAGGCATGCAAGGGTGGCGAATTCTGGCACGCGCTGAAAGAGAAGTGCTATCCGGGATGGGGCGAGCGGCTCACGCTGGTGGCCGAGGCTTACGTTCACAAATGGTTAGGCACATATCAAAAATGCGTGGATTGTTTCCTGGCACCCAGCCTATTTGTAAGAGACAAGTTTGTCGAACATGGATGGGATCCAGCTAAGTTTGAAGTTCTTTCCCATTTTCAGGAAGTTAAGGACGCCGCTGTTCGGACCGCAGAAAACGCTCCGCTATTTTATTTTGGCCGGTTGTCGCCGGAAAAAGGCGTAGATGATTTGTTGCGCGCCATGCAATGCTTGCCGAATCTCCGACTAATCGTTGCGGGGGAGGGACCGGAGCGCGGCAGGTTGGAACAACTCGCGGCCTCGTTAGGGTTGGCCAATGTCGAGTTTGCTGGCCACCTGGCGGGAACGGACCTGAAGCGCGCGATTGCCAACTCGCGCTTTACCGTGTTGCCGTCACATGCCTACGAAACACTGGGCAAGACCATTCTTGAATCCTACGCGGAAGCGCGAGCCGTGGTGGCTACAGACCTGGGATCGCGGCGGGAATTGGTACATGCGGGGAAGACGGGACTATTGTACCGAACGGGCGATGTGGATCAGTTGGTGTCGGCTATCCGCTTTCTAAGTGCACAACCGGAATTGGCGGACAAAATGGGGCGCGCCGGTCGGGAGCAAGTGCGGCAACGGAATGCTCCTGAGGAGCACTATGCGGCTCTCGTGAGTTTGTATGAGCGGCTGGCCGACCGAACGAAATCTTCTGCGATCAATCGCAGACAGGAGAGGACGCGGAATCCACGACCCACACCGGATTCAGCACGAACTACGAGCGGGCGGGTGGAAAGCCACGACTTCGTTCCGCTCAAACATCTTCGGTTTCCGTCGGCTTTGCCAGACAGCAACTCGCTTGCGCGTGAAGAGTTCCTAAAACCGAGGCTCAAGGTTGCGTTCATCGGTGGTCGAGGTGTCGTGTCGAAGTACAGCGGAATCGAAACCTACTACGAAGAACTGGGAAAGCGCTTGGCAGGGATGGGGCACCAGGTCACGGTCTATTGCAGGACGTATTTTACTCCGCCGGGGAAACAACACAACGGCATGCGAGTGGTGAGGCTGCCTACCATCCGGTCCAAGCACCTGGAAACCCTGATCCACACGTTTCTC